>DASSVE010000053.1:0-36158 GCA_035706345.1 Acidimicrobiia bacterium
GGACTGGCATCCCGCACCTGGGCCGCGATCTGCGACCAGTCGCTGATGTCGGTCGGGAAGGTCACGTCGAGGACCACGTCGTAGCCGCGCTTCTCGGCCTCGGCCACGGCGCCTCCTTCGTCGGTCCCCTCCTGGCCGTAAGCGATGAACATCGTCCCCGGGAACTCGCTGATCACGAAGCCGATGGTCTCGGGCGCGGTGCCGGAGCTCTCGATGGCGTCGTAGACCAGGTTCGGATTGGTGATGTTCGGGTGCAGACCCGTCGACCACGAGCTGAAGTGACAGGCGTAGTCGTAGGCGTAGGTCAGGCTCGCCGTGTGATGGGGGAACACATACCCGTACCGCTCGGCCACCGCCATGGCGGCCGTGATGTTGCCGGTGCCGTACGGGCCGATGACCAGATCCACCTGATCCTCGGTGATCAACCGCTCGTAGGCGGCAGCCGCGTTCTCCGGAAGCGATTCGTCGTCGAGCAGGACCCATTCCACCGGACGCCCGAGCAGGCCGCCCTGCTCGTTGATCCTGTCCACGAACACTTCGCCCACCGCCTGGTGGATCACGCCGGTGGCGGCCAGGAACCCGGTGAGTGCCAGAGTGCCCCCGATACGGATCGGCTCACCGCTCGCCGCTCCAGTCGTTCCCGGAGCGGTCGTGGTCCCCGGCGCCTCGGTGCCGTCGGGGGCCTCGGTCCCGGAGGGCGCCGTGGTGGCGTCGCCTCCTTCTCCGTCCCCACAGGCGGCCGCAACCAACATGAGTGCGGTCAGGATTGCGAGGTGCCTCCATCGATGAGGTCTCATGTCACTCCTCCTCAAGACACTGTGTCGCCAGGACACTGTTCAGCGACACTAGACGAGCCGGTGATCACGCGCAGTGGCACTTACGGGGTTTTTCCCGGGCGATGCGAGAAACCCGGCAGGACCTCGAGGGTTAACTTGGGGAAGACCAATCAGGAGGAGCGTCTGGGATGAAAGTGGAGCACATCCATATCGAGGGCAACGACCCGAAGTGGAACATGCCCTACGTGCCGGCCATCAAGGTGACCGGTGGCTCGTTTGTGTTCGTGTCCGGGGTCACCGCCGCCCCCGTGTACCACTCACATCCTCACGTCCCGGAGGAGTTCTCCGATATCCCCGACGACCCCGCCGCCCAGGCCGGGATGGCCATCGACAACCTGCAGCGAATCCTGGAGCAGGCGGGCGGCGGTCTCGGTGACGTGGTGCAGCTCATGCGCTTCATCGTCGACGAGGAGCGGAACCAGGACGCCATCAACAAGGTCATGCGCGCCCGCTTCGGCGGTCATCTCGCCGCCTCGACCTCGGTTGAAATCGTCCGTCTCGCCACCGACCCGCGTCTCGTGCTGGAGTTGCAGGCCGTGGCAGTCGTGCCCGATTGAGGCCCATTGCCCATCGCTGTGACCCGGTTGGGATAGATTGACCTGGTGAGATTCCTGATCACCATCCTCGGGACCGCCGCCTCACTCGGCGTCGCGGTGTGGCTCATCGACGGGTTCGACTTCGATGGGTCCTGGTGGCAGTTCCTGATCGTGGCCGCCATCCTGGCCCTGGCCAACATGATCGTACGGCCCATCCTCCGACTCCTGAGCCTGCCGTTGATCCTGCTGACACTCGGTCTGTTCCTCATCGTGGTCAATGCGATCGTGCTGCAGTTCGTGGTCTGGCTCTCCGGTGTCTGGAATCTCGGTCTGACCTCGGACGGGTTCTTCTGGGACACCTTCCTGGCCTCGATCGTGATCTCCATCGCCGGGTGGATCGTGAGCGCCATCCTCAAAGACGACGGGACGGTCGCCGCCAGAACGTGATGGCTGCGCGGGACTGACCTCTTGCTATAGCAACCCATTCCGTGGTTTGGCGTGCACCAGGTTTCGGAAACCACGACCCCTTGCTATAGCAACGGTGGTCGGGTCGTGGCCGGGACCCGATCCCAGGGCGCTCGGACGACACCACCGATCACCACCCCGATGATGGGCAGAGCCAGCACCAGACCGTTGAGCCCGTCCTCGTCGGCGATGCCGATGGCGGCCAGAAAGCCCAGACCGGCACAAATCATGACCACCGCCAGGACCGGTCGCCACCATGCCGGCGCCGGTCGCAGATCCTTCTCGGGTCGCTCGAATCTCCCGAATATGGCGACCAGCGCCAGCGTCGGCACCAGCAGGGCGACGAACCAGATCGGACGGGTCAGCCACCACTGACCGGTGAGCGGCTCGATCCCGAAGCCAAAACCGTCGGCGAGCAGACCGACACCGATCGCCAGGACCATGGCGGTCAAGTGCCACAGGTAGAGGGTCATGATCCGGGCGCCGACCAGGACCACCCCGGTCCACGCAGAGATGTTCTGCATCCACCGGGCCAGGACCGGCTCCAGCAACAGGACAAGACCGGCCTGAAACATCCCGAGGAAGCTCAGCGTGACCCGGGGCGGGTACGAGTTGGTGATCTGGGCGGTGTCCAGACCGACCATTGCCACCGGATAGGGACCCAGCCACACAAGGGCCAGGGTCGTGGCGAAGCCGACGACGAGAAGGCCGAGTCTCCTCGGTACTCCCGCCAGCTCGCCGTCGACCCAGGCATAGCCAAGCTGGTGCACGGTCCCCCACACCAGGACGTAGTTGAGGAACCCGGCGGGGACGAAGTCGAGGCCGATGGACACCCAGTCGGCGATCGCAGCCAGGACCACGCCGACCGAGATCGACCACCAGCCGAACCGCTCCCACACCATCAACAGGGGCGGCGCCAGAGTCACGATCACCACGTAGGCGGCCAGGAACCATGTCGGCACCAGGGCCACCTGGGAGGCGAGTTGGAGCATCTCCCAGTCGAGCCCGAGACGCAGCCCCAACCATCCGCCGAACGTCCAGACGAGCAACAAGGGCACCACAGGGAGCGCCAGCCGCCGCAGCCGGTCCCGCAACCAGGATCCGTATGTCTCCCCTCGATCACGAGCGGAACGCCAGGACAGGGCGTTGGAATAGCCTCCGACGAAGAAGAACAGGGGCATCACCTGGAACACCCAGGTGAGAGGGTGGGTCCAGTCGGCGAGCTCGAGCAGGTGGCCCGGTTGGAGCTGGCCGTCTTCGAACGTGATCGCAGCCATCAGCCAGTGACCGAACACCACCACGAGGATCGAGACCACCCTGATCAGGTCGACGACACGGTTGCGGGTGGGCGGGGTCGTCTCCGCCATCGATCGAGCGCGTGCCAGCAAGCTGATGCGGGAATTGTGCCACCGGAGTGGTCAGTTCCCGGCGGCGCAGGTCACACAGAGGGTGCTTGCAGGCAACGCCTCCAGACGGGCATCCGGGATCCCGGTACCGCAGTCCTCACAGATCCCGTAGACCCCTTCGTCGATTCTTTGCAGGGCCCGGTCGATGTCCGCGATCGACTGGGCGATGGACCGGGCTGCGGCCGTCGTCGAGAGACGCTCCACCGCCTCGGTGGTGCCATCGCCAATTCGTTTCCCGAACGAGACCGCAGCGCCTTCCTCGGGCGGAGCCGCCAGACGGTCCAGTTCTGCGACCAGCTCGGCTCGCCTCGACCGCAGCCCGGCCGCCACGTGTTCGAGCGGGCGCGTCAATACCCCACCGGGACGAGGATCTTCTCTCGGATCTCCCCCACCAGCGGACCGTGCTCGGCGCCGGTCACCGTCTTGATGTCCTTCCACTCCTGGTCGGCCTGGAACGCGGACCAAGCCGACTCCATCGTCTCCTGATCGGGCCAGGCCAGGAGATAGACGAACTCGGTCCGTCCGTCGGCCACTGTCTCCCACTGCCCGACGAAATCGAAGCCATAGGTGCGCATGATCCGCATGGCATGGTCCCGGAAACGATCGTGGAAGGCGGTCTTGTTGTGCTCGAAGATCTCGTAGACACGCAGCTGATGGATCATGGGTCAGACCCGTTGGCGATCGCGATGCTCCACCTTGCCGTCGGCGTGGAGGGCGAACCTGCCTTCGTTGCGGTCGTGGACCGGGTCGGGCCCGGACCAGGGCCAGCCACCGAACTGGGTCCTCCTGAAATCCTCCACCGCCTGACGCAGCTCCTCGGCGCTGTTCATGACGAACGGGCCCATCTGGAACACGGGAGCGCCGATCGGCCTCCCCTGAAGCAGCAGGACTTCGACAGGGGCGCCCGGATTCCGCAACGGGACCGTGCTCTCCGGGTCGACCCGGGCGGCGTGGTCAGGAATCAGCACCACGTCGTCGACCTCCAATTCGTCTCCGGCGAACATGTAGAGCGTCCGATTGGTGCCCGCCGCCACCGGGGCCAGGTCGTAGACGGCTCCGGGCTCGAGACGGAGGATCCAGATGGCGAACTCGGTGTCCGGCCGGGACGCCCAGGAGTCGGGTGGTGGTGAAGGTGGTCTCGAGTCTCCGATGCGACCTGCCACCACCTCGATGGTCACCCCGGGCGCTGGCGAGACCTTGGGGATCTCCTCGCTCCACAACATCCCGAAGTAGGCGTCGACCATCTTCGACTCCGGCGGGAGGTTGAGCCAGATCTGGAACAGCTCGAGCGGGTTGTCACCCTCCGGGTCGAGGAGGGGGAACATCTCGGCGTGCATGATCCCGGCCCCGGTGGTCAGCCATTGGACGTCGCCCTGCCCGTAGCGAGCGGTGGCGCCGAGGGAGTCGGAGTGGTCGACATAGCCACGTCGGACCACGGTGACCGTCTCGAAACCGCGGTGGGGGTGTCTCGGGAAACCGGGAACGGTGGAGCCGTGATACATGCTCCACCCGTCCATGTAGGAGAAGTCGGAGCCGATGTTCCGGCCATGGAGGGGGGCCAACGGGCCGAGGTCCTCGTTGCCCGCCGGGTAGTGGTCGACGTGGTGCACCGTGAACAGGAACGGGTCGAATCCGTCCCATGGGAACCCGAGTGGCACCAGATCGACGATGGAAGTCACCGGGTCGAGGCTACCGCGGGCCTTATCTGATGAAGCGGCCGACGGCGTCGGCAACCGCTTTGACCCGGGACATCATGTCGGTGAACCCGGGGATGGTCAGACTCTGCGCCCCATCACTGAGAGCAGAGTCTGGGTCGTTGTGCACCTCGACCAGGACGCCATCAGCACCGGCGGCAACACCGGCCGCCGCCAGCGCCGGCACGAGGGAGCGCTCACCGGCGGCATGACTGGGGTCGACGATCACGGGAAGATGGGTCTTCTGCTTGAGAACGGGGACGGCACTGACGTCGAAGGTATTTCGGGTCACGGTCTCGAAGGTCCTGATCCCGCGCTCACAGAGTATGACCCTCGGGTTGCCAGCCGAAACCACGTACTCGGCGGCCAGCAGCAGCTCCTCGATGGTCGAGGAGATCCCCCGCTTGAGAAGAACAGGGAGGGGCTGGGCGCCCACCTCGGACAGCAGACGGAAGTTCTGCATGTTGCGGGCGCCGATCTGGAGCATGTGGGCGTACGTGCCGACCAGCTCGACGTCCTCGGGAGCGACCACCTCGGTGACCACCGGGAGCCCGCTCTCCTTACTGGCCGCGGCCAGAAGGTGGAGACCCTCCTCGCCGAGGCCCTGGAAGCTGTACGGGGAGGTTCTCGGCTTGAACGCACCGCCGCGCAATATCCGGGCGCCGGCGGCGGCTACTCCCGTCGAGACGATCGAAATCTGCTCGGCTGACTCCACCGAGCACGGCCCGGCCATCACGATGACCTCGTCGCCACCGACCGCCACATGGCTCACGTCGACTACCGAGTCGGCGTTGTGGTGCTCCCTCGAGACCTGCGGATAGGGCGGAGCCTCGGATCGAATCTCGGCCACGCCCGGCATCTCCCGGATCATCGGGGCCAGAGCCTGAGCGGCGGTATCGACCAGACCGATGTGGGTGGCGTCGCCGAGCTCGCTGACCAGGAGGCGGCCGCCGTGCTTCTCGACGAAGCGGACGATCGACGCCTTGTCCTTCAGGGAGACGTCGGGCTCGAGAACGACGATCACGATGCAACCTCCACCGGTCGCAGACCCTGGATGAACCCGGCGGGGTCGTCCCCGCGGTCGATGGCGTCGATGAGAGCCGAGCCCACGACGACACCGTCGACGTGACCTGCCAGCTCCGCGACCTGGGATCGCTCCCGAACCCCGAACCCGGCCAGCACCGGAAGCTCCGATGCCTCGCTCACCCGGTCCAGGTAGTCGAGGACCTCCTCGTCGAACCGGGTGGTCGATCCCGTGGTCCCCCGCGTGGTCACCGCGTAGACGAACCCGCGCGAGGCGGAGGCGACCCGGCGGAGGCGCTCCTCGGGTGTTGTCGGCGCCACCAGTTGGACCAGGCCCATCCCCTCGGCTTCGAGGGCGTCGCTGAGCTCGGCCCCCTCCTCGATGGGGAGATCCGGGACGATCAGCCCGCAGGTCCCTGCGTCCGTCATCCGGCTGACCAGACGATCGATCCCGTAGGCGAGGAACGGGTTGTAGTAGCCCATGAGCAGATGTGGGGCTTCCAGGTCGGCATCGTCCAGGGTGTCGAAGATGTAGTCCAGGTTCACACCCTGCTCGAGGGCGTGATGGCTCGCCTGCTGGATGGTCTGACCGTCGGCCATTGGATCTGTGAACGGTACGCCGATCTCGACGACATCGGACACCGCCGCCACTTCGGCGAGGATCCGGGGGAAACTGTCCAGGTCGGGATAGCCGGCAGTCAGGTAGGCGCAGATGGCGTGGCCTCCGGCGGCCCGGATCGCCGAGTTGACCGCGGTCATGTCACTCATGACTCGCCTCCCTGATGATGTCGAGGTCCTTGTCCCCCCGGCCCGAGATGCAAACGGCGATGCTGGCGCCCGGATTCTCGGCGGCGTAACGCCGCGCCCCGACCAGGGCGTGGGCCGACTCCAGGGCCGGGATGACACCCTCGCGGGTGGCACATTCCCGCAGCGCCTCCAGCGCCTCGGTGTCCAGGGCTGAGACATATCGGGCTCTCCCCGAGTCACGCAACATCGCGTGCTCCGGGCCGACACCCGGGTAGTCGAGCCCGGGGGCGATGGAATGGGTCTCGTGAACCTGGCCGTACCGGTCCTGGAGCAGTGGGGTCATCGCCCCGTGGAGGACACCCACCGTGTCCGATCCCAGGGTGGCGCTGTGCGAGTGACCGTCCCCACCGGCCTCCACCCCGAGCAGACCCACCTCCACGTCGTCCACGAACCCGCGGAACATGCCGATGGCGTTGGAACCGCCGCCGACACAGGCCACGGCCACGTCCGGCAGCGACCCGGTGGCCTCGAGCATCTGCGCTCGCGCCTCCCTGCCGATCACAGACTGCAACTCGGCTACCAGGCTGGGATATGGGTGAGGGCCCACCGCCGAGCCGAGCAGGTAGTAAGTGCCGTCGGGGTCCGAGACCCAGTCCCTTATCGCCTCGTCGATGGCCGACTGCAGAGTCTTGCCACCCTTGTCCACCGGGACCACGGTGGCGCCGAGCAAGACCATTCGCTCGACGTTCGTCCGTTGCCGGGCCACGTCGATCGAGCCCATGTAGACGGTGCAAGGGAGACCAACCCGGGCAGCCGCGGCCGCGGCGGCGACGCCGTGCTGACCCGCTCCGGTCTCGGCGACGATCCGGCGCACCCCGAGCCGACGGGCGATCAACGCCTGGCCGATGGCGTTGTTGATCTTGTGGGCGCCGGTGTGACAGAGGTCCTCTCTCTTCAGGAAGACCTGCGCCCCCCAGATCTCCCCGAGAGCCTCGGCCCGTGTGAGCGGGGTGGGACGGCCCACGAAGGCGGCCCGCTCTCTATCCAGCTCGGTCAGGAAGCCGGGATCGGAGAAGAGCTCACCCATGGCGTCTTCCAGCTTGTCCAATGCGGCCATGAGCGTCTCGGGCACGTATCTGCCCCCGTAGACGCCGAACCTGCCGTTCCCGGTCACCCTGCGGACGGTCTCGACGGTCATGCACTCACCAACCTCTCTTGAGCCGCCCGGGCGGCGGCGACGAACGAACGGATCAGGGCCGGGTCTTTTCGACCGGGTGCGGTCTCCACCCCGCTGCTCACGTCGACCCCGTACGGCCTGACCTGTGAGATTGCGGTGCCGACGTTGTCGGGGCGGAGCCCACCGGCGAGGATCATCTCCCCGAGACGGGCGACTCCGATGGCCCGGGACAGGTCGACCATCTCCCCGACACCGCTGACGGGACCCTCGTAGAGGAAGCGGCCACCGTCGGGGGCAGGACCGTCCTCGCGATAGACCGGCAGCGTGTCGACGGCGTCGAACCCGGCCAGGGTGTCGTGGTCTGCCTGGACCAGGTCCGGAGTGAATATCTCGAGGACGTCCTCGATCTCGGACCGCGTGGGTCGTCGGAACACTGCCACCCGCGTGATCTGCGGCGGCAGCTCCGCCGAGATGGAAAGCGCCGTGGGTGGGGTCACCTGACGCGGCGACGAAGAGAAGACGAAGCCGACCGCGTCGGCGCCGGCACCCGCCGCCGCCTCACCAGCGGCCAGGTCGGTGACGCCACAGACCTTGACGAAGAGACTCACGCCACTCCCCTGACCACGTCGCGGCCAGCGGAGAGCATCCTGAGCAGGAGGGCGCCGGGGTCGGGATCCCTGACCAGAGACGACCCGACCAGAGCCAGGCGATAGCCGAGGTCGGCGACGAAGGCAGCCTCGCCCGGGCTGCCGATCCCGCTCTCGGCGACCGCGGGGAGATGATCCGGGAGATGGGGAGCCAGGGTCTCGAACCTGGTGCTGTCGACCTCGAGTGTCGTCAGGTCGCGGCTGTTCACCCCGACCAGGACCTCGCGATCGAAGACCTTGACCGCATTCTGCAGATCGGAGCGGTCGAACACCTCGACCAGGACGAACATGCCCAGCTCCAGACTGAGGTCGGTCATCTCCACCAGCAGCTCGCCGGGAAGGAGGGTGGCGATCAGCAGGACACCGGATGCCCCGGCGGCCCGCGCCTCCAGCACCTGGATCGGGTCGACCAGGAAGTCCTTGCGCATGACGGGGAGCTCCACCTGGTGCGCCGTGGCTCGAAGATGCTCGAGGTCGCCGTCGAAACGGGCCGGCTCGGTGAGGACCGAGATGGCGACGGCGCCGTGAGCGGCATACGTGGAGGCCAGATCGACGACACGCTCGGCAGTGGCCGGGCCGGTGACCAGAGCCCCTTCCGACGGGCTGGACAGCTTCGCCTCGGCGATGAGATCGAATCCGTCCGGTGCGAAGCTCAGTGGATGTGGGGGCGGGGCGGCGGCGGCCCGCTCCTCCAGAGCCCGCTCCCCGACGGTCTCCCTCACGATCCCCGCCCGGTGGGCACTGGCCTCGGCCATGTTGGTGAGGAAGTCAGACACCGACCGACTCCTGGCCAGCCATCGCTCCCAGATCGTCGAGTAGCCGCCCGGCGCTGCCGTCGTCGAGGGCGGAGTTGACCCGTGCCAGGGCGTCTTCGACGGGCGACCCGGTGACCCGAAGGGCGAGACTGGCTCCGAGGACGAAGGCGTCGCGCAGCGGGCCGGTCTCTCCCTGGAACACCCGTCTGATCGCATCGGCGTTCTCCGCAGGGTCCCCCCCGACCAGGTGAGACGGCTCGCTACGCGGGATCCCGAAGTCGGCCGGATCCTCCGACCTCTCCACGACTTCGCCAGGTGTCACTTCGAGGAGGAGATAGGGGCCTGCCGGGGTCGGCTCGTCCCAACCCGGCTCCCCATGGACCACGAATGCCCGCTTGATGTCCATCCCCGAAAGGGTCTCGGCCATCATCCGCGCCATCTCGGGGCTGAAGGCCCCAACCACGAGGTGCGGAGCGCGGGCCGGGTTGGCCAAAGGTCCCACCACGTTGAAGATGGTGCGGGCACCCATCCCCTGACGCACCGGCGCCACCGACTTCATCGCCGGGTGGTAGGACGGTGCGAAGAGGTAGGTGAAGCCGGTGCTGTCGAACACCTGGCCGGCGCGCGATGCATCCCATGGGACGTCGAGCCCGAGGGCGGTGAGGACGTCGAAGCTGCCGGATCTGCTCGACACAGACCGGTTGCCGTGCTTGACGATCTCAGCGCCGGCCGCAGCCGCCAGCAGGGCGGCGCCGGTGGAGAGATTGTGACTACCCGAGGAGTCGCCCCCGGTGCCGACCACGTCGACTGCATTCGAGACGTCCTCGATCGCGGGCTGGATGGCCAGGTCCTGGAGGGCCGATGCGAAGACCCTCACCTCGGATGCGGTCTCGCCACGGGTTCGCAACGCGGCCAGCGCGGTGGCGGCGAGGACGGGATCGAGATCCGGGTTGGTCAGATAGGCGACCAGCTCCCCTGCCTCGGGGTCGGTGAGAACCTCGCCGTCCAGGAGCTTGGAAACGATCTCCTTCACGACGACACCCCCATCAGCTCGTTGTTGGAGTCCCGTACCCGCATGGCGAGGAAGTTGGCCACCAACCGGTCGCCGAGCGGGGTCAGCACGCTCTCGGGGTGAAACTGCACGCCCTCGACCGGCAAACTCCTGTGCCGGACACCCATGATCTCCCCATCCGAGGTGTAGGCGGAGATCACGAGGTCGCCGGGCAGACCCATTTCCGACACCGCCAGGGAGTGATAGCGCCCGGCGTGGAACGGGTTGGGCAGACCGGCGAACACGGACCGTCGGTCGTGATAGACCTCCGACGTCTTGCCGTGCATCAGGGTCATGGCCGAGTCGACCTTCCCCCCGAAGGCCACCCCTATCGCCTGATGGCCGAGACACACGCCCAGCACCGGGATACGGCCCGAGAACCGGCTGATCATCTCGACGGAGACCCCGGCGTCCTCGGGACGGCCCGGGCCGGGAGACACCACGAGATGGGTGGGCTCGATGGCTTCGGCCTCCTCCGGCGTGATCACGTCGTTGTACTCGACGACCACTTCCGACCCGGCGGTCAGGAAAGCCTGGACCAGGTTGTAGGTGAACGAGTCGTAGTTGTCGATCACGAGGACACGGGTCATAGCCCCTCCTTGGCCAGATCCAATGCTGACTCGAGGGCTGCCCCTTTGGACAGCACCTCGTTGTGCTCGGTGGCCGGATTGCTGTCGGCGACTATCCCCGCCCCGGCCTGATAGCTGTAGCCGCCTTGCTCGAACACCAGGGTCCGGATCGTGATGGCCTGATCCATCGCCCCTCCATGCCCGAAGTAGCCGATGGACCCCGAGTAGAGACCACGAGACGCCGGCTCCAGCTCGTCGATGATCTCGATCGCCCTCAGCTTGGGCGCTCCGGACACTGTCCCGGCCGGGAACGCCGCGGCGAACAAGTCGAAGGCATCGAGGTCCGGCCTGAGGTCGGCGGTGACCCCGCTCACCATGTGCATGACGTGGCTGTAACGCTCGATCGTCTTGTACGGGTCGACCACCACCGTGCCCGCGGCTGCGGTCCGCCCCACGTCGTTGCGGGCGAGGTCGACCAGCATCACGTGCTCGGCGGCTTCCTTCGGGTCGGAGAGCAGCTCCCGCTCCAGATGGTGATCCTCCTCCTCGTCGGCGCCACGGGGTCGTGTCCCCGCGATCGGGCGCAACTCGGCTTTTCGTCCGTTGAGCCTCGCCAGGGCCTCGGGCGAGGAGCCGACGATCTGCCGGTCACCGGTGTCGACGAAGTACATGTACGGGGACGGGTTGAGGAGACGCAGGGCGCGGTAGGCGGCGAACGGGTCGACGTCGGTCTCACCGGTGAAACGGATGGACAGGACCAACTGGTACACGTCCCCTGCCGTGATGTGACCCTTCACCTTGTCCACTCCGGCCATGAACTCATGATCGGTCATGCTCGGTGTGGCCGGGCTGTGCCCGCCCTTGGCCCCGTTGGCATGGTCGAGACCGCCCCGGAGCGCTTCCCGCACATGCTTTCTGAGCTGACGACGCTCGTCTTCGGATCCCGAATGGAGAAGGGCCATACGTCGGGTCAGGTGGTCGAAGACCAGGATCGAAGCGGTGGTTATGTAGACCCCGTCCGGGCCCGACTTCCCGTGCGGCGCCTCGGGAAGACGGTAGAGCCGCCGCACCAGGTCGAAGGCGGCCACCCCGACCAGCCCGCCGTCGAATGGGGAGGATGGGTGCACCGGCTCGCAGACGGGGGCCCCGGCGAGTGCCTGCCGCAAACCTGGCAGCAATTCGCTGTCCAGGAGCTCACCATCGCGGTGGACACCGTCGTCTTCGATGGTGACACGTTGGGTGTCGCCGAACCCGATGAAGGAGTAGCGGCCGGTGTGCCCTCCCTCGACGCTCTCCAGCAGATACCGGGGCTGCAGAGAGGCCAGCCGCAGATAGGCCGAGACCGGTGTGTCCAGGTCCGCCGGTATGTCGAATATCGATTCCATTTGCTCCTCGTTGTCCTTCGAGGTGGCGTTCCCGGGAATGAAAAAACCCACCTCGTGGTCTTCGGGTGGGTCTGTGTCGGTCAGTCGATGAGCCGCGTGAGCACCACCACTATGGGGTGGGCCACCACCAATTCCGGACGAAGTATCCGTTGCTCATCGAGGCGAGGTTTACCACCAGGGGGCAACTGCGTCAACTGCCGCCCGTAATGGGAGATCACGCATAAGGTCTGCCGATTGAGAACGACGGGAGCCGCTCCGGCAGGTAGGACCTGATGACCGCGCCCCTGCCGGCGACGATGGGGCGCGTGGTCAAACGCATCACCTCGGACTGGCCAGTCGTCACCGCGGCCCTGATAACCGTCTTTCTCGCCACCATGCTCCTCGCCGCCGGGCCCATCTACGCGGACGCGGTCTCCGCGTCCGCTCTCAGGGCCACCATCGAGGATGCCCCCGTCACCGAGAGCAACCTGGTGGCCCAGACCAGTCTGTTTCCCGAAGGGCTCGAGGATGTCGATGGGGCCGTCCAGGACGTCCTGGAGCGGGCGTTCCGGGTGCCCGGCGCCGAAATGCTCCTCCGGCTCGAAGGGGACACTTTCGGTCTCGCCGGACAGGACGACGGAGACGGGACGGACCTGGTCTCGCTGCAACATCTCGAGGGGATCGAGCACCGGGCGGAGCTGGTGACCGGCGTCTGGCCGACCCCGGGCTCCGCCTCGTTGGAAGTCGCGGTCAACCGGCCCGCGGCGCACGCCCTCGGAATCGAGGTCGGTGACCGTCTGGACATCATCTATAGACGCGACGAGACGATCACGAGGACCCTCGACGTGGTCGGCATCTACGAGGCGACCGATCCCGCCGACCGGTTCTGGCTCGACGTGCCGCTGGCGCGAACCGGCATGGTGCAGTCGTCGTCGTTTCGGACCCTCGGGCCGTTCGTGACGTCCTCCGAGTCGATCAGAGACGACCTGGCAGGACGGGTCACCGCCGCCTGGCGGGTCTTCCCCAGGTACGAGGATCTCCGGGTCGACCAGGTGAACCAGTTGCGCGCCGCAGTGGCCGGGCTGAAGTCGGAACTCGACAACGCAGTCGCGACCGTGACCGGGGACGACCCAACCGGGGTGTCCTCGTTCACGGTCACATCCGAGGTATCCCGCCTGCTGGCAGGGGTCGACCATTCGCTCACCGTGACCAGATCGTCGGTGGTGGCGCTGATGCTGCAGCTGGCCATCCTGGCGGGTTACGCCCTCGTCCTCACGGCCGGGCTCATAGCCGACGCCCGCATGACCGAGACCACCCTGCTCAGGTCGAGGGGGACGAGCCCCCGCCAGGTAGGCACCCTCGCCGCCGTCGAAGGCCTCATCCTGACCGTCCCCTGCGTCCTCCTCGCCCCACTGGCCACGGTCTTCGCGCTCCGAATGTTGAATCTGATCGGGCCCCTGTCGGCCATCGGTCTCACCATCGACCCCCGGCCGACTCCGGAGGCATTCCTGCTCGTGGGTCTCGGGGCGATCATGGCCATCGGCGCCCTCTCCTGGCCGGCATGGCGATCCGCACGCGAGTTCGGGACGTCGTCCCGACGAGGACGTCAGTCCCGTGTCGGCGCCGTCCAGCGGTTCGGGATCGACCTGGCGTTGATCACTCTCGCCGGGCTGGCGATCTGGCAGCTGACCCAGGTGGGCCCGGAGTTGGGGGCCAGAGTCCGAGGTCGGCTCGGGGTGGACCCGGTCCTGGTGGTGGCCCCGGTCCTCGGCTTGCTCGCCGGCTCCATCCTCGCCCTCAGGATCGTCCCCACCCTGGCACGTGCTGCCGAGGGGTTCGCCACTGCCCGCCAGTCCACCATCCCGGCTCTGGCCTCCTGGCAGCTGGCGCGTCGGCCCCTTCGCTATGCCAGATCATCGCTGCTGCTGATCATCGCGGTCGGGATCGGCTGCTTCGCCGCCTCATACGCCACTACCTGGACTGCCTCACAGAGACAGCGGGCAGCCCATCTGGTCGGCGCCGACGTCTCCGTGGTCCCGGACCAGAGCACGGGCTCCATCCCCGACCTCCTCCTCCCCACGGCCCATGAGACGATCGACACGGTGGAGGTGTCGACGCCGGTGTGGCAGAGCGCGGGGGACATCGGGGAACGTTCCACAGTGACCCGGTTCGTCGCCATCGACGCCGCCAAGGCGGCCGCCATAGCCGACACCGATCTCGGGCCGGAGTTCGAAGAGGGCGTCAGACAGCTGCTGTCAGCCCGACCGACCATGGCGACAGCACCATTGCCTGGTGAGCCCGACACCATCGAGCTGGTCTTCTCGGCGGTGGAACATCTGCCACCTGAGGTGACGGAGCCGGCCTTCCGGAATCGGGTCCGACTGATCGTGCAGGATGGCACTGGCCTGCTCCATCGTCTGGAGGCGGGCAGCATCACCGCCGACGGGGAGACCCAGCGTCTCCTGGTGCCACTCACCCACGACGCAGCAGGGGTGACCCTGGCTCCCGCTTACCCGCTCGGTCTGGTTGCTATCGAGATCGAGTCCATCGTGCCCGCGGATCAGTCCCGTACGGTCGATCTGGTCTTCGGCGGCATACGGGTGCACGAGGGCGAGACCGCCCTCGACGTCGAAGCGGGGTCCGACCCGGCAGCGTGGGACACGGAGGCGACCCTGGTGCAGGGCGTGACCCTGCCCAGCATCACAACGCTCACCGGGAGTGACGCCGGACTCGAGTTCACCATCGAGACCGGATCGACCGGATTCATGGTGGTCCCGTCGTACTTCAGCCTCCGGCCGGCCGGCGGCGCACTCCCCGCCACCTACCCGGTGCTGGTGTCACAGGGTCTCATCGACTCGGGTCTGTTCGATGTCGGCCAGATCGCCGGGCTGCCCCCGCTGCGGGTCTTCTCCACACCCGGTCTGGTGGTGGGCACAATCGAGCGATTCCCGACCATCGACCCCCGGTCGGAGGAGACAGTGCTGGTGGACCTGCCCACTCTCCAGATGATGGCCTATGAGCCGGGCCTGTGGCGGGACCTCACCGACCAGTACTGGCTGGGCACTACGGGGGCAGACGACGACGCCGTCGTGGCCGCCCTCCAGGACGCTCCTTTCGCCAGTTTCACTGTGACCAGCCGGCAGACGACCGAAGACTCTCTGGTGTTCGACCCGATCGCACTCGGTGCCATCGGCGCCCTCGTCATCGGATTCGTCGCCGCCGCCTTGTTCGCCGCGGTCGGTTTCGGCGTCAGCGCAGTGGTATCGGCACGCGAGCGTCTGGTCGAGTTCTCCCTGCTGCGGGCGCTGGGCCTCTCGCCCGGCCAGCTGGGACGTTGGCTCCTGGCCGAGCAAGGTGTCCTGGTGGTGGTGAGCCTGGTGCTGGGAACCATCCTCGGGCTGGTCCTGACCCGGGTTCTGATCCCTCTGGTCAGCCTGACCCAGGACGGCAGCCGCCCGGTGCCCGAGATCACCGTCGAATTCCCATGGAGGGTGGTCCTTGGTATGCAGCTCAGCCTGCTCGTGTTCCTTCTCATCGTGGTCACCGTCCTCACCGTCATCCTGCGCCGGGTGGGTCTGGGGAGGATGATCCGGATGGGAGAGGATCGGTGAGCAGGCGCAGAGGCGGTGCCTGGCTGGGAGCAGGCCCCACTCTGGCGCAGCTCTTCTCCGAGCCTGGCCTGGTCGCCACGGCGGCAATTGCCGTCCTGCTGGCGAGCCTCATCCTCACCGGCACGCCGCGACTCCTCGAGGTCGCCGCCTCCGAGGATCTGAGGGCCACCGCCACCGACCCCGGACCAGGGCAACGCAATATCCGGGTCGAGGTGACGCGACAGATCCCGGCCGGGCCTGCCGGCGACCCGATGGCGATGGTCGCCAATCATGGCGCTCAGTTCGCCCGGAGCCAGATCCCCCGGTCGGTGGCCGACGTGATCTCCGATCGAACCTTCGTCGTGGACTCGCCCCGATTCGGGCTCTCACCGCTTCCGGGTGAGGAGCCTTCCACTCCGTACCCGATGTTCCTCAAGCTGCGCTACCAGGAGAGGATCGAGGACCATCTGACATTGGTGGAGGGTGTGATGCCCTCGCTTCAGGAGCCGGTGACCACTCTGGTCGGGCTCGGCTGTCCGACGGAGCCGGACGAGGTCCAACGAGTCACCGAGCAGCTCGCTCAGGGCGGGACAGCGGAGGGATGCAGTCTGGAGGAGGTGCCGCTGGTCGAAGTGGTGCTGTCGTCGGAGACTGCTCGGGAACTCGGGCTGACGGTTGGGTCACGAGTCGTCATGGAGCCGGACAGCACCGATCCCCTCTACTTCGGCGTCCCCGGGGAGGAGTTGGGTCAGGTCCTCGTGCTCTCGGTGTCCGGCATCGCCGAGCTCGACGATCCCTCACTGGAGTACTGGTACGGGGATCCGACCCTGCATCGCCCGGCAATCCAGCAGAACGCCGACCTGCGCATCGTGCGCGCCACCGGTCTGATCAGCCCGGAGCAGTACGAGCCGATGGGGATCGCCCTCGGCACGGCCAGTTGGTTGTACACGTGGCGTCACTTCGTCGACTCCGACCTCCTGGCCCGATCGGGCATCGAGACCATCCGCGACGACCTCGCCGGTTTCCTCCAGCTGCACGCCCCTGTCGCCGTGCTGCCCGAGAACGAGCGCGCCTTCAGTCAGCTGCCCGATCTCATCGAGGACCACCTCCTGCAACGACGCCAGTCGGTCGACTTCATGGCGATGACCGCCGGGGGCATGGTGATCGTGCTGACTGCCGGGATCATGATGCTCGCGGTCTCGATCACGGACCGTCACCGGCGCTCCATCATCCTCGCCAGGAACCGGGGTGCCTCACCGGCCCAGCTCTCCGCCACCCGGCTCTATCAGGCTCTGCTGCTCACCGTACCCGCCACGCTCCTCGGCTTTCTGATCGCCAGGTGGGCGGTTCCGGGCACCGACGACACCGTGCCTCTCCTCGCTGCCGCGACGCTGGTCGTGATCGCCACCGTTCTCGTCGTCGTCTCCGCCCTGCCCCTGTCGCGACGACGTCTGGGGGCGCTGCAACGGGAGCCCACCGGCCGGCCGGGAGCATCTCCGGTCTGGCTCTGGGTGCTCGACGGCCTGTTCTTCGTGGTCGCAGTCGGCGCCGTCCTGACCTTGCGGAGGGAAGCGCAAGGAGTTGAGCGAGCATCGGCAGAGGGGGTCGACCTACTGCTGGCAATCACCCCCGGCCTCATCGGGCTGGCCGTGGGAGTTCTGCTCAGCCGTCTCTTCCCGCCCCTGATGGCAGGTCTGGCCGGAGTGAGCGCACGACGTCGGGATCTGGTGCCCTACCTCGGATTCCGACGCAGCGGCGGGCGGGACCTGGCGGCACGTCTTCCCATCATGGTCGTGGTGCTCTGCGTGGCCACGGCCGCCTTCGCGGTCATCCTGCGCTCTTCGATCGTGCTCGGCCAGGAGACCCAGACCTGGCAAGCGGTGGGAGCGGACTTCACTGTGCGAAGGCTGGGCGAGGGCTCGGTTCTTCCGGCCTCGCTCGATCCGGCCGGGTTGCCCGGGGTGGTCGACGCCGCCGGGGCCACCCTGTACCCACGTGCCCGGATCCAGACCGGCTCCAGGACGGTGGACACCCGGGTTCTCGCAGTCGATCTCGAGGCCTATCACAGGATGACACAGGGCACCCCCGGGGATCCCCGCCTCCCGGAGACGATGCTGGAAGACGGGGGCAACGGGTCGGGATCACTCCCTGCGATCGTGTCGGCGGACTGGCCGATCGAGCCCGACCCGACCCCCGGAGACGTGGTGTCCGTCGACCTTGGCGCCATCGACCCCGTGCTGGTCATCGCCGAGGTGCGGGACCACTTTCCCGGGCTTCCCGCCGGCGAGCCCTTCGTGGTCATCGACTCGGAAGCCCTGGAGAGGCTCGCCGGGGTCGAGGTCGCACCGAGCGTCGCCTATCTCAAGGCCCCTCCGGCCAGCGAGCAGCCGATCAGGGATGCGCTGGCACAGGAGTCGATCGAGTTCGAGGTGTCCTCCCGTTACCAGGTCCGCGACGATCTCCTGTCCGACCCGCTGGTGGAGTGGGCCAAGACCGGTCTCCTTCTCGTGATCGTCTTCGCCACCATCCTGGCCGTGGTCACCGGGGTCTCGTCGTTGTCCATCGGCTCGACCCCCCGTTTGCGCGACCTGGGCTTCCTACGGGCCATTGGTCTCGACGACCGGGGGTCGCTGCGGCTGAATCTCCTCGAACAGCTCCCCGTCCTGGCTCTGGCCACGGTCACGGGGGCACTGACCGGTGTGCTCGTCGCACAGTGGTTGTCCCCGGCACTCGGGATCGATCGCATCGTGGCCGGGATCGTCCCCGTATCGGTGGTGATCGACTGGGGGCTCATCGCCTGGATGGTCCTGGCACTGGTCGCTGCCGTGACCGTGGCTGTCGTTATCTTTGTCGGCGTGGACCATCGGAGGGCCGTGACCAACGCACTGCGGATGGGCGGGGGATGACGGCCCCAGGGCAGACCGGTGTTCTTCGAGGCGAGTCGCGGCAAGCCGAGCCGATCATCTTCTGCGACACGCTGGTCAAGATCTACAAGATCGCCGACATCGAGGTGGTAGCGCTCCAAGGGCTCGACCTGGTGGTGTCACCGGGAGAGCTGATCGCCATCGTGGGCGCCTCCGGCAGCGGAAAGTCGACTCTGCTCAACATCCTCGGGGGACTGGACAGCCCGTCCGCGGGGAAGGTGACCGTGGCGGGATACGACCTGTTGAGCATGGAGCCGGCGGATCGGACCATCTACCGGAGACGGGTGACCGGTTTCGTCTGGCAGCAGACCGCCCGCAACCTCCTCCCCTATCTGACCGCCCGCGAGAACGTCGAGATGCCCATGACCCTTGACGGCGGCAACCGCAAATTCGCCCGACACCGGGCCATGGAGCTTCTGGATCAGGTCGGTGTGGCCGACCGTGCCGACCACTCACCCGCCCAGCTCTCGGGTGGGGAGCAGCAGCGGGTTGCGATCGCGGTCGCCCTGGCCAACTCGCCAAGTGTCATCTTCGCCGACGAGCCGACTGGAGAACTGGACAGTGCCACCTCGACACAGGTCTTCGAAGTGCTGGAGACACTGAACCGGGAGCTGGGGACGACCGTGGTCATCGTCACCCACGACCCCATGGTGTCAGAGCACGTGAACCGGACGGTTGCCATCCGTGACGGGCGCACCAGCAGCGAGGTCCTCCGACGCACCGAGATCAGCGAGGGCGGGGAGCATCGGACGATCGCCGAGGAGTTCGCCGTCCTTGACCGGGCAGGGAGACTGCAGCTGCCCCACGAGTATCTGGACGCCCTCGAGCTGAAGGACCGGGTTCGCCTGACGCTCGACCCCGACCACGTCAACGTGTGGCCGGACCGGGCCAAGGACGACCGCGATGACTGACCAGGCGCGTCTGCTGGAGGCTCGTGGTCTCGTTCGGGTCTACGACACCGGTCCCGAGCCGGTGGTGGCGGTGAACGACTTCAGCCTCACACTGGACCGGGGTGCCTTCGTCGTGATCCGGGGACGGTCCGGGAGCGGCAAGACCACGCTGCTCAACATGCTCGGCGGCCTCGACCAGCCGACGAGCGGCAGGGTCCGCATCGAGGGCGAGGATCTGTCCACTCTCGACGAGCACTCGAGGGCCGAGCTCCGGCGCAACAAGATCGGGTTCATCTTCCAGGCCTTCGGGCTCATCCCCATCCTGAGCGCCGTCGAGAACGTCGAGATCCCTCTTCGCATGGTGGGCGCCGAGCCGTCACACCGACGGGATCGCTCCCGACAGCTCCTGGAGCGTGTGGGTCTGGCCGATCGGGCCTCTCATTTCCCCGAGGAGCTCTCCGGTGGCGAGCAACAGCGCGTGGCCATCGCCCGGGCCCTGGCCAACGACCCGATCCTCCTGATCGCCGACGAGCCCACCGGTCAGCTCGACTCGCGAACCGGCCAGTCCATCGTCGGCTTGATCAGGGCCCTGGTCCACGACCAGAACATCGCCGCGGTCGCCGCCACCCACGACCCGGCCCTCCTGGCGATCGCCGACCGGGTGATCGAGTTGCGGGACGGGGAGATGGTCTCCGACGTGCTGGCCCGGGCGCTGTAGACAAGTCGCCGCCCGTTTTCCACAGATGGGACTACTGGCCCATAGCCAGAAGGACTAATCATCTGGAACTATCCGCACATGGCGGAAATGGCACTGGGAGCAATCGAGCTGGCGATCCGACCCCGGACCAGACCCGGACCATGCCGGCACGAAACCGTCCTATCTGTGATGGCAGCCGGTGTGGAGAGGTCGATCTGTGAGACCTGCGGTCACATCAGTGTCCGGTTCACCACGGAGCTATCCGGACCGGTGTATCGCAACCGTTTCGCCAGGCCCGCCGACGAGGCCGTCGAGGACCCGCTGGTCTTCCCCTTCGCGGAGGAGCCCCGGATCGGTGTGCAGCGGCGGGAGCAGACCCACCCCGAGAGTCTGCTGATCGCCTCCTGAATCAGCCCTCGTTGACGATCGGGGCCACCTTCGTGCCCAGCAACTCGATGCTGCGGAGCACCTTCTCATGGGGCAGGGTGCCGACACTGATGTGCAGCTCGAACCGGCTCACGCCGAGGATCTCCCTCCATCGCAGGATCTTGGCGGCCACCGTTTGAGGTGACCCCAGCACCAGCGATCCCTCGGGCGACCGCATCCACTCGAACTGCTCTCTGGTCATAGGGCCCCACCCGCGCTCCCGCCCCAGAGCGGTCATGGCGGCGGCGTACGGCCCGTAGAAGTCCTCGACCGCCTGCTCGTCGCTCTCGGCAACGTACCCGTGCCCGTGGACCGAGAGCGGCGCCCCGGCGGGGTCGTGGCCGGACTCGATCAGTGTCTTGCGATGCAGGTCGGCCAGCGGTCGGAAGCGGTCGGGGCTGCCCCCGATGATGGCCAGGGCGACACCGAGATTCCGACTCGCCGCCCTCACGATCGACTGCGGAGTCCCACCGACCGCGACCCTGATCGGCAGCGGTCGCTCCTGTCTCGGGTAGATGCCCTGTCCCTTGATGGGCGGGCGGAACCGGCCGGACCACTCGATGTTCTCCTGGTTGTCGCGGATCAGGAGGAGGAGATCGAGCTTCTCGGCGAAGAGCTCGTCGTAGTCCTCCAGGTCGTAGCCGAACAACGGAAACGACTCGATGAAAGACCCGCGGCCCACGAGTAGCTCGGCGCGACCCGAAGACACCAGGTCGAGGGTGACGTATTGCTGGAAAACACGCACCGGATCGTCCGTGCTGAGGATGGAGACCGCGGGGAAGAGACGGATGCGAGATGTTCGGCCCGCCGCGGCCGCCAGCACCACGGCCGGCGCCGATGAGGCGAAGTCGGGGCGGTGGTGCTCGCCGAGCCCGTAGACGTCGAGCCCGAAGCGCTCCGCCACTTCGATCTCCTCGATCACCTGGCGGAGCCGCTCACCATGGCTGACGGCAGGCTGCCCGTAGCTCGGGATGGTCTCGGCGAAGCTGGTGATGCCCAGTTCCATTCGAGGATCAACGCGTATCAGGAGCGCTCCCTTCCCCTCTCTTGTGACGACAGGAGAGGAAATGACCACGACTTTCACATATCCAACCCGGACTGAGGCACAGTCCACAACCACAGCCCTGACCGCCGCCGTGGCCTTGGCGGCCGCCATCGCCGGCGCCGCTCTGCTGGGGACGATCGGGATCCGGGCCGGCACCGGCGCACCCGACAGACCGGTGGATCAGGTGACGCAGCCGATCACGTACCCGTCGATTCCGGAGCCGATCTCGCCGTCCGTGAACCCGGCTCCCACACCTCGTTTTGGCGGCGGCTCGGTGGCTTTCCGCTTCTGAGTCGAGGCTTTCCGACACGGGGGGAACAGGACCCCGGGTCGAGAGACCCGGGGTCCACTCTTTGCACACCGCGGGTCGTGTCATGCCGGGGAGCCACCAACCACGCCGGGCATCCCCTACGATCCGGCCATGGAGGCCCTGACCCACGGAGATCTGCTCATGCTCGCCGCAGAAGGCGATCGCAGAGCTTGGGACGCTCTCGTGGAGCGCTTCGGGCAGATGGTGTGGTCCGTGGCCCGAAGCTTTCGTCTCGACGACGCCACTGCCAAGGACGTGACCCAGACCGTCTGGCTGAAGCTGATCGAGAACCTGGAGTCGATCAAGGACCCAGAGCGGCTGCCCGGATGGCTGGCCACCACATGCCGTCGTGAGGCACTGAAGGTGGCCAAGACCCGTGATCGGGTCCTCCTCACCGACTTCGAGTACGACGTGGCCGACCGGGGACCCTCGGTCGAGGAGATGCTGATCGACGACGAAGAGAGCCGGACGGTGGTCCGGGCCTTCGCCACGCTCGATACCGTCTGCCATCAGCTGTTGCGCCTGCTCACCATCGAGCCCGCCCTCAGCTACGAGGAGATCTCGGAGATAACCGGGCGTCCCATCGGGAGTCTGGGCCCCACCCGCGCCCGTTGCCTGGAGAAGCTGAAAGCGGCGATTTCACGTATCAGCCAGGGCACCGACGGCTCTTAAGGTCAGGAGGTGAGCAATGAGCGAATTCAACATGCAGGACGAAAAGGTCCTCGAAGCGCTCGGTAGGGGCCTCGAGCAGAGCGATCCGGTTCCTGAGGACGTGATCGAATTCGCAAAGGCCTCCTACACCTGGCGTGACATCGATGCGGAGTTGGCCGAGCTGGAGTTCGACTCGGTGGACCAGGAAGCCCCCAACGGGGTCCGCTCCTCGGCAACCGCCCGTCTGATCTCCTTTCAGGCCGGGCAATGGATGCTCGACATCGAGTTCGACCCGACCTCGGGCCGGCTGATGGGGGCCATCTCGCCCCAGACCCGGTACACCGTCGATGTGCACTCAGCTGGTGGGTTCTTCACCACCGAGTCCGACGACCTGGGCCGTTTCCAGGCCGAGGGCGTCGTGTCGGGCCCGCTGAGCATGGTCCTGCGCTTCGAGGGCGGTCAGACCATCAAGACCCAGTGGGTCGTGCTCTGAGCCCGGGCGGCGAACCGGTTCAGACGCCGATCACCAGGAACGAAGCAGCGGTCAGGGCCCGCTCCGGGTCCGAGAATGCCGGCTCCTGAGCCTGGGCCAGAGCCTCGGACACTTCCCTGCCTGCGACCAGACCCCGATGCAGGTCGACCATGAGCCCGGTGGTGGCCTCGGAGTCGGGGACCAGACCGACACTGGCCACTACGGACCGACTACCCAGGCTGAGCAAGGCCGAAGTGAGTCCGGCCAGCTCGTCACCCGATCTGGTCTCGGTGTAGCCCGAATCGCAGGCCGACAGCACGACGGTTGAGGGGGGCGGAGAGAGCCGCTCGATGTCGTGCACGTACAAACCGCCGTCCCCCAGACGCAACGAGGAGAACATCGGGTTCTCCGACTGGAAGACGGCATGACAGGCAACATGGGCCAGTGAGGCGCCCGACAGGGCCTTCCCCACCTCCGCCACGGTGGCCCCCGGCGGATAGAGATCGGCGCCGCGATGTACCGCTCCCACCGCCTCGACCTCTGCTCGTGAGAAGCTGAGACCCGGGCCTCCGGCCACCACGACCGGTCCCCGCCCGCGAGTCTGCTGCCGGGCGCGCCACCACATCTCGGCGGACGGGCTCACTGACAGCGGCCGGCCCCGTAGCGGCGCCAGGACACTCCAGGGCACCGACATCAGTGGGGCCGGTGGTACCAGCACCACCTCCTCGTCGCCGAGGTGTAGCGGCCCGAGGAGGAGATTGGCGAAGCGGTCCACTGCCGCCATGTCGAATTGGCGTCCCAACAGCGCAGAACGACGCATCCCGAAACGGAGATGACCCAGTTCCGTCATCAGAGTCTCGATCTCCCCGATATCCACGACCCGCGCTCGTCTTCTTCGCACGGTCGCGGCGACCAGACGCCGATCGTGAATCGCCATCATCACCAGGGCCCTCGATCCGAGTTCGTCGAGCAAGGCCTCGGTCGTGTAGCCACCGTGCTCGGTCCGATGCGCCCGCCGGACCCGATCAGCCCGAGTGATCTGCTCGTGCAGTCGGCGGCGTCTCCCGTGCAAACCGGCATCGGCGCCTTCCGAGTCCCTCAACTCGGCATCGACCTGGCGCAGCTCGGCCATGAGCGCGGCAACCTCGTCCTGTGCGTCGGGGAGCACCGGACGATGTCGCAGAGCGCGTGCCCTGGTCCGCTCCATCCACTCCAGGACCTGACGGGGACGGCCTGAGTCGAGGGCGTGACCCAACCCGATCTCCCCGAGCTCCCGCCCCAGACGCTCCACCCCCATGCGGAGATCCGTGGCGGCGAGGGCCGACTGATGCTCGTCGATGAGCCTCAACCCGGAGCGAACCGCCCCCATGGCACCCCTGGTGTCGCCCTGAGCAGATCTGAGCAGGGCTCGAGCCATGTCCGTCTGCACCCGGACCTCGAGCGGATGGGTGCGGGTCGCACCCAGAGTCTCGAGAATCCTCGACGCCTGGTCGGTCTCACCCAGATCGATGGCGATCCGGCCGGCGAGGAGACGGGCCCGGGCGGCAGGCACCACGAGGCTCTCCCGATCGAAGGCCTCGATCAGCGCAGACACGTCGTGTGCCAGCTCGTGTGATGCTCCCTCTACGACGTATCGGGCCTCGCACCACACCTCGGCCGCGTCCAGGGCTCGTGTCTCCCGGCCCTGTTCCACATACCGCTCCCGGGCCCGCGCCGCCAGATTCATGGCCTGGCCCGGCTCGCCGGCGAGCAGAGCCGCTTGGGCGGCCACCATCCGAGCCCGCGCCTCGTGCTCGGCATCGCCGGCCCTCTCGGTGCCGGCGGCAATCTCACTGGCCAGCGCCAACGCCTCGGAGAACAACCCGGCACTGATCAGGACCTCGCAGCGGGCCACATGCTGGGGCACCTCGGCCCCGGTGACCTCCATGTACAACTCGTCGCTTCGGGTGAGCCGATCGAGCGCCTCGGGGATGTCGCCGCGATACGCGGCCAGAAGCCCGAGGTTGTGCTCCAGACCCGGGATGGAGGCAGTCTCCCCCAGGTCCCGGGCGATCTCCATCGCCTCGGTGAGGTCGCGCTCCGCCTGGGCCAGCTCGCCGATCTGGGTGTGGATCTGGCCCAGGTTGTGCAACGTGGATCCAATGGACTGCCGATCGCCGACTTCCCGGAAGAATCCCAGGGCGGTCTCAAAGGCGTCTCTGGCCTCGATGACCTCACCGAGACCGTTGAGCACGAACCCTCGCTGGAATTGGAATCGGGCTTGCATGTGGTCGTCGGTAGCCGAGCCAAGCGCATCCTCGATCAATGCGAGAGCCTCGCCCGCCTGGCCGGCGATGGCCAGCGACCCGGCCAAGGTGAGCAGGTTGAGCTCCTGCAACTCGACGAGCCCTGCCGCTGCGGCCACGTCCGCTCCGGAGCGGGCGTAGGCAATCGAGTCGTCCAGTTGGTTGACCAGCCGCGCCGCCAGACTCATCGCCCTCGAGGTGGCGGCTCTCTCGGCAGGGTCATCGTCACCCAGCGTCTCGAGATACCCGGCACCCTCGACCAGGGCAGCGGGAGGATCGGCAAATGCCTTCTCGAGGATTCCCGCACTCGTTTTCATCGACGCACCATATGACTAGTTACCTATACTCGCCTCTCCGATGGGGGTCATGGGGGCTCCTGCGCTCATCAGAGAGGAGAGGAACGATGACGCCAGGCAACACCACTCAGGAGGGCTGTCATTTCATAGACGGTCTTCTCGCGGTTCCGATCGAGCAACTGGGGGCCGCCATGGAAGCGACCGGTGCGAATCAGTCGGATCGAGTCTTCGAGTTGTTGGAGGGGGTGGACAACGCAGAGGCGGTGGCGGCGACGATCGGCCTGCTCGATGTCGACGACCCGCACGTGACCGCGGAGGAACTCGCCGGATTCGAGATCCCGGCGTCCCCCGTGCACGCCGTCGGATTCCAGGGTCACACCAAAGCCATGTCGGGAACCCAGCCGGAGACTGCTCAGATCAGCTTCCCGGACGTGCCCAGAGGGGGTGAGAACAACATCGTGGCCGTGGTCGACTCCGGTATCGCCGCCGAGCTCCCGCCCTGGATGTCAGTGATCCATGATCCGACGGACATCGAGGCGCCTGACAACAGCTACGCGGTGCCCACCAGTCATGGGACGTTCGTGGCCAGTCTGTTGCGACAGATCTCGCCGAATCACGTGGTGTCACTGGCGGCGGCACGCCCGGATCGCGGTCAATTGAGCCCGCCCCCAGAAGACGACGGGAACCCGACCAACGAGCTCGAGATCGCGGCGGCGATCCTGCGTCTCATCGATCGACATTGGGAGAACCCGGAGAGGGTGCAGGCCCTCAACATCTCGCTGGGGGCGTACGCCTGTCATCCCGAATCCACGGCCCCGGACAGCTACTTGCTGGCCATGCGTGTCGCCCTCGACGCCTGGCGCCAGGTGTTCCCGTATGTGCCCATCTTCGCCGCCGGTGGCAACAGCACCAGCCCCGATCCCGTGTACCCGGGCGCCTGGAGAGATCTCGAGGACATGCATGCCGTGGCCGCGTCCGACGAACAGCGTGAGGTGGTGTGGGACGACTCCGACGTCGAGACCGCCCCTCCCAACCCACGATTCTGGATCACAGATGGCGCCGTGGGCAGCGACGTGCTCGGTCTGAGTGGTCAGGACGCATCCCACACGGTCAAGTGGAGTGGGTCGTCGTTCGCCACCGCCGTGGCCACGGCTTCCTGGCTGAAGGGCGAAAACCCAACGATCGCCGACGGCATCGTCTGGTGGCCCGAGAACGTCGACGGCCTGTACCGCGTCTGAGGAGAGACACCCCGGGTGGTGAGTAGCCCGGGGTGCCCCTCGGTCCTCCCTCGCCGGAAGACTCAGTACGCAGGGCCGGCCGGATGGCTGGTGCCATCCCGACCCCGGAAACCCATGGTCGAGAAGACACCTGCGAGGCTTCGCAGTAGGTCGCGGAGACCCGCGTGCGGCTTGCGACGTCGCTGCCGCCGCGGCACATTCCGGAATCGGTATTCCTGAATGGCCTTTATCTGTTGGTAGGTGAACATCTTCGACTCCTCTCGTTCCCCATGCCCGAACAGAGTGAGAAGGCCGCTGTCTGATACACCCGATTCGGAACAACGGCACCGACCGTCACTACCATCGCCGGTCACCGCCGAACCTGGCTCATGCCAGGTGGGGGGACCCACAACCCAGGGGCGAATTCCGAAAATCGGATAGGGCAACCTTCCAGCCCGAGCCCGACAGCTAACTCCCAAGGCGACAGAGGAGGAAACGAGACAGTGGACGTGTTCAGCGCGGCTCCGCATGAAGACGTATTGCAGCTCGTGGTTCAGATCGCGCTGCTGCTGGCCACGGCGCGTCTTCTCGGCGGCATCGCCCAGAGGCTGGGGCAGCCGACGGTCGTCGGCGAGATCCTGGCCGGCGTCCTCCTGGGCCCGTCCGTGCTGTCCGGTCTGGTGCCGTGGGTGGGCGATTGGATCCTGCCCCGCACTCAGACCGAGGGGTTCCTTCTCGAAGCGGTGGCCTTGATAGGAGTCATGCTCCTGTTGGTGGTGACCGGTCTCGAGACCGATCTCGGGCTGATCCGGCGCAAGGCGAAGACCGCGGCCGGGGTGGCGGCGGGTGGCACCGTGGTCCCGTTCCTCGCCGGTCTCGCCCTCGGGTACCTGATCCCCGACGACCTGCTCGCCGACCCGACACAACGGACGGTGTTCGCCCTCTTCGTTGCCACCGCCCTGGCCATATCGGCGATCCCGGTATTGGCCAAGATCCTCATCGATCTCGACCTGATGCGACGCGACATCGGGCAGACCCTCCTGGCCGCCGGGATCATCAACGACATAACCGGATGGGCCCTGCTCGGTGTGGTCACCGCCCTGGCCAGCGCCGAGGCCATCACCGCGGGAACGGTGGCCACGACCGTCGGGATGGTGGTCCTCTTCCTCGTGGCCACGGCAACCGTTGGCCTCTGGCTGGTGAACAGCGGACTTGCGTTCGTCCAGGATCGATTCCGGGGCCCGGACCACATGCTGACTCTGGTGGTGGTCCTCGCCTTCGCCTGGGGGGCGTTCAGCCATGGTCTCCGGCTCGAGCCGGTCCTCGGCGCCTTCGCCGTGGGCATCCTGCTCGGGCGATCCCCACGCTTGCCTGCCGAGACGATCAGAAAGCTGGAGGCGATGGCGATGGGAGTGTTCGCTCCAATCTTCTTCGCCGTCGCCGGGCTCAAGGTGGACATCACGGCGATCCTGGAGCCCAGACTGGCGGTCATCACTTTGATAGTGATCCTCGTGGCCACGGTGGGAAAAGTGGTGGGTGGCTACGTTGGCGCCCGCTACCTATCCGGCCAGGACCATTGGTCCGCCCTGGCATACGGCTCCGGGCTGAACGCCCGCGGCGCGGTCGAGATCATCATCGCCACCATCGGTCTCTCCCTGGGCATTCTGAGCCAGGTGATGTTCTCGATCATCGTGATCGTCGCCATCGTCACCTCGCTCATGGCTCCCTTCGCCCTCCGCTACACGGTGTCGCGGGTCAAGCTGGACGACGACGAGTTGGAGAGACTCCGTCTCGAGGCTGCCCTCGAGAGCTCGTTCCTGGGGGAGATCAAGAGGGTCCTGGTGCCGATCCGTCTCGGTCAGGGCGACGTGGGCTCGACGCGGGAGCTGCAGATCTCGATCCTCAACCGTCTCGCCGCCCTCCAGGACATGACCATCACCATGCTGGCCGTGGTCCCGTCCGGTCAGAAGAGCGAGGCCAGCCAGCAACTCGAGGAGCTGTCCCAGCGTCTCCCGGGTGCCCGAGTCATGGTGCGCGTTGTCACCGGCGACGACCCCGTGACCTCCATCCTCGCCGAGGCGGAACGGGACTACGACCTCATGGTCCTGGGAACGCCGACCGTGGGTGTCGTGCCCGACAACCTGTTCGGCCCCATGATCGACGATCTGGTGAAGCTCTCACCCTGCCCGTCGATGCTGGTGCGCGGGGTGCCCCAGGAGGGTTTCACCCGGAGGATCCTGGTGCCCACCAACGGCACGGCCGCTTCCCGCAGGGCAGCCGAGCTCGCCTTCGCCATCGCCGACGAGGACACGGTCGTGGAGGGGCTCCACGTGGTGACCCCCTCCGCGGTGTCGGCCGGTCGGGGTCTCTCCGCAGAAGTGACCGCCGAGCTCGAAGTGGTGGGTGACGCCATGGGCAAGAGCCCGGTCGCCAAAGTACGGCACCACGGCTCGGCCGAAGCGGGGATCCTGGCCTACATCGAGGAGACCCAGCCGGATCTGCTGATCCTCGGGACCGAGGTCCGTGCCGGGACCACCCGTCTCCATCTCGGGCCACGGGTCGAGCATCTCGTCACGTCGGCGCCCTGCCCGGTCGTGGTCCTCAACGGCTGACGATCACCGCTCGACTCGGACCCAGCGCTGCTCGGCATTGCTCCGTGCGATGGCGTCGGTCACCAGCATCACGTCGTGACCGTCGGCGAACGTGGGATAGGCAGGCGATGGGGCCGGCTCCCCACGTGCCACGTCCAGATACACCTGGGAGAAGAGGGCGCGGAAAGTGTCCGGGAATCCCTCGGCGTGACCCCCGGGATAGGCGATGAGACGGGCCGCCTCCGGTGCGTACAGAGCAGGATCACGGCTGGCGATCTCGTTGGGACGCCCCCGGTGACCGATGTGCAGGTCTTCGTGCCGGGTCGAATCCCAGGACACAGAGGACTCGCTTCCGGCGATCTCGTAGCGGACCGAGTTCTTCTTGCCCGCCGACACCTGTGAGATGGTGAAGGCGCCCCGGGCCCCGTCCTCGTAGCGGAGCAGGATGCCGGCGGCATCGTCGCTGGTCATCCTCTCCTCGATCAGCTCCTCCCCCGGCTCGGAGGCGGCGGCAAACGTCTCCACCGGGCCTTCGGGATGGCGTCGCACCGGTACCAATGTGTGCAGGTCGGCCATGACCTCCAAGACACGTCGCCCGGAGATGAAGCTGGTCAGATCCAGCCAGTGGGAGCCGATGTCGGCGACGGCGCGTAGCTGGCCGGCTTCCTCGGGTTGGAGACGCCAGTTCCAGTCCGTGTCCCGGAGCAGCCAGTCCTGGTGGTAGGACCCCGTGATCAGCCGGGGTGCAGCAATGTCCCCGGCGGCGACCATCGCCCTCGCCTGATGGTTCGCCGGATAGAAGCGGATGTTGAAGCACACCGCGTTGACCAGGCCGGAGGCTTCCGCCCGCTCTACCAGGTCGGCGCTGTCCGCAGAGTCGATGGCCAGTGGCTTCTCGCAGACCACGTGCTTGCCGGCGTCGAGCACCATGCGCACCTGATCGGCGTGGGCGTAGTTGGGGCTGGTGATGTGGATGACATCGATCCCGGGGTCGGCGGCGAGCGCCTCGACGCTCTCGTAGACCTGCGGCAGGCCGGCGATCTCCGCCTTCTGTCGGGCCCGCTCCGGGGTGGAGCCGACCACACCAACCACCTCGATCCCGAGCCGGCGCAGGGCGTCGACATGTGCCACCCCGATGAACCCGACACCGACCACTCCTGCCTTGATGTCACTCACCGTCATTCCGTTCAGCCTTTCCGGCCCGATCACGCACAGAGGAGTCGTGCGGCGTAGAGTCGGGTATGGAGGCTACAAAAAAGGCGGGTAGAGACCATGCCGGAATGGGTTGGAACCATCTTGTTCTTCGTCGCCATCGGGCTGACGTCGGCGAAGCTGAACGAGGACTTCGGTGAGAACGGGCTCCTCGGCTACGCCATGCTGATGGTGATGATCCTCATCTATGCGGCGGCGGTGGGGTCGGCCTACGTCTGACCAGTCTCGGGGATGAGACCTTCGACCACGTCGAAGACCCTGCCCCCGACCCAAACCGACCCGGCGTCGCCCGAGATGTGGATCCTCCCCATCCTGCCCAGGGCTGTTCCCTGGCTGGCGACATAGGGTGCGCGCGCCCTCCCCTCGGCGAGAAACCACTGCGCCATCGAGGCATTCAGGCTCCCGGTGACAGGGTCCTCGAGCGTCTCGCCATGCTCACCCGGGAAGAAGGCACGCAATTCGTACAGGTGCTCCCAGCCCTCCGGGTGCATCCCGACGACACCGATGTACATCTCGTCGTCTGTCTGACTCCGGCCGAAGTCAGGATTCAGGTCGAGCACGGTGCTGGCGTCCTCCAGGACGACCCCCACCCACCCCGGGCCGTTGTCGACCCAGGCGGCGGCGACGATGTCCGTCTCGCTCACACCGAGGACGTAGGCCAGATTGGCCAGGCACACGGGATCGACCGGACCGCTCCGGACCAATGGCGGCGCCTCGAAAGAGACTCGCTGCCCCGAGACTCTGAGCCGGACCAGACCGGCCCCACATTCCTGGACGAACTCCTCCCCTTCGGCATCACTGGACGATCGCCACACGTGACAGCTGCCGAGGGTGGGATGCCCGGCGAAGGGAAGCTCCCCGGCGAGGGTGAAGATCCGGACCCGATAGTCGGCCTCCTCGGTCGTGGGAGCAAGCAGGAAGGCGGTCTCCGAGAAGTTGATCCATCGGGTGAGCTCCTGCATCTCATCGGAGGACAGATCCTCGGCGTCCACGACCACGGCGAGCGGGTTCCCGGTCAGTGGTCGTTCGCCGAAGACGTCGACAAGCCGGATTCGGCGGCTCACGTGAGATAGCGGGCGATTGCCATGCTCACGATGGTGACGATCATGAGCCACATCGACACCTGCCCGGTTCGCCTCAGACGCGAGCCGAGGCGCGCCATCTCACCACCGACGTCCTCTCCTCTTCCGGCCTGCTCCGCCAGTGCGGTCATCTGCCGGCCCGCGGGCAGGGAGATGGTCACCGTGGCCAGCCATACGATCAGGGCGGCGAGACCTCCGACAGCGAACGCGGCCATCGAGGCGTTGAAAGGCACCACTTCGCCGTAGTCGATCCAGTAGAGGGCGATCCCACTGCCCAGCGCGGCGATGGCGGATATCCCCATCGCCCGTCCCAGCCCCGACTCGCCCATGAGCCGTTGCATGAGCTCACCACCGGCCCGGCCTTGCGCTTGCGCCGTCGGTTGCACGAACAAGCCCATGGAGAGACCCGCCCCAGCCCAGAACAGGCCTCCGCCGACGTGGAGCACCCGCAAGATGATGATCGTCCAATCCATGCGGTGAAAGGTACCCGTCAGCCCCTGACTGCCGGGATCACCTGCTCCCCGTAGGCGCGCAAGGTCGTCTCCACGTCGTCGTGCATCAGGTATAGGCCGAAGTGGTCGACGCCCATGTCCTTCAGGAGACGCAGCTTTTCGATGTGCTGTTCGGTGCTCCCCAGCACGCAGAAGCGGTCGACGATGTCGTCGGGGACGAAATCCGTCGATGGGTTCCCCGCCTTGCCATGGTGGTCGTAGTCGTATCCCTCGCGCGCCTTTATGTAGTCGGAGAGCACCTTTGGCACTTTCGAAGCGTCCTCCCCGTAACGGCGCACCATGTCGGCGACGTGGTTGCCCACCATTCCCCCGAACCAGCGCAGCTGATCGCGCTGATGTGCCAGGTCGTCACCCACATACGCCGGGGCCACCACACAGATCTTCACCTCGTCCGGGTCCCGCCCCGCCCGGGAGGCGGCATCGCGCACCGCCGTCATCGTCCAGTCCAGCACCTGGGGGTCGGCGAGCTGGAGGATGAAGCCGTCGGCGTGCTCCCCGATGGTGCTCAGAGCCCGTGGCCCGTAGCCGGCCACCCACATCGGCAGGTCCCAGCCCTCGTCGAGCCAGGGGATGGAGAGCTTCCGTCCCTGGTAGTCGACCTCCTCCCCGGCCACGAGGCCCTTGATCACCGCCATCGCCTCCACCATCGTGCCCAGTGACTCGGGCTGCCGGCCGATGTAGCGCAACGCCGAGTCGCCCCGGCCCATCCCGCAGATGGTGCGTTCTCCGAACATGTCGTTGAGTGTGGCGAACAGGGAGGCCAGGACGGTCCAGTCCCGTGTGCCGGGATTGGTCACCATGGGCCCGACGATCATGTTCTCGGTGACGGACAGCATCTGGGAGTAGATCACGAACGGCTCCTGCCAGAGGACGTGCGAGTCGAACGTCCAGCCGTGACTGAACCCCAGACCCTCAGCCATCCGGGCGAGCTCTACCACCCTGGAGGCAGGGGGATCGGTCTGGAGGACGACGCCGAAGTCCATGGGGGTCAAATTAGCGACAGAGCCGGTCTGCGCCGTTGAGTCAGATCGTGTACTGGCTGACGCCCCTGGCGATGAACTCGCCGTCTCCCGGCGAGCCCAGATACTCGTCCCCGGAGATGATCACCTTGCCCTTGGACATCACGGTGTCGATCTTCCCTGTGGTCTCCCACCCTTCGTAGGCCGAGTAGTCGACATCCATGTGGTGGGTCTCCGCCGAGATGACCTGGGACCCGCTCGGGTCGAAGACCACGATGTCTGCGTCCGAGCCGACCGCGATCGTTCCCTTCTTCGGGTACATGCCGAACATCTTCGCCGGCGTCGTGGCTGTGATCTCGACGAAGCGGTTGAGACTGATCCGACCCTCGACCACACCCCCGTCATACATCAGGGCCATACGCGGCTCGACCCCCGGCATCCCGTTGGGGATCTTGGAGAAGTCGTCCTTGCCCAGCTGCTTCTGGGTGCCAAAGGTGTGGTGGTCGCCCATGCAGAACGGGCAGTGGTCGGTGGAGACCACCTGCAGGTCGTTGGTCCGCAGACCCTGCCAGAGACGCTCCTGGTGACCCTGCTCGGCGTCGCGCAACGGGGGTGAGCACACGTACTTGGCGCCCTCGAACCCGTTCCCCAGGTCCTCGAGGGAGAGGAACAGGTACTGGGGACAGGTCTCCGCGAACACGTTCAGCCCACGATCGCGGGCGGCGATCACCTCGTCCAGTGCCTCCAGGGCGGAGAGATGGACGATGTAGAGCTGGACGCCGGTGAGCTCTGCCAGCTTGATGGCGCGGTGGGTGGCCTCGCCTTCGAGGATCGACTTGCGCACGATGCCGTGGTAGATCGGGTCGGTCTCGCCGCGATCGAGGGCCTGGCCGACCAGGACGTCGATGGCGATCCCGTTCTCGGCATGCATGCAGATCGTGGCCCCGTCCTCGGCTGCCTTCTGCATCGCCCGCAGGATCTGCCCGTCATCGGAGTAGAAGACGCCGGGGTAGGCCATGAACATCTTGAAGCTGGTGACCCCCTCTCTCACCAGCATCTCCATCTCCTTGAGGGTCTGGTCGTTGATGTCGCCGGTGATCATGTGGAACCCGTAGTCGATGGCGCAGTTGCCCCGCGCCTTCTCCATCCACTTCTCCCAACCGTCCATCGCCGACTCCCCCACCGTCTGGACCGCGAAGTCGACGATTGTGGTCGTGCCTCCCCAGGCGGCCGCCCTGGAGCCGGTCTCGAACGTGTCGGCGGCGAAGGTCCCTCCAAAGGGCAGCTCCATGTGGGTGTGCACGTCGATGCCGCCCGGGAGGACCAGCTTCCCGGTGGCGTCGATGATGTCGTCGGGGTCGACCGAGTGCTCTCGTCCCAAGAGCGCCACGACCTTGGGCCCGTCGACGAGGACGTCGGCCTCCATCTGGTCGATGGCCGTGACCACCGTGCCACCCTTTATGAGCGTCTTTGCCATTTCACTCCTCCTTGGAAAGGGTCTTCACCATCAGGACATCGTCGTCGCGCTCGGCCACGGTCTCGTATCCCAGTCTCTCGTACAGCCCCCGCGCCCGGTTGGCGCTCTCCACGCTGAGACTCATCGTCTGGATGCCCGAGGCGGCCGCACGACGCTCCAGCTCCTCGATCAGCCGGGTACCGATTCCCAGACCACGTCGGCCTCCCCACACGGCCACCCCCAGCTCCGGGGTCTGCTCGTCGTAGTAGCCCTCGCCGTGCTCCTCGTCGGTGAAGAGCCGGCACAGGGCGCCGCCGACCACCTCGCCGTCCATCTCGGCGATGACCGCGATGTCGCCGTCGCGGCCCCACCCGTGGTGATAGAGGGCGAGCTGGGGCAACTCCACGGTGACCTCGAGCGGTGGCAACCGGCGCCCGGGGTCCCAGCCCACTGCCTCGTAGAGGACACGTTTGATGATCGGCAGGTCGCCCGGAGTGGCGTCCCTGATCTCGAGCGTCATGACAGGCGGGCGGCGCTCACTGCTCGTGTCAGCTTCTCCAGACCCTCTTCGGCCTCTTCCTCGGTGATCGAGAGCGGCGGGGCGATCCTCAAGGTGTTCCCGTAGAGACCGCCCTTGCCGATGAGGAGGCCCTCGGTCTTGGCCGCCTCCATGACCTCGGCCGTGATCGCCGGGTCCGGCGTCCCGTCGGGCTTGGCGAACTCGACCCCGATCATCAAGCCCTTGCCCCGGACTTCGATGATCTCGGGCACTTCGTCGGCCAGCCTGTGGATGCCGTTCTTCAACTGGTTGCCCACCTTGAGGGCATTGGTCTGCAGATCGTGGTCGAGCACATAGTTGAGATTGGCCAGGGCGCCTGCGGTGGCCAGGGGATTGCCCCCGAAGGTGGAGATCGAGTTGGCCTGGAGACAGTCCATGACCTCGGCACGGGCCACGACACCGGCCATGGCGAGACCGTTCCCGAGACCTTTGGCGAAGGTGAGCAGGTCGGGGGTCACCCCGTGGGCCTGATAGCCCCAGAAATGCTCTCCGGTCCGCCCCCACCCGGTCTGCACCTCGTCGGAGATGAAAAGGATGCCGTGGTCGTCGAGCACCTCCTTCATGGCGCCGAAGAATCCGTCGGGTGGTGTGGCGAAGCCACCGACACCCTGGATGGGCTCGGCGATCATCGCGGCGACGTCACCCGCGGTGGCGATGTTCAGCAGGTCCCGGAGATCGTTGACGCATGCCTTGGTGAACTCGTCGTCGGGCAGG
>DASSVE010000054.1:0-11344 GCA_035706345.1 Acidimicrobiia bacterium
CGCCCTTGGCGCCAGCGAGGGTGGCTTCAACCGGGCGCTCGACATCCTTTTCGGTCTCGTTCTCGCCGCCATCCCGATCTCGGTGGCGATCGCGGTCCTCAAGTACCGGCTCTACGAGATCGATCGGATCATCTCCCGAACGGTCACCTACCTGCTGGTCGTCGTCCTGCTCGGTGCGGTCTATCTAGGGTCGGTGGCGACGGTCACAACACTGCTTCCAGCGGAGTCGGCTCTGGCGGTAGCGATCTCCACCCTGGCCGTTGCCGCCTTGTTCAACCCGGTACGGCGTCGGATCCAAGACGTGATCGACCGTAGGTTCAACCGGGCCCGGTACGACGCCCAGAACGTCATGGATCGTTTCGCCGGCACTCTCCGAGACCGACTCGACGTCAACGAGTTGTCGAGGGGATGGCGTGACGTCGTCACCGAGACCATGGAACCGACCGCAGTCTCGGTCTGGATCCGCGAGGACCACACCTAGGACGGCACAACGGTCCCGGGTCAGAACGACCCGGGACCGAATGCGCCGACCATCAGGTCAGTCTGCCCCCAGGACCACCTTGAGGGCCCCGGTCTCTCCGGCACGGGCGAACACGTCGTACGCCTTCATGAACTCACTCATCGGGAAGTGATGGGTGACCAGAGGCGACGGGTTGATCAGTCCGGCCTCGATGAGCCGAAGCAGAGTCGGGGTGGAGAAGGTGTCCACCAACCCGGTGGTGATGGTCACGTCCTTGATCCAGAGCTCCTCGAGATGGAGCGTGACCGGCGAGCCATGAACGCCGACGTTGGCCACCCGGCCACCCGGCCGGATCAGCTCAGCCGCCTTCTCGAAGGTGGCGGGGATGCCAACCGCTTCGATGGCGACGTCGGCACCCAGGCCATCGGTCATCTCGAAGACGATGTCCTTCGGGTCGACGTTTCCGCTGTTCACGGTCAGATCGGCGCCGAACTGCTTGGCCGCCTCCAGCCGGCTATCGGCGAGATCGACGGCGATAACGTGGCTCGGGCTGAACAGTCTCGCTCCGAGGATGGCGGCCAGACCGATCGGGCCTGCGCCGACCACGGCGACGACGTCACCGGGCTCGACCGCTCCGTTGAGCACGCCGACCTCGTACCCGGTGGGCAGGATGTCGGCCAGCATGAGCAGCTGCTCGTCCGGGACTCCGGCGGGCGCCGGGTAGGTGGAGGTGTCGGCGAAGGGCACCCGGACGTACTCCGCCTGGGTCCCGTCGATCTTGTGACCGAGGATCCAGCCACCGCCGCCGAGACACTGCCCGTAGCGTCCCTCACGACAGAAGCGGCACGAGCCGCACGAGGTGATGCACGACACCAGGACCTTGTCCCCTGGGCGTACTCGCTTCACCCCGGAGCCGACCTCTTCGACGGTTCCCACTGCTTCATGACCGAGAATCCGGCCATCTGTGACCGCGGGGACATCTCCTTTGAGGATGTGGAGATCGGTCCCGCAGATCGTCACGGCGTCGACACGGACGATGGCGTCGGTGTCATCGACGATGGACGGCTTGGGAACGTCCTCCCACGACTTGTTCCCGGGGCCGTGATAGACCATCGCTTTCATATGGGCCTCCTTTCAGACCACTGAACCCGATTGAACGGCACGGGTCCGGTGGCGAACAGGGGCCAAAGTCCCTTTACCGGTGTGTCTCTATCGCCGTGGATCAGCGGCGCACCGCGAGACGACGCCGCGCCGAAGGGGTGACCGCCAGACCCAGGATCGAGAGCGATGTCGCGATGAGCAACGGGTGCATCACCGGGTGGAAGGGGACCACGAACAGCTCGATGACCTCGAAGGTGAGCAGCACGATCCCGATCGACACCGCCCCTATCCAGGGCCAGCGGTATCCGACGGTCTCCTCGATCCCCCGCGCCCAGTGCCACTGCCAGTTGGAGAACAGACCCACGGTGGTGACGATCGATGCGGCGGCGATGCCGAGGAGGAACCAACCCGGCCAGAAGTAGGTGTGCACCGGCGCGCCTTCCAGGTAGTCGGTGGTCATGCCCATGGGGTGCATCGGGTCCATGACCATGGCCATGCCGCCCTGGAGCGCCCCGATCACGAGGAGTGGGAGCAGGACGCCGATTGCGGTGACCGTGGCCGGTGGCCGGCGGTAGGTGCTGCGCCGGTGTCTCGGTGGTGATGCGACTGTCATGAGATTGCCTCCTTCGGTCTCAAGGTGAGACCACGATGTCTGTGAGCAGGATCACGTCGTTGGCCGCGGTCCCGCAGGCGATGGCGTAGGTCCCCGGTTCCAGCTCGAGGGCGCCAACGGTGGCGCCGCCGGTGACCGAGTGCCCGGCGATCCCGATGGTCCCGGCCTGGACCCAGTACTCGGGCGGGGTCAGGGTCTCTTCGTAGACGACGGCGTCCTGTTTCAGCTGTTCCCACGAGACCCCGTCGTGGGCGCCGGCCATGACCGCAACGGGCTCCTCAGTGTCGTTGACCACCTCGACGAACACAGAGGTGTCGGGGTTGCCATCCAGGTCGAACTCGGTGTCGCCCTGGTAGGTGCAGGCACCGTCGGCGTAGTGGACGGTGAGGTCGGGCTCGGGGATCCGGGCCTCCACGAAGCTTCCTCCGTTGACCACGGTGAGGAACTCCTCCTCGAAGCCGCGGCGGTCGGCCGCGACGGCTACCTCGACCTCGGCGCCCCCGTCTGCCTGCAGGGTCTGCCCGGTGGCCTGGTCGACCTCGACGCTCCGGGTCGAGAGATCAACGATCCCGGGCTCGACCAAGGCGACGGCCGCCAGCGGATCCCAGAAGAAGTAGGAGCCGCCCTCGAGGTTGTAGTCGTGGGTGGCGAAGAAGGTCCAGACCAGCTTGGCCTCGGGGGTCCGCTTGGTGCGGGTCAGGGTGTCGAAGAAGAACTGGGTGGCGGGCACGTCGTTGGTGGCATCCAGAGGGACGATCGTCTTCGGGACCGGGGTCCCGATGACCCGTTGCGCCGCCGCCGAGTCGACCCAGACGTTCCATTCCGCCAGGTAGTCGGGGGCCACCGAACCGTTCACGTCGAAGGCGCCGGCCATCATGGTGATGTCGGCGATGTCGTCCACCAGGTCGGGGCTGGCATCCAGGGCCAGGGCGATGTTGGTCATCGGCCCGAGGACCAGGAGCCGGACCGGTTGGCCCGCTCCCCCGATTGTCTCGGTGAGCAACCCGACGGCGTCGGTGTCGACGTGTCCGATGTACGGCTCCACGCCCAGACTCGTGGCCAGCTCGTCGGAGCCGGCCCGCCACTCCTCGGGGAAGGCGTTGCCGCCCGCGGTCGGCTCATCAGGACCACAGGCGACCGGTATGTCGGCGCGGCCGAGGTGGCTCAGGATGGCGGCCGCGTTGGCCGCCCCCTGGGGGCAGTGCACCAGCCCGGTGCCGCTGACGGTCACAGCCAGCACGTCGAGGTCGGGACGCTGCAGCAGATAGAACAGGGCCATCATGTCGTCGGGCCCGAAGTCGCCGTCGAGGACGGCCGGGGTCGAGCCGGCCACGTCGGTGGTCGACACCGTTTCGGTCGGGGCGCAGGAGACGAGGAGCAGAGCGGCGACGGTCGATGCGAGCAGAGGTCGTCGCGATCTCATGACCCGACTCTGCGGGACCCCGGGCCGGGTGAATAGGGCCTTTGGACAGTTGCTTTCTCCCTTGGGACCCGAACCCGGAGATATCTGACTGCTTCGTCTTCTCAAGAATGGGTAAGTGACGTTTGGCCCTAGCGCCCTGGGGACCGCGGAGGACAATGGGGATAGAGCCCACTTTCGCTGGGGCGCCGACCGAGTTGGGCCCCCGGTCGGTCTGATCGCGGCCCGGAAAGGAGGTGAGCGTTATGAAGCTGGAGCTTTGGAGACCATTGCTCGACCTCGAGAAGGAGTTCGACGCGCTGTTCCGTCCGTCGCGCATCGGGCGAGACGGGGGCGAGTTCGACTTCCGTCCTTCGATTGATGTCGAACGCACCGACGGCGAGCTGATCATCACGGCGGAACTTCCCGGGATCGACCCGGACAAGGACGTCGAGATCACCCTCCAGGACGACTATCTCACCATCAGTGGGGAGAAGTCAGAGGAGCGGGAGATCTCCGAGGAGAACCGTTATCTCCGGGAGCGGCACTACGGGAAGTTCGTCCGTCGCGTGCCGGTCCCCGATGGTGTCACCGAGGACATGATCTCGGCTGACTACGACCGAGGCGTCTTGACCGTCACGGTCAAGCTGCCGGAAGAAGCTCAGCCCCCCGAGCCACGGAAGATTCCCGTGGCTATGAAGGGCTGATCTGCGGGGAGAGCGAGTGGGGGGCCTGCGGGAGGCTCCCCACTCCCGCGTCCCTTAGTGGTTCCACCAATCGGGCGGTTCCCACGATTCTCTGATCCGGTAAGGATCGAGGAGGTTGCGTGTGCTGGCCGCCACCGATCGGGCACCCAGACCGAGGAACAGCCCGAAGCCGGCGACGAAGACGAAATAGCCGAGTGGCGTCATCGTGATCAGACCGGTTATCGCAACCACCAGGGAGATGCCGGAACCGACGCCGAAACCGACGACCTGGCGTTGCCGTCGCAGCTCGGCGTAATGCTGTTCGGCCTTGGCGACGGCCACCGAGCGACGCTGGTCGATCGAGATGGGAGCTCCCCGGTACGTTGTCTCCCACCGCCCCGGCCCGAGGAGCCGGATCCGATATGTCCGCGTGGCCAGGCCGGTGCCGTCCGGCTTCCACCGAAGCCGCCCGGGAGCCACCCCCGGCAGCCATTCCGTGGCGGCGCGCTGACTCGTCATGGTCCTCTCCCCCAATCTGGCTCGCTTCCTGTCCCGACTGCCAGGGCCGGAAGCCCCAGCCGGTTGGGCGGAGCGGCGGAAAAGGACCCCTGACACCGGGACCTAGGGCCCTGTCGATCGAGGAGATGAAGCCGGATCATCGACTCATGAGACGTTCCAGAACCCTGGTCGCCGGAGTCGCCGCGCTCGCCTTGGTGATCTCGGCCTGCGGGACCGACACCGCAGAGCCCACGACCACCACATCCGACGAGGCCACCACCACCGCGGCCCCGACCACCAGCACCACAGAGGCGGCCACCACCACTACGGCAGCGCCCGCCACAACCACTACTTCACCTGAGCCGGCCGCAGGCGCCGCCTACTTCCTGCTCGACGAGTTGGAAGAGGACGCCGGCGGGCCGTTCCTGGTCCCGGTCTACCGGGAGATCCCGGCCGGGGCCGATGAATTGACCGCCGCCCTGGAGGCCCTGATCGCGGGTCCCACCCAGGACGAGATGGACGGGACCCCCGCCATCTCAACGGCCATCCCCGAGGGCACCACGATCAATGGGATCGATGTCGACGACGAGGTGGCCATCATCGATCTCAGTGCCGAGTTCGACGACGGTGGTGGGTCGTTCTCGATGTTCGCCCGGCTCGCCCAGGTGGTGTACACCGCCACCAGGGTCGACGATGTCGACGAGGTCGAGTTCCTCATCGACGGCGAGCCGGTGACCGTCTTCTCGTCCGAAGGGATCGAGCTGGACGGACCACAGGAGCGCTCCGACTACTACGACCAGATGCTCCCGCCCATCTTCGTCGACGAGCCGGCGTGGGGTGAGCCTGTGACCAGCCCGGTGGAGGTGGAAGGTCTCAGCAATGTCTTCGAGGCGGTCTCCCAGGTGATGCTCACCGACGACGACGGACTGACCCTCGACGAGGAGACCGTGATGGCCACCTGCGGCACCGGGTGCTGGGGCGAGTGGGAGACAGAGCTCACTTACACCGTGGATCGGGAGCAGTTCGGCGCCCTGATCGTGTGGGAGTTCTCCGCCAAGGACGGGAGCCGGATCAACGTCCGTGAGTACCCGGTCCAGCTGCGCTGACCTGGAGGTTGAGATGACGCAGAAGCAGTACGTGAAGTGGTTCTCCGAACTGGGCATCGGCGACGTCGCCACCGTGGGAGGCAAGAACGCCTCGCTCGGCGAGCTGTACCGGGAGCTGACCCCGCTCGGGGTCAAGGTCCCCAACGGGTTCGCCGTGACCGCCGAGGCCTACCGGGACACCCTCACGGCCTCGGGTGCCTGGGATGAGCTCCGGAAGCTCCTGGAAGGGTTGGACAAGACCGACGTCGCCGAGCTGGCCAAGCGGGGCCGGCGGGCCCGTGAGATCGTCTACGAAGCCCCGCTGTCCGAGGAGCTGCGTCGTCAGATCGTCGACGCCTACCACAAGCTCGAGGAGGAGTACGGGCCCGACCTCAGCGTGGCGATCCGCTCCTCGGCCACCGCCGAGGACCTCCCCACCGCCAGCTTCGCCGGCCAGCACGAGACCTTCCTGAACGTGCACGGCTCGGAGCGGGTGCTGGAGGCGTGCCGTCGCTGCTTCGCCTCGCTGTTCACCGACCGCGCCATCTCGTATCGGATCGACAAGGGCTTCGACCACTTCGACGTCGGCCTCTCGGTCGGGGTCATGAAGATGGTCCGCTCCGACCTCGCCTCCAGCGGGGTGATGTTCACCCTGGACACCGAGTCCGGGTTCCGTGACGTGGTGTTCATCACCGGCGCCTACGGGCTCGGTGAGAACGTGGTTCAGGGGTCGGTCGACCCCGACGAGTTCTACGTCCACAAGCCCACCTACGAGCAGGGTTATCGGGCGGTGCTGCGACGGAAGCTGGGGCGGAAGCAGATCCGCATGGTCTACGCCCAGGGTCGGGGCGGGCAGGCGACCGCCAACGTGCCCACCCCCGAGACCGACCGGGCCAGGTTCTGCCTGACCGACGAAGAGGTGCTCACCCTGGCCGGGTACGGCATCGCGGTCGAGCGTCACTACAGCGAGAAGGCCGGACACCCCATGCCGATGGACATCGAGTGGGCCAAGGACGGCCTCGACGGCGGGCTCTACCTGGTCCAGGCGAGACCGGAGACGGTGGCGTCGCAGAAGGAGACCACCAAGATGCGGTCGTACCTGGTCTTCCCCGACTCCGAGCCGCTGGTCACCGGCCGGGCGGTGGGCAACTCCGTTGCCATCGGCCCGGTGCGGGTGGTGAAGTCGACCGAGGAGCTGTCGTCCTTCCAGCCCGGTGAGGTGCTGGTGGCCGACACCACCACACCCGACTGGGAGCCGGTGATGAAGACGGCCGCCGCCATCGTCACCAACCGGGGCGGGCGGACCTGTCACGCCGCCATCGTGGCCCGTGAGCTGGGCATCCCCGCCGTCGTGGGGGCGGAGGGCGCCACCGACATCCTGGCCGGCGAGGCGACGGTGAGCGTTTCCTGCGCTCAGGGCGACGTCGGCTACGTCTATCGGGGCGAGCTGGCGATGGAGGTCGTCGAGATCGACCAATCCGACGTCCCGGAGACACGGACCGAGATCATGCTCAACCTGGGCAACCCCGACCTGGCGTTCGGCATGGCATCGCTCCCCGTGGACGGTGTGGGTCTGGCCCGTATGGAGTTCATCATCTCCGAGTCGATCCGGGCCCATCCGATGGCCCTGCTGCACCCCGAGAAGGTCGAGGACCTCGCCGAGCGGGCCGAGATCGACGAGATGACCAAGGGCTACGCCAGTGGCGCCAACTACTTCGTCGAGCGTCTCTCGGAGGGGGTGGGGACCATCGCCGCCGCCTTCTACCCGCGGCCGGTGATCGTCCGCATGTCCGACTTCAAGACCAACGAGTACGCGAGCCTGGTCGGGGGCCGTGGCCTCGAGCCGGTGGAGGCCAACCCGATGCTCGGGTTCCGGGGGGCGTCCCGTTACGCCCATCCCGCCTACCGGGACGGTTTCGCCCTGGAGTGCCAGGCGATGCGACGGGTCCGTGACGAGATGGGACTGACCAACGTCAAGCTGATGATCCCGTTCTGCCGCAGAGTCGCCGAAGGCGAGAAGGTGCTCGAGGTGATGGCGGAGAACGGTCTGCGCCGGGGCGAGAACGGGTTGGAGGTCTACGTCATGTGCGAGATCCCCAACAACGTCGTCCAGGTGGATGCCTTCGCCGAGATCTTCGACGGTTTCTCGATCGGGTCCAACGACTTGACCCAGCTGGTGCTGGGGGTGGACCGGGACTCGGAGCTGGTGGCGTTCGACTTCGACGAGCGTGACGAGGGTGTCGTGGAGATGATCCGTCAAGCTATAGCCGGCGCCCACGCGGCCGGGAGACACGTCGGGATCTGCGGTCAGGGGCCGTCCGACTTCCCCGACCTGGCCCAACGCCTGGTCGAGTTCGGCATCGACTCGATGAGCCTCAACCCTGACACAGTGGTGGCGACCAGACAGGTGGTGGCAAGAGCGGAGTCGCGGCTGGCTAGTGAGCTGGCGGGGGCGACGAGGCGCTGAGCCGCCGAGACGCTTGACTAGGCCACTCATGGCACCCGTCCTCTCCATCGAAAGCCTGCGGAAGAGCTACGGATCCTTCCAGGCGGTCAGGGACGTCTCGTTCCAAGTGGAGGAAGGGGAGATCTTCGGGATCCTGGGCCCGAACGGGGCCGGCAAGACCACCTCCGTTGAGTGTGTCCAGGCGCTGCGCACCTACGACGCCGGCAACGTGTCGGTCCTGGGTCTCGACCCGCGTCATCACGCTGCCGAGATCCGACGCCGGATCGGGTCGCAGTTGCAGGAGTCGGCGCTGCCGGATCGGATCAAGGTGTGGGAAGCGTTGGACCTGTTCGGGTCACTCAGTGACGAGGGGCCCTCCCCTGACGAGCTGTTGGCCGACTGGGGCCTCACCGATAAGAAGAAGGCCCGCTTCGACGGTCTCTCGGGTGGCCAGCAACAGAGGCTTTTCGTGGCCCTGGCGCTGGCCAACGAGCCCAAGCTGGTGTTCCTCGACGAGATGACCACCGGCCTCGACCCGGCCTCGCGCCGGGTTGCGTGGGACTTGATCCGCCGGATCCGCGAGCGTGGGGCCACCGTCGTACTGGTGACCCATTTCATGGACGAAGCCGAGAACCTGTGCGACCGGCTGGTGGTGATCGACGAGGGCTGGGTCAAGGCCGAGGGTTCGCCCCAGGAGTTGATCGCCCAATACGGAGGCGGGGTCCGGGTCCGGTTCACGGCCGATGGCGCCGACTTGGGATGGCTCGCCGGGGTGAGCGGTGTCACCGGCGTCAGCAACGAACGCGGCCGGTACGAGGTCCGTGGCGAGGGTCCGCTGTTGGCCCATGTCGGCGCCGAGCTGGTCGCTCATGGCCTCGCTCCCCTCGACCTGAGAGCGGAGCGGGCCACGTTGGAGGATGTCTTCCTGTCCCTCACCAAGCCGGAGGAGGCTGGGCAATGAGCCTGCTGGCCAAGATGTCGTGGCTGGAGCAGAAGCTGTTCCTCAGGGAGCCGCTCACGGCTCTGTTCGCCCTGGCCCTGCCGCTGGTGGTTCTGTTCGTGATGGGCGGTGTGTTCGGCAACGAGTCGACCCCCGAGGTGTACCGGGGCGTGGGGGCGATGAACTATTACGTGCCCGCCTATCTGGCTCTGGTGACCGCCTCAGTGGGATTGATCAGCCTGCCCACCCACCTGGCCTCGAACCGGGAACGTGGGGTGCTCAAGCGGTACCGGGCCTCGGGCATCCCCGCCTGGGTCATCGTCGGCGCTCAGGTTCTGGTGATGCTGGTGATCGCCGCTGTGTCCGCCGTGGTCCTCGTGGCGGTGGCCACCCCGATCCACGATGTAGACGCCCCGGACTCGGTGCCCATGGTGATCGGAGGGTTCGTCCTCGTCGCCCTGGCCTTCGCCGCCATCGGCGTCCTCCTGGGAGCGGTGCTGCCCTCCTCACGTGCCGCCCAGGCGTTGGGGGTCCTGCTCTGGTTCGTCCTGCTCATACTGGGCGGGGCCGGCCCGCCACCCGAGGTCCTCAGCGGCGCGATGGGAACGGTGGGCGACTTCACCGTCCTCCGCCAGGCGATCCAGGTGCTCCAGGACGGCTGGCTCAGCCTCGACCCCGGCTCCTCCTGGCTGGTGGTCACCGGGGTCACCTTCGTGGCCGGGCTACTGGCGATCCGCTTCTTTCGCTGGGAGTAGGTCCGCCCCGTCTGAGTCGCCTGCCATCCACCCTTGACTTTCACAATGCGTGAAGATATCTTCATGAATTGTGAAAGCTCGATCCCGGCTTCCTTTGTTCCGCTCTCCCGAACAGGAGCGGTTGCTCGGCGCGATATTCCTCGCCGACCAGCCCATCTCGCTCAGTGAGCTCGCCCGACGTGCCGGCACCTCGTTGGGAGGAGCTCACAAGGAGGTCGAACGGCTGGAATCGGCCGGCCTGATCAAGTCAACGACGGTCGGGAGAAACAGAATGATCGCACCCAACCCTTCTTCTCCCGTCTATCCCGAGCTGCGCAGCTTGATCCTGAAGACGGTCGGGCCGGAGCCCCTGCTCCGAGCCGCCCTGGCCGAAGTGGACGGAATCGAGGAAGCCTTCATCTACGGCTCGTGGGCCGACCCCGCCGAGATGTCCCCCGCGGATATCGACCTGCTCGTAGTCGGCGAACCCGACGTCGGCGAGATCTACGACGCGGTCTCCGCCGTGGAGGCAGAAGTCGGGCGACCGATCAACGTGACGGTGCGCACAGCGGCCGAATGGGCCGAAGCAGACGGCGCATTCGAGCGGTCGGTCAAGTCGGGCCCCCGAATCGATCTGAGATGAGCACCCTCGGCGATCTGCGGCGAAACGGCCTAATCGAGAAGGTTGAGCCCGACCCAACGGCCGCTTCGGGATGGCTGGAGGACGCCGGCCGACATCTCGATGCCGCCGACAAGATTTCCGAACTCGACCCATCCGGCGCCTACGTCCTGGCGTACGACGCCGCCAGGAAGTCCCTCGCGGCTGCTCTCCTCATGTCGGGCTACAGAGTCCTCAGCCGGCCGGGATCACATCAGGCTCTCGCGCAATTCGCCGAGTCGATCGCTGATAAGGTCGACGAACCCGCCCTCAAACGTTTCGATCGGCTTCGACGCAATCGAAACCGCTCGGAGTACGGGTCGAAGAGCTTCGGTGAGATCGAAGTCGCCGAGGCAATTGCCACAGCCCAGGCCATTCATGCGGCCTGCGCCAGAAGTGTCTGACTTCACGCGGCCTCGTACCCTCGCCTACCAGCGTTCGCACTGCCGGGTGTGGCCTCGAGGGCACACGGACTGCCAGTACCAGTCGAACATGGGGGCGCCGCCGGGTTCGATGTTCTTCTCGATCGGTGAGTGGGCCTCGCAGTACCACGCCTCGCACTCGAAGCAGTAGTTGCCGGTGGCCTGGGAGTCGTGGCTCCGTATCGTCCTGAAGTCACCGGATCTCCAGCTGGCTAGGTGGATGCTCGACAACAACGGCCTAGAGGGGAGTCGCATCCTCGATCCGGATGACCGTGAGCTGGCCGACCTGCTCTTGCAGGCGG
>DASSVE010000055.1:0-11259 GCA_035706345.1 Acidimicrobiia bacterium
CACTCCGAGTGAGCTCTCCAACCGTCGTGTGGCTCGCTCTTGGGCCACGTTTGGGCCACGAGAGGTTGACCCAGGACCAGAAAAGGCGCGAAATCTCGCGAAACGACCAAAGACGACGAATTGCCGGATTTCCCAGACAGCACAAGGGCATTTCGGCAATCGCCGAGGTCAGAAGCTTGCTCCGCGGGTAGGACTCGAACCTACAACCAATGGATTAACAGTCCACTGCTCTGCCAATTGAGCTACCGCGGAATGGTGCCGGCTGGCACATACAGGTTACCAACGGCTCCCCTGTACCCCCACTTGACCGACGAGCGTGCACAGGGTTTCGGAATCCGCCACCTGTTGCTATAGCAACGCTGAAATCAGGCGTCTTCGAGGAAGCCCTGGAGGCGGCCCGACTTGTCCGGGTGACGCAGTTTCGCCAGGGCCTTGGTCTCAAGTTGGCGGATGCGCTCCCGGGTGACGTTGAAGTAGGCGCCGACCTCTTCCAGGGTCCTGGGTTTGCCGTCGGCGAGACCGAACCTCATCACCAGCACTTGACGCTCCCGTTCGCTCAGTCCCTCCAACGCCTCGGCGAGTTGAGATTGCAGGGAAGTGAACGTCGCCACGTCTGCCGGCATTTCCGAGTCGACGTCCTCGACCAGATCGCCCAGGGTCCCGTCCTCGTCCTCGCCGACAGGGGTCTCCAGAGAGACCGTGTCCTGGGCGATTCGCCGCAGCTCGGCGACCCGCTCTACGGGGAGATCGAGCTCGGCGGCGAGCTCTTCGATCGTCGGGGCGTGACCCCGCAGCTGGGTCAGCTCACGTTGCAGCCTGGTGAGCTTGTTGACCGAGTCGAGAACATGGATCGGCATCCGGATGGTCCGACCCTGGTCGGCGATCGCACGGGAGATCGACTGACGGATCCACCATGTCGCATAGGTGGAGAACTTGAAGCCGCGGCGGTAGTCGAAACGCTCCACCGCCCGCATCAACCCGACGTTCCCCTCCTGGATCAGATCGAGCAGCGCCATGCCACGGCCCACGTACCGGCGTGCCAGCGAGACCACCAGGCGCAGGTTCGAGTTGACCAGCTGATCGTGGGCTGCCTTGGCCATTTCGACCTGATGGCGAAGGACCGCCCGGTCCTCCTCGGACAGTGACTCTTCACCGACCAGACGCTCCTTGGCCTTCTGACCGGCCTCGATCTGCATCGCCAGCTCGACCTCCTGCTGAGCGGTGAGCAGCGGATAGCGGCCCAGATCGTTGAGATAGAGACGTACCGGATCGGAGACGGAGATCTGGGAGACCTCGATGTTCTCCTCGACGACGCCCGGCCCTTCCTCCATGAGCTTGATGCCCTTGAGTCGAAGTTCGTCGGCGACCCGCTCGAAGGCCTCACCGGCGGCGCCGATGTCCTCCAGCTCCTGCTGCACCTCGGCCATGGTCAAGAAGCCCCGATGATTGCCCCGCTTGACCAGGGAGGCGGTGACAGCCGCCAACGTCTTTTCCATCAATGACCCCAAGTTTCTCCTCACAGGGGAAACTACCACTGCCTGACTGCCTATTTCACCACTCCCGCGCGCCCCTCCGAGCGACACCCGAATGACGGGGACGGGGAACTACCCGGATTCCAGAACCGAACGTCTTTCCTGCTGCAACGCCGTCAGACGTCGCAGATGGTCGGAGTAAACGGATGTCCCCTCGTCTGATTGGGCCAGCTGCCGCTCCACATCGTCGATCTCGGCGTCGATGCGGCGGAGGTTCACCATCTTCCTCATGTCCGACCAGTCCGGAAGTGGTCGGGAGTCGAGGGACAGGGCGCGAACGATCCCCTGAAGCTCGGGATCCGCCACCAGAGAAGGATCGAGAGGGGTGCCGGGCGGAGCGGTCGCCAGCTGGGGTTCGATGGCAGCGAACGCCGCCCTCAGCCGTTCATCGGTGAAATCGGACGCAGTGACCTCCATGCCGGCCGGGTTGCCCAACACCACCCGGAGCAACTCCGACTCGGCACGATCCAGGGGCTTCGACGGCGCCGTCGTCGTGGCAGTACGAGCCGGCTGGTTCTCCCTCAGAGCCGCCTCCACGACAGGCAGTTCGACACCGATGAGACGGGCCACGAATCGGTTGTACTCGCGTCGGGCGATCGGGTCGTTGATCCGCTTCAACTGGGTCACAGCAGCGTGCAAGGCACGAGCCCGCCCTTCGGGGCCGGTGAGATCGTGTCGGGCCACTTCGCTCTCGATCCGATGTTCCATGAGCGGACGGGCGGTCTGCACCGCCTTGGCCAGCTCGTCGCCCCGGCCCTCCTGATAGAGATCGGCCGGGTCGAGACCGTCCGGCATCACCGCCACCCTGACGTCGAGATCGAGACGGAACGGCGACTCCAGGTCGTCGCTGCGGAGGGCGGCTTTGGAACCTGCCTCATCGGAGTCGAAGGCCAGCACCACACGGTCGGTGAAACGACGGATCAGATCGAAGTGCCCGTCACCCAGTGCGGTGCCGCAGGTGGCCACTGCGGTGGTCACACCCGCTTTGTGCATGGCGATCACGTCGGTGTAACCCTCGACGATCACGGCGGGCTCGTCGTCACCGAGACCCTTGCGGGCCCGGTCGAGCCCGAAGAGAACCCGGGACTTCTGGTACAGCATCGAGTCGGCCGAGTTGACGTACTTGGCGTCGGGGTTGTTGGTGTGGGCTCGATCGATCTCGTCGATCTTGCGTGCCCCGAACCCGATGGGGTCACCACGGAGGTCGTGGATCGGGAACATGAGACGACCCCGGAACACGTCGTACATCCCATGCCGACCCCGCCGTCCCAAACCGGCCTCGGTCATGGTCCGGTCGTCGATCCCGCCCGTCCGGAGGGCCTTGGTCAGGGTGTCCCAGTCGGTTCCGGCGAATCCGAGACGCCACTCGTCGATGATGTCGACGTCGTAGCCACGGCCCCGTAGATAGGCGCGTGCCGGTCCGGCGTCGGGCGCCCTCTTGAGACGGTCGTGGTAGACCTCGATCGCCCGCCGCAGAGCCTCGATGGCGGCGGCGCGTCGACCCCGGGAGCGCTCCTGAGCCGGATCGCGGACGAGGGTGATCCCGGCCTTGGTGGCCAGGATGTCCAGCGCCTCCCCGAACTCCACTCCCCTGGTCTCCTTGACGAACTCGAAGACATCCCCGCCCTTGCCGCAGCCGAAGCAGTGATAGAGACCTCGCGCCCGGTCCACCGACATGGAAGGGGTCTTCTCCTCGTGGAACGGGCAGACCGCCATGTAAGACCGGCCGGATTTCTTGACCTGGGTGACCTCAGAGACGAGGTCGACTATGTCCGTGGCCTCCCGGACCCGGTCGATGTCGCCACGCTCTGCCATGTCGGTTCGATCATAAGGAGAGCGGCTGGGCAGGAGTCAGCCCCGTGCACCGTGCAGGTGGCTTGCGCTCAGCAGGCTCAAGTCAGCTTCTCAGCCAGGTAGTCCATCATCATGTCCATCGAGACCCGATCCTGCATCATGGAGTCGCGGTCCCGCACCGTGGCGGCACCGTCCTCGAGCGATTCGAAATCGACAGTGACGCAGTAGGGCGTGCCGATCTCGTCCTGACGGCGGTAGCGGCGCCCGATCGACTGGGTGACGTCGAGCTCGACCATCCATCTCTTGCGTAGCTCCTCGGCGAGTTTCTCCGCAGGCTCGATCAGCTCTGTCTTCTTCGAAAGCGGAAGCACCGCCACCTTGTACGGGGCGAGACGATGGTGGAGACGGAGCACGGTCCTGGTCTCCCCGTCGACCTCTTCCTCGTCGTAGGCGTCGATGAGGAAGGCGAAGGTTGTCCTGGTGGCCCCTGCTGCCGGCTCGATCACGTAAGGAAAGAAGCGCTCGTTGGTGTCCTGGTCGAAGTACCGGAGATCCACGCCCGACAATTCACTGTGCTGTCTGAGATCGAAGTCGGTGCGGTTGGCGATGCCTTCCAGCTCGTCCCATCCCCAGGGGAAGAGGAACTCGACGTCCGCGGTCCCGGCCGAATAGTGGCTGAGCTCGTCGGGCTCGTGATGACGCAGACGCAGATTCTCCCGGGTCATCCCCAGGTCTACGTACCACTGCATCCTCTGGTCGAGCCAGTAGGCGAACCACTCGTCCGCCTCCTCGGGTCTGCAGAAGAACTCCATCTCCATCTGCTCGAACTCACGGGTGCGGAAGACGAACTGACCGGGAGTGATCTCGTTCCTGAAGCTCTTGCCGATCTGGGCGATACCGAACGGGAGCTTGAGACGCTGGGTGCGACGAACGTTCTCGAAATTGATGAAGATCCCTTGCGCCGTCTCCGGCCTGAGATAGACCATGTTCTCCTCGGACTCCACCGGGCCCATGTGGGTGCGGAACATGAGGTTGAAGTCTCGGGGCTCGGTGAACGTGCCGGTCTGGCCACAGCTCGGGCAGCGATCCGGGTCGTCGAGCTTGTCGAGGCGATGGCGGGCGTTGCAGTTGCGGCACTCGACCATCGGGTCGGTGAAGACCGCCTCGTGGCCCGAGGCCTGCCACACCTCCCGGGCCTGGATGATCGCCGTGTCGATGCCGACGATGTCGCCCCGGTACTGCACCATCGTCTTCCACCACTGCTCCTTGACGTTGCGCAGCAGTTCGACGCCGAGCGGCCCGTAGTCGTAGGCGGAGCGGAGACCGCCGTAGATCTCGGAGGATTGGAATGCGAAGCCTCGCTTCTTGGCGAGGTTGGAGATCGTCTCCAGGGTGACTTCGGTCATGTGGAACCAGGAACGGTGCCCGACACAGGTGAGTTAGTCAACCCGGGAGATCCGGCTTGTCCTCGGCGGCGCCGAACCGGCGCTCTCTCGCCTGATACTCGACCACCGCGTCGACCAGGTCGTGACGGTCGAAATCGGGCCAGAGGATGCCCGGGAAGTAGAACTCGGCATAGGCCGACTGCCAGAGGAGGAAGTTGGAGAGACGGTGCTCGCCCGACGACCTGATGATCAGATCCACGTCCGGCATGTCCGGCACGTACAGGGCGCGGCGAAACGACTCCTCGTCGATCTCCGCGCCCTCCCTGGCGAGCTTCCGTGCCGCGTCGACGATCTCACGGCGGCTCCCGTAGTTGAAGGCGAACACCAGGTTCAGGACGTTGTTGTCCCGGGTCTTCTCCTCGGCCTCGGCCATGTGCCGCCGATTGCGGTCCGGGATGCGCGGGTCGTCCATGTCGCCGGCGAACAGCATCCGCACACCCTGCTCGTGGAGATCGTCGCGTCGTCGCAACAGGAGGTCCTCGTTGAACCACATCAGGAACTGGACCTCTTCCTCGGACCTGGACCAGTTCTCGGTGGAGAAGGTGAACGCGGTGACCCACTTGATCCCGATCTCGATCGCCCCTTCGACGGTGTCGAACAGCGCCTCCTCGCCGGCGAGGTGCCCCGCGGTCCGGGGCAGCCCCCGCTGGTTGGCCCAGCGGCCGTTGCCGTCGAGGATCAGCCCGACGTGAATGGGGATCCGGTTCGGGTCGATCCGGCTCAGGTCGAGGGTCATTCCATGACAGCCAGAGAGGTCAGCTTGCGATCCAGGTGGTATTCCACGAATCGCCGGGCGATGCCCATCGCCTCCGAGGACAGGGCGGTATCGGGAGCCGGCAGTGAGCCCAGTTCCGAGCCGGCCAGGGTGGCCAGATAGTCGATGACACCGGCCCTCAGCTTCACCGATCCGTCCACCATGCAGCGATCGCACACCGAGCCGCCACCTCCGAAGGAGAACCGGCTCAGGCCTTCGGATCGGCCACACGAGGCGCATTGCAGGAGGGAGGGGGCGACCCCGACGACATCGGCCAGTTTCAACAGGAACGAGGTGATCAGATCGGGGCTGCGCACCCCGCTCTCCAGCGTCTTCAGACCACGTTGCAGGAGGAGGAACAAACGCATGGCGGCCTCGTCCTCCTGAGCGACGGCGTCGGCCGCCTCGACCATGGTGCCGGCGGCCACGACCGCGTCGAGATCGGCCCGGAGCCTCGGGAACGGCTCCAGCACGGCCACCTGGGTGATGGTGTCCAGGTTCCGTCCCTCGTAGAGGATCAGGTCGACATGCGTGAACGGCTCTAGACGGCCCCCGAATCGGCTCTTCGTCTTGCGGACCCCCTTGGCGACCGTCCTGATCTTCCCGTGGTTGGGGCTGAGGAGCACGACCACGCGGTCCGCCTCACCGAATGGGTAGGAGCGGAGGACGATTCCCTGGTCGTGTCGCAGCGCCATCGGTGGTCAGGGTATTCGTGCGAAGGCCTAGTGTCGGGGACATGTCAGTACTGCCGAACGACGAGGTGGAGTCGTTCATCGAGAGCCATCCCGACTGGTCGTGGGCGGACAACGAGATCACCCGAACCTTCGAGTTCGCCGACTTCAACGAGTCGATGGGTTTCGTGACCCGCGTGGCCCTGGCGGCCGAGAAGGCAGACCACCACCCGGACATCGACATCCGCTGGAACAAGGTGACTCTGTCCCTGTCGACACATTCCGAGGGCGGGGTCACCGCCAAGGACCTCGAGTTGGCGGACAAGATCGACCGCCTGGTCTGAGCTAGACGTCGAAACCGAGACGGTCCAGGAGTTGGGGGGTGCGTTGCCAGTCCTTTTCGACCGTGACCGTGAGCTCTAGGTTGACCCTGGCCCCGAGGATGGTCTCCAGCTCGGCTCGAGCCTCCGAACCTGCGGCCTTGAGCAACAGCCCGCCCTTGCCGATGACGATGCCCTTCTGGCTCTCCCTCTCCACGATCACATCGGCCCGGATGTCGATGAGCCCGTCGTCCCGCCCCTCGATCTCCTCCACCCGCACCACCAGTGCATGGGGTAGCTCCTCCCGCAGCCGATCGAGGAACTTCTCCCTGATCACCTCGGCCACCACCATCGACTCAGGCTGGTCCGACACCATGTCCTGGGGGTAGTACTGGGGACCCTCGGGCAGGCTCTGGACGATCTGCTGCACCAACTCGGCGACACCCTCACCGGTGCGCGCCGAGATCGGGAAGTAGTGCTCGAACGGCCATCGGGCCGCCTCGACCAACTGCCTGACCGTTTGCGCCTTGCTGGCGGCGTCGATCTTGTTGACCGCAACCACGACGTTCGCACCGCTGTCGATCAATCGCTGGGCGACCAGACGGTCCCCGGGTCCCACCGGCATGGTGGCGTCGACAACGAAGATGACCGCGTCGGCCTCGGCGAGCGTGCCGTAGACCATCGCGTTGAGACGGGTCCCCAGCTCGGTCTTTGGCTTGTGCAGACCGGGTGTGTCCACGAGGACGATCTGATAGTCAGGCCCGTTGACCACGCCTCGAATTGCGTTACGCGTGGTCTGGGGCCTGGTGGAGGTGATGGAGACCTTGGAGCCGACCATCTGGTTGACCAGTGTGGACTTCCCCACGTTGGGTCGGCCCACCACTGCAACAAAACCCGACTTCACCTCTGCTCGGCCTGCTCCGTGAGGGTCACGGCCACTTCGGCGACCCGTCGACCCTGCATTCGCAGGACGGTGAGGGCGAGGTTCTCGAACATGAAGACCTCTCCCTCCTCGGGCACCCGCTCTGCGAGGCCGAGGATCAGCCCACCCACGGTGTCACCCTCGTACTCGTCGGGCGCCTCGACTCCGGTGACCTTGCACAACTCCTGGACCGAGAGCCGGGCGTCGACCCACCATCCGTCGTCGTTGGCGGAGATGAGTGCCTCCACCTCGTCGGTCTCGTCGGTGATCTCGCCGACCAATTCCTCGAGCAGGTCCTCGATCGTCACCAGCCCGACCACGTCGCCATACTCGTCGACGACCACCATCTGATGGCTGCGGCTCTCCTGCATCTCGGCCAGCAGCGCGGCGGCCATCTTGGTCTCCGGGACGAACTCGACCGGTCGCATCACTTCGGCAACGGTCTCCGGCTGGGGTCCGCCACCGGCCAGCATGGGGAGCAGATCCTTCACGATCACCATGCCGACCACGTCGCCGTCGGAGGTGACCGGAATCCGGGAGTAGCCCTCCTCGGTGGAGAGGGCGATCAACTCGGCAATGGTGGCATCCTGAGGAATGGTGACCATGTCCGGTCGGGGGGTCATCACCTCTCGGACGATGGTCTCGCCGAACTCGAGCACCGAGTCGATGAGCTCGCGCTCCTGCTCCCCGTTCTCGTCCTCGTCATCCTCGTCCTCCTCCTCGAGACCGTTCTCCGCCTCCGGGAGGAGCTCGTTGGCCCACCCACCGAGCCGGACCGACCAGCGAAGGAGGCTGTGCGACCGGTAGGCCAGCCGTGCCGGGTTGAGCCTGCCGATTCCCCTCGGTATCAGGTCACCGACAAGGAACGCGACCAAACCGACGACGACCGCAACGGCCAACGCCGGGCCGATGGTGCGCTCCGCAGCGAGGGTGGCCGTGGCCAAAACGGAACCCAGGATCAGGAGGGCGGAAACCACCACCCCCACGGCCGGGGAGATGCTCTCGCGTCGATCGAGCAGCTCGGCGACCGTCGAGGCACCGCGTACGTCATCGGAGGCGTCACGCAGGGCGTCGGCGCGGGGCACCCGCGTGATCGCCGCGCCCGCCGCACGAAGCCATGCCGCGAGAAGGACCAGCAGGACGGCGATGATCAAGGCGACGGTGCTCATCGTCTCACCTTCCCGACCATGGCCAGCAGCTCGCGCTCCCGTGCCTCCATGCGGTCGGCGTCAACATCTTCGACATGGTCGTAGCCGAGGAGGTGGAGCAGCCCGTGGGTGACCATCAGGGCCATCTCGTCCTCGAAATCGACCTCTAGCTCCGTTGCCTGCCGGCGCACATGAGCAGGGGCGACGATCACGTCGCCCAGCATCATCGGCGGGCCGTTGGGGTCCCGATCGGGGACGACACCCGGGATCAATTCCTCGACCGGAAAGGCGAGGACGTCGGTGGGCCCTTCGCGATCGAGAAAGCGCTGGTTGTAACCCGCCATCTCCTCATCACTGACGAAGAGCAGTGTGACCTCGGCTTCCTCGGGGTAGCCCTCCTGAATCAGGATGATCTCGGCCAGGCGGTGGAGTTCGCCCAGAGGCACCGACTCGGTCTGCTCGTCGGCTAGGAAGATGCTCACGAGGGGCCGAAGCCCTTCGGACTGGAAGGTTCGTCCATCAGCTTCCGGGGAAATTCGGGTATGCGATGCGCTGATGGTAATGACCGATCAGCGAGTCGAGGAAGGCCTGTCGCACCTTGGACAGGTCGGCGAGGGTGAGTGGCGACTCTGACAGCTGTCCGTCCTCGAGCTTCTCGTTCACCACCCGGTCGACCACCTTCTCGATGGCGTCCGGGGATGGCTCCTCGGACTGGAACACCGCCCGGCAGGCCGCTTCCAGGGCGTCTGCCAGCATGAGAATCGCCGACTCGATGGTCCGTGGCTTGTGCCCGATGTGACGGAAGTCGTCGATGTCGACCTCGTCGCCTTCGATGCGACGGGCCTTCTCGTAGAAGAAACGCATCACTCCGTCGCCGTGGTGGCTGACGATGCCCTCGGTGACGTCGGTGGGGATCTTGTACTGCCGGGCCAGAGCGACGCCCATGGTGACGTGCTCACGGATGATCTTCGCCGACTCCTTGGGGTCGAGATGGTCGTGCGGATTGCTCATCCCGAATTGGTTCTCGATGAAGAAGGTGGGGTGCTCGGTCTTGCCCAGGTCGTGGTAGTAGGCCATGGCCCGTGCCAGCAGGGCGTTGGCCCCGATAGCCCGGGCGGCGGCGTCCGCGAGCGTCCCCACCATCAGCGAGTGGTTGAACGTCCCGAAAGCCTTCTCCTGCAGCATCTGGAGGGCCTCGTGATTGCGATCGGTGAGGTCGAGCAAGCTCAGGGTCGTGGTGATGTCGAAGGCGGACTCGAAGAACTGGAGTCCGGCCAGACCCAGCAGCGAGGCGAACACCGAGACGCCGAACGCCCACGCCACCGACGTGCCGACCACTTGCCAGGCGATGTCATTGGGGCCGACGTGGAAGAACCACGACGTGGCCGCGGCCACACCCGCCGCCACCAGTGAGGAGAGGACGACGGCATTGCGGAACGATCCGCGGCTGCTCACCGACGACACGAACGGGATCGGGGCGAGCGCAGCAAGGATGGCGTAGACGGTGATCCCGATGTCGAGCGTCCCCACCGCGGTGAGGACCCCGACGCTGAGTGCCATGAGCACCGCGATCCTCTGGTCGAATAGGACGGCGGTGACGAAGCCGAAAGCGACCGCGGGCAAGACGTACCAGCTGAAGGTCTCTTCGAGAGCGACCGCGCCGCGCACCGATGCCGCCGCCAGGACGACGAGGATGCCCAGCAGCGCCACCATGCGGGGGCGGGCCCAGAACTCCGGTCGGAACGTGGCCAGATATACCCCGATCAGGGCCACCAGGACGGCCAGGACGGCCATGAGACCGCTGGAGGGCTGCTCCTCCAAGGTCGGTGCCTGGCTCGCACCTATGGCCGCGATATGCCAGCTGGTCAACGGCTCACCTTTGGCAACGATGGTCTGCCCGGCGACGACGTCCTTCATCTCTTTGGGCACGGCAGCGGCGGCCTCTTCTTGGAGACGCTCGTATTCGGCCACATTGACCAGGTAGTTGGCCTGGAGACGACTGGCGGCGATCTCGGCGGCAGCGGCGCCGGCCTGCTGATCCCGCTCCGAGTTGAACAACACCTGCGGCGGCTGGGAACGCACCGACATCTGCGCCTCCTGGAGCTGCTCGGTGCGAATGAGACGACCGAACTCGAAGGTGACCCGCTCCACCGCGGCGGCTTCGATCACCGGGAGCAGCTGCGGCTCGCCAAATGCAGCCCTCACCAGGTCCTCGCTCACCACGCCGGCCAGGTAGAGGGCGACGTCTTCGGGGAGGGCATGGTCGGAGCGGATCCGGCTGGCGGTGTCCTCGACTGGTCGGAGACTGGGTCGGAACCCGACGAACAACGCCTCCGTGCTGCATGTCTCACCGGGAGCGCACTCGACCAGCTGTTCGGGCGCCACCTCCCCGACGAGGAACCCTTCGGGGATGTCGGCGTCGCCGGTGTCCACAGACACGATCGCCGGGCCGCCGGGATATTGGGCCGACCACTCACCGTTGACGTCCGACACCACCTGGAAGGAATCGTCCGGCGTGGTGATGGTGACGGTCACGTTGGCCAAACCCATGTCGCGCCGCCCGGTCTCCGGCTGGGGGTCATACGTTCCGTTTCCGGCCGCATCGAGAAAGATCAGACCGGTCACCACCGCCGGTTCCTGGTCGGCGGTCGTGGTCGTCGACCCCTCACCCGC
>DASSVE010000056.1:0-8199 GCA_035706345.1 Acidimicrobiia bacterium
CCGTTCCAGACAGTGCACATCAGGTTCCCCTCCCAGCGCCCCGGCCGCATGAATGTGCCGGTGACCAAGGCCGACGTGATCCGCCTGGTCCAGCTGGGGTGTCTCGACTTCCACCCTTGGCCGGTGCGTGCCGACGACATCGACCACCCCGACGAGCTCAGGTTCGACTTCGACCCGACGGAAGGGTTCGGCTTCGACAAGGTCCGGGAAGCGGTCGCCGGGGCCAAGGAGCTCCTCGACGAGGTGGGTCTGGTCGGCTGGCCCAAGACGTCAGGAAGCCGTGGGATCCACGTCTACGTGCGCATCGAGCCGTTGTGGGACTTCTTCCAGACGAGGAGGGCGGTCCTCGCTTTCGCCCGGGAACTGGAGCGGAGGATGGACGGTCTCGTCACCACGAGCTGGTGGAAGGAGGAGCGACGCGGGGTGTTCGTCGACTACAACCAGAACGCCCGCGACAAGACCGTGTCCTCGGCGTACGGGGTGCGGCCGACGGGCTACGTGTCGGCGTCTTTCACCTGGGACGAGTTGCCCGACGTCAACATCGAGGACTTCCCGCTGGGGTCTTTCGCCAAGAGATGGGAGGCGGTGGGCGATCTCACAGAGGGGATCGACGAGGCCGCCGGCCGGATCGACACTCTCATGGAATGGGTGCAGCGTGACGAGGAGAACGGCATCGGCGACGCTCCCTGGCCGCCGCATTACCCGAAGATGCCCGGGGAGCCGCCGCGGGTCCAGCCGTCCAAGAAACGCCGTCCGGACGACGAGTACTAGAGGGCGTCCCGGGTCCGCAGCGCCCAGGTCAGGAGCCCCGTCCCCAGGACCAGGGCCGCGGCCAGCTTGATCAGGCCACCGCCCACGCCCGGCTCCACCGCCCCGAGCAACGCATCGACCTCGCCCGAGGTGACGTCGACCAGGTCGACATAGATCGAGGAGGCGATCCTCCAGATGGAGAGCTGGGCGAGACCGCCTACCAGCGGGGCCAGAGTGAACTCGACCAGGATCAGATAGCCCAGCCCGACCAGGACCGAGCGGGAGAAGAGATACCCCAGCGGGACGAAGATGGCGGCGTACCCGACGGCGGCTCCGATGAGCAGCGCCGCCCCCGGCAGGAGCAGCGACATCTCGGCGCCGTGGAGCAACCCGGCGATCACCGTGGACAGCCAGCCTCCCACGGCGATGGTGGCGGCGGCGAGGATGCCGGCGATCATCGATGAGATCGCGATCGAGAGCCGGGGGATGGGGCGCATGAATATGTAGGGCAGGGTCCCGGCGTCGCGCTCGTCTCGCAGCGTCGACGCGGTGAGGATCAGGGCTGCGAGGGCATAGCTGAAGCCGACGGTCAACAGGATGACCACGAACGCCTCTCTGCGGCTGTCCGCGCCCTCGAGATCGATGCCGACGACGGCGAAGATCAGACCGGGGAGGGAGGCCAGCAGGGTCAGCCAGATGACACGCGATCGGCGCATCAGACGTCGGTAGAGATGAGCGGCGAGGGTGATCAACGTCCCTCCACCAGGTATCTGAAGACCGACTCGAGGGACTCGTCGGCCGGCTCCACCTTGGATATCCCCGCTCCGAGCCGGACCGCCATCGCCGGGAGCTGCAACGCAACCTCACGGACGTCGCCCGCCTCGATCATGAGACGCTCCCCGTCGACGTGGACCCCGATCACGTTGGGAGACCCGATCAGCTCCGACGCCAGTTCCCGGGGCATGGTGCAATCGATGAACACCTGGCGGGGCTTGTCGGTCATCGCCGCCCGGATCGTGGCCACGCTCCCCACCGCGGCCAGCCGTCCGTCGACCATGGCCACGACGCTGTCCGCCATGCGCTCCACTTCGCGAAGCACATGAGAGGAGACGATCAGAGTGCGGCCGTCTTCGCCGAGCTTTCTGAACAGCTTGATCAACTGGGCCCTCTGCACAGGGTCGGCTCCGTTGAGCGGCTCGTCCAGGAGGAGCACGTCGGGGTCGGGGACCAACGCCGAGGCCACCTTGGCCCGCTGACGCATGCCTTTGGAATACCCCCCCAGGGCCCGGTCGGCCGCCTCGGTCAACTCGACGACCTGGAGCACCTCCTGTGCCCTGCCCACCGGGTCGTCGACACGGGCGAGCCTGGCGCTGAGCTCGACGAACTGGCGGCCGGTCATCCTCTCGTACACCGCCTCGTCCTCAGGGACCAGGGTCATCTGGCGGTACACCGACACGTCCTTCCTGGGATCCCTCCCCAGCACCGAGACACTGCCCTGGGAAGGGACCTGGAGCCCGGCGATCACCCGCATCAGGGTGGTCTTGCCGGCGCCGTTGGGCCCGAGCAGACCGGTGACCCCGGGACCGAACCCGATGGTGACCTCGCTCACCGCCACCTTGGGCCCGAACCACTTCGAGAGGTTGTTCACCTCCACGGTGTTGGTCACGCCAGCCTCCGGTACCGGGATCTGACCACGAGCACCGCAAGGATCACGGCCACCGCGATCGCGGCCGCCGCCGACCAGGCCCCGAACCCGGCGCTCTCGGCGGGGTAGGTGACGGTGTCACGGAAGAGAACGTCCCGGATCATCCGGGGCAGATGGTCGAAGGCGAGCAGCGAGGTCCAACGGGCGCCGGGGAAGGAGGCTTCAGAGATCTGACCGGCGATGAACCTCCCCGGGATGATGACGGCGAGGAACGCCGCCGAGGCCACGCCGGGACGGTTGACGATGGCGGCCAGCACGAATCCCAGCGCCCCGTGCATGGCGACGAACGCCAGCGTGGTCACGGGGACCTTCCACAAGATGTCGAGGTTGTCCCCCATGTAGCCGAGGAACCCGTCGTCTGAGATGAGACCGAGACCGATGTGAAGGACCAGCTGGGGGACCAGGTAGATGGCGCCGACCACCGTGGCGAAGGCGCCGACTTTGGCCGCGAGATAGCCGTCGACGGTCAACGGTCTCGAGAAGTAGACGGAGAGGACCCCGCGGGTGCGATCGGGTATCAGCAGCCACGGGGCGGCGAAGGCGATGAAGAGCAAGGCGATCCAGCCGTACAGGTCGAAGAGGTCGCCATAGGTGGGCACACCCTCGGAGATCGAGTCGGCCAGATCTCCGATGAACCAGTGGACGCCGATGACGATGGCCGCCATCCCGATGGCGATGGCGATCATCAACCAGGGGAAGACCTTCTCCCGAGCCTTGCGCCCGATGCCGAGGATCCGGCGGATGCCCTCCTTGTACACGGCCTTCCGGGCTCCGGAGGGGCCGGTGCGCTCCCCGTCGTAAGTCCGGTACCCGCGGTCGTAGATCACCTGGTCCGTCATGGGGTGGCCTCCTCGCGCATGAAGAGGTCTTCCAGGGACGCCGAGCCCCGGATCATCCGGACCAGGCCCGCGCCCGTGCTGGCGGTCTCCTCGAGGATGGCCCGCTCCATGGTTTGGTCGCCTGGGCCAGCCACCAGACGGAGACCATCCACGATCACCTGGAACCCGCGGTTCTCGAGCCGTGTCGCCACCTCCGCGGCGTGCTGGACGACCTCCACGAGGACCGTCCCCTGTTTCTCGAACCCTTCCAGAGGCCCCGAGCGGAGCAGGTCGCCGGCATCGAGCATCACTACCCAGGAGCAGGTCTCCTCGATGTCGGTGAGGACATGGGAGCTGACGATGACGTTGATGTCGAACTCGCCCAGACGACGGATCAGCGCCAGCATCTGGCTGCGTCCGGCCGGGTCGAGCCCGGAAGCGGGCTCGTCGAGAAGGAGCAGATCGGGGTCGTGAACGATCGCCTGGGCCAGCTTGACCCGCTGCTGCATGCCGGTGGAGAAGTCACCCAGGAAGCGGAATCTCTCCTCTTCCAGACCGACCAGGAAGAGGGTCTCGGAGGCGCGGCGACGGGCCTCGTCGGAGGGAATGCCGGCCATCTGGGCGGTGTAGGAGACGAAGTCGGCGGCGGTCTGATCCTTGGGCAGGCAATTGCCCTCCGGCATGTACCCGAGACGCGATCGGACTTCGAGTGGCTCGGTCTGAGGGTCGTGACCCATCACCTTCATGCTCCCGGCGGTGGGGTGGAGCAGACCGAGGATCAGCCGAAGCATGGTGGTCTTCCCGGCGCCGTTCGCCCCGACCAGACCGGTCACACCAGTGGGGATGGCGAGGTTGAGGTCCCTGAGTGCGACCACCTCTCCGTAGTCGTGGGTCAGGCCACTGATTTCGACGATGTTGTCCTGACCCATCGCCGTTGAGTGTGCCATGAGACCGCCCCGGTCAAAATCGGGGATCACCCCGAGTCGACCCCGGGAACGTCAGGTCAGGTGACCGCTCACATCAGGTGACGACCACCTCGCGGAATCCGGGCCCCTCCGGCAGCTCGAGCTGGTCCATCGTGCAGTCGGTCGGATCCTTGTCAGGGCGCCAGCGATGGAACCTGGAGGCGTGGCGGAAACGGTCTCCCTCCAACTGGTCGTAGCTCACCTCGACGACGACACCGGGCTGCACCGGGATCCAGGAGGCGTCCTTGCCGGCCGACCACCGGCTCTCGGCCCCGGGCATCCGGGTGGTGAGGTCGAAGCTCTCGTCGGAGCGCAGGGCGAGGAATCGCTGGTAGAGCTCGGCCCGATCGGCGTTGGGGAACCCCGAGCAGTGCCCGATGAAGTGGAACTCGCCGTTCTCGTTGTACATGCCCAGGAGCAGCGAGCCGATCATCCCCCCGTCCTTGTGCTCCCGGAAGCCACCGACGACCACGTCGACCGTACGACGGTGCTTGATCTTGATCATGGCCCGCTTCCCGTGCTGGTAGGCGAGATCGGGGTTCTTGGCGATGATCCCGTCGCAGCCCGCCGACTCGAATTCGTCGAACCACCGTTTGGCCGTAGCCTCGTCATCCGTCTGCGGGGTCAGATGCCAGGGGTCGCCCAGACCGGCGGCCAGCTCGACGAGATGCTCCCGACGCTCTCGGAAGGGTCGTTCCCGGAGATCGACGCCGCGATCGGCCAGCAGGTCGAAGGCGACCAGCTCGGCAGGAGTCGTCTCGGAGAGCATCTTGATCCTCGACTCTGCGGGGTGGATCCGCTGCTGCAGGGTGTCGAAGTCGGTGGCCCCGTCCACGACTACGACGATCTCCCCGTCGACCACGGTCCCCGGCGGAAGCTGCTCGATGGCCGGGAGCAACTCGGGGAAGTAGCGGAGCAGCGGCCGCTTGTTGCGGGAGTCGATCCTCAGCTCCGGCGCCGACCAGGACAACGACCGGAAACCGTCCCATTTCGGCTCGTAGACGAACTCGCCCGCGGGCCACTTCTCCGAGACCTTGGCCTCCATGGTCTCGACAGGTGGGGGGAAGGGATGACTCATCGGAGTGGAGTGTATGGCCCGATAGCCTGAAGACAGGATGCTGCAGAGACTCAAGAGGGGGGCCAAAGGCACGTACGAGGTGCTCAGAACCGCCGCCAGGGAGTACGGGCGGGACCGGGTCAACCGGATGGCCGCTGCGGTGTCCTATCGGGCCCTCTTCGCCATGGCGCCTCTGCTCCTCCTCACGGTCTACGTGGTCGGCTTGGCGGTGGGCGGAAGCGAGGCGGCGCAGATCACCATCCTCGACGCCATCGAGCGTCTCGTCGGCCCCGAGGCCGAGCAGGCGGTGGGCCGCTTCCTCGACCAACTCACCGATGTCGGGGCCGTGACCGGGATCGTCGGCCTGGTGTTGCTTCTCTGGACCGCCTCCACCCTCTTCCTCGAGCTCCAGAACGACCTGAACGACATCTTCGGGGTCCCCTACGAGGAGGGCCTGGGTCTCTTGAAGACCATCCGGTCCCGGGGGTTGGGCTTTCTGTGGGCCCTGGGCCTCGGTCTGGTCCTGGTCGTGGTCCTGTTGCTCAACAACCTGTGGCAGTTCCTGGGGGGTCTCTTCCCGGCGAGTTTCCAATCCGCCCACGAGCTGATCGCCTATCTGACCCCACTGGTCTCCGTGGTGGTCCTCCCGGTGGTGATCGCGGTGTTCATGCAGACCTTGACCATGGTGAAGGTGGCGTGGCGGGCGATCTGGTGGGGCTCTCTGTTCACCGCGATCGCAGTGCTCATCGCCTCGTACGGGGCCAGCCTCTACTTCCGTTTCGGAGGGGGGACCAGCGCAGCGGGCATCGCCGGCTCGATCTTCGTGATCCTCCTGCTCGTCTATGTGTTCTCGTCCGTGTTCCTGTTCGGGGCCGAAGTGACCCGGGCCTACGAGGAGCGTCTCACCTCGATGAGCCGGCCGAGAGCAGCCGACACGGCAGCTGTGAGCGGGCTGGTGGCCCAGCCCCAGCCGCCGCTCCCCACCTCCACCCTGGTCGGTTTCCTGGCCGGGCTGTTCGTCGGCTGGAGACGTGGTCGCTGACCGCGACGCCCGACGGTCTTCCTGATGACCCAGCTAGCCAATAACCTCAGAAACGATGGCCATCGACATCCCCGGTTTCATCGCCGATTTCAAAGAGCACGCCACTGATCACGGCTTCCATGTCCACGACGAGCGCCACTTCGTCGAGACCTACTCGCTGCGCCAGTCCTGGGAGGTCGATGTCCATCCCGAAGCCGGTTGCGGGGGCCCGATCGATCTGCACGTCGCCCTCGACGTCGATCCCAACGTCCTGCTCTCGCTGAGGTCCCAACTGGAGGAGATGTCCGATTTCGAAGAGCCGCCGGACGAGTACTTCCTCGATCTCTACTTCAACTGGGCGGTGCCGCCGCTGCACGATCCGCCCGATCTGCTGGTTCTGGCAACCGATCTGGCCGGTCTCGGTGGGATCGATCTCCCGATCGAGGTCTCGGCGGTGGACTCGTTCTCCGACGTGATGGGGCCGCCGGAGCGGAGGCTGCAGCTCACCGGGAAGAGTCAGGTGAGCCTGGTGGATGTCCTGATGGGCAGAGAGCAGCTCTGTGACGTCCTCGACAGCTCCCGGGAGGTCAGCGAGTACCTGCTCGACCGGGTGTCGGGGTGGATGGAGCTTCCCGGGGCGTCCTAGAGGCGTTCGCTCAGAGCACCATGCTGACCAGGGCCCACAAGCCGAGGGCCGCGGTGACCAGGCACAGGGCGTAGAAGAGACCCACGGTCAGAGGCTGGGGTGCCGGTGCCTCGCCGTACCCGACGGTGGCGGTCTCCGGCACGGGCACCGGTTCGGGTGGCAGGGGCACCGCCGGCGAAGTCCGGGGCCGTCCGCTCACTGCGGCGGCGAAGAGCCCGGGCTGGCTGGGGACGAATTCGATCGTCTCGTCTTCGGCGGTGATGGCGTACGTGGAGTTGCCCACATGCCTTATCAGGCACTCGTGGGTCGCCCACTCGCCGATCTCGGTGCCACCGGCGGACAGTCTGATGTGGTCCTCGCCGAGTTCGACCAGGACCGGTACGTCGTGGTCTGAGAGAGTCACGACTCCGTCATAGATGGCCAACGACTCACTTCCCTCTTGTGGCGGGCAATTCTGCGCCAGACGGCGGGCCGTCGATTCAGAAAGGTACTCCGATGGCGTCACATAAGAATCGGGTGAAGGGTCCTACCTCCTTGAACGATTTAAGGACCTCGTCCAGAAACGTCGCCGAGGTCACTTCCCGCTGGGTGATCTTCCGTCCGGCGCTGAAACTGCGGAGTCTGAGGTCATCCGGGTAGGGATGCTCGGTGTCGAGCTCCTTCGGCACCCGATTCAGACGGTCGTCCTCGTGACCCGCCAGGTTCCAGCGCTCGTCGAAGGAAGGGGAGTGAGCCGCCTCGGCCCAGAGCCCGGGCCGGGCGTGGATTGCCTCTCGTATCGCCTTGGCTTGCGGGGTCTCGGGATGCCACATGCCGGCCGACAGGAAGTTCTGACCGGGCTGCAGATGCACGTAGAACCCGGGGGCGTGCACGTCCTTGCCCAGCTCGTGGCGGAACTGGATGCCGATGTTGGTCTTGTACGGGGCTCCCTTGGCGAACCGCATGTCCCGGTACGGCCGCATCAGCGATCCCCCGTTGACTCTGGTGTCGGCGACGAAATGGGATGAGATCTCGCCCATCCTGGCCCCGAAGTCGGCTATGAACTCGAGCGCAGGCTCCTTGATCGAGGTGACGTACCGCTCCTTGTTCGTCTCCCACCATGTCTTGTTGTTGTTCTCCGCCAACTGGCTCAGGAACTCGAAGGTCTTCTCGCTGAAGTAGGCAGTCGTGGTCTTCCTCCTCTCAGACTGCATCCGAACATACGACAACCGACCATGGCAGTTGAAGGGGGGCGTGA
>DASSVE010000057.1:0-38174 GCA_035706345.1 Acidimicrobiia bacterium
CCGATCTGGCTGAGCACGAGACCGGCAGGAGCGGCCAACGACCCGAGCTGCTCCAGCTGCTCCTCGGTGAAGTCCCCCTCGTAGGGGTCGCCGACGATGATCACACCTACCCGCATCGACTCCACCTTGAGAGGGGCCACCAGGGCCTGCTTCAGACCGAGATCCTTGAGCAGGATGTGGGAGTCGGTCTCCTCGTCGACCTTCTTCACGTAGATGGGCTTGGCGGCCCGGTAGGTCTGGGACACCACGCTCGGGGTGTTGATCTCGACCGAGATCGGGTCGGTCTCCAACGGATAGCCGTTGACCCATATCGGACTCATCACCTCGAGACGCTGCATCTCCCCGTCGTGGAGGAGGACCACGCCCACCTGGGCGTCGAGGTACTTGCAGATGGTCCCCACCAGATGGGGCACGATCTCTGCCAGGGACTCCGCCCGGGCCAGGGTGGCGCTCACCGCGTAGAGCCGCTCGAAGTCGAGACGCTGTTGCTCGAGCTTGGCCTCCTTGCCGAACGAGGTCATCGCCTCCTTCTCGAACTCGAATCCGACCAGGGCGGTGGCCGCGGCCACGACCACGATCACCACGATCGGGGCCAGCACCTCGGAGAGGACGTCGGCCTCACCCAGGCGGAACGAGATGAAGGCGATGGCGACGCCGATAGTCACGGTCACGAAGGCGTGGGCCCACCAGACGATGAGCAGCCCGGACAGCGCGGCGAGCCCGTAGAGGATCGGCTCCGCGGTATTGGTGAGGTCGGGGATCAGGGCCAGGGCGGTGATGCCGGCGATCATCCCGAGGAGCCAACCGGCGGCGGCCCACGGGGCGGCGGCGGAGCGCATGATCCGGTCCCATCTGATGGCGGTGGAGAGGATGAGAAGGGTGGCCAGGCCCGCCATGGGCACGAAGAACTCTGGCTGGGTGAACAACTGGGTCCCGTCCTCGAGCGGGCTGTTCATCGTCTGGTATCCGATGATGATCAGGACGAACCACCCGACGGCCGAGGCGCGTCGCAACAAGGACGCCCTGAAACGGGCCATCGACTCGTGCACGCTGATGCTCACGCTCTCGGTGGTCATGGGATTTGTTGTTGTCGAAAGTATTCTCGGCGCGTCGGCAGGTCTGATCGAGGATTGTTATTGGCTCTGCGCTCATTTCTTGACGGCGAGCTGTTCGCCGAGACATACGGTGCGGGGAGCCCCGAGGTACTGGCGTTGCATGGCTGGGGGCGGCGCGGGAAGGACTTCACGGCCTTTTTCGAAGGTCTCTCCGGCATAGCTCCCGACCTCCCAGGTTTCGGGGCCTCACCCATTCCCGACGGGGTCATCGGCGCAGACTCCTACGCAGACATTGTCGCCGGGCTCCTCGACACTTTCGATAGGCCTCCAGTCCTGGTCGGACACTCTTTTGGTGGGCGGGTCGCGGTGTGTCTGGCGGCCAAGCACCCAGAACGGGTCGGCCCGTTGGTGCTCACCGGCGTCCCTCTCGTCCGCGCCGGGTCGACACGGAAGCCGCCTCTGGCGTTTCGCCTCGCTCGCTGGGCGAACCGGGTCGGTTTGGTGTCCGACGAGCGGATGGAACAGGAGAGACGCAGACGGGGGTCGGCGGACTACCGGGCCGCCACCGGGGTGATGCGGGACATCCTGGTCAAGGTGGTCAACGAGTCGTATGAGACCCAGCTCGCCCGTATCGAGAGCCCGGTCCACCTGGTCTGGGGGGCAGATGACGCCGAGGTCCCGGTATCGGTGGCCGAGGCAGGGCTGGCCCTGCTGGCCCACGGGTCGCTGGAGGTGCTCCCCGGTGTCGGGCACTTCGTCCCCACCCAGGCGCCCGCGGCCCTGCGTGAGGCGGTGGAACGGGCCCGGACATGATCTGGATCCTGGCGGGAGCCTGTGCCATCGCCGCCGTCCCCGCGGGTCTGCGCTGGCTCCGTGTGGCCCAGCGTGAGCACTACTTGCCCGGCGAGGTCACCCGGTTCGCCCGGAGATGGTGGTACGAGACCGGTCTGCTCAACCGGGTGATCTACATGCTCGCCTTCGCCGGGGTCATCGTCTCGATCACGGCCGGTCCCCTCCCCGGGCTCCTGGTGGCGGCGGCACAAGTCGGGCCGGTGGGTCTCTCCGTGCGGGGCAAGACGTCGTCGTTGGCCTGGACCCCGCGCCTGATCCGCCTGGCCACGGGGACCGGCTCGATACTGGTGGTTTGCTTCGTCGCCGGAGGGCTCCTCGGCTATCCGTTGCTCATCGTGACGCCGTTGTTCCTCCTCTACTGGATCGTCGATCTGGTCTTGCGGGCCCTCGCCCCCTACGAACGGCGGGCGGGCCAGCCCTGGGTGGACAAGGCGGCCGCCAAGTTGCGCGACGTGGCCCCCGACGTGGTGGCGATCACCGGCTCGTACGGGAAGACCACCGCCAAGCGGTACGTGGCGCATCTGCTGTCGGGCAGCCGCCGCGTCGTTGCCAGCCCGGCCTCTTTCAACAACCGGATGGGCCTGGCCAGGGCCATCAACGAGAACCTGACCCCGGGCACCGAGATCTTCGTCGCCGAGATGGGCACCTATGGCCCGGGCGAGATCGCCGAGCTGTGCTCCTGGATCCAGCCCAAGGTGGCCGCCCTCGTCAGCGTCGGCCCGGTCCACCTGGAGCGTTTCAAGACCCTGGAGAACATCGTGACCGCCAAGGCGGAGATACTCGATCGGGCCGAGGTGGGGGTGATCTGCGTCGATCACCCGCTTCTCGCCGATCTGGCCCGAGAGAGAGCGCGATCGATGCGGGTCATCACCGTCTCCGGTCTCGACGGCATCCACGTCGACGGCGAGAAGGTCATGGAGACGCCGGATGGGGTGTTCGCGGCGAATCTCGCCGTTGCTCTCGGCGTGTGCAAGGCGCTGGGCGTACCGATCGACGACGTCGTTCAGCGGGTGCCCGGGCTGCCCACCACCGAGCACAGGCAGTCGGTTTCGGTGGCCGCCGGCGGGTACACGATCATCGACGACACCTTCAACTCCAACCCGGACGGGGCCGCCTCAGCCGTGCGATCACTGGTCAGGAAGGGCTCGGGGGGCAGGACGGCCCTGATCACCCCGGGCATGGTCGAGTTGGGCCCGGTTCAGGACGTGGAGAACCGCAGACTCGCCGAGGAGGCGGCGGCTCGGGTCGACCATCTCGTGATCGTGGGCCGGACCAACCGGAGGGCGCTCCGTCAGGGTTCCGCCAACGGCAAGGCGGCGGTTACCGTCCTCGACACCAGAGCGCAGGCAGTCGAATGGGCCCGGAAGAACCTGGGCCCCGGAGACGCAGTGCTCTACGAGAACGACCTACCGGACCACTACCCATGAGCAAATTCGCCGTCGTCTTCGGCGGGCCCTCGGACGAGCACGACATATCGATCCTCACCGGTCTCCAGGCTGCGCGCGCCGTGGACGGGATCGACGCCATCTACTGGTCGAAGTCGGGGGAGTGGTATCAGGTCGACACGGGTCTGGAAGCCTCCGACTTCGTCGACGGGCCGCCCCGGAGATCACGGGAGCTCTCCTTCGTGGTCGCCCCCGGGCAGGGCTTCGTGCTCAAGAAGAAGCCGCTCGACCTCGACGCGGTGTTGATCGCATGTCACGGCGGTCCCGGGGAGGACGGCACCCTGCAGGGCATGTTCGACCTGGTCGGGCTGCGCTACACCGGCCCCGGCCAGGCGGCGTCGGCCCTAGGGATGGACAAGCTGGCCTTCGGGTCTGCGATGGCCTCGGCGGGTCTGCCCACGCTGCCGAGGGCACTGGTCAGCACCGGGGACGAGCCCGCCCCGACCTTCGACGGGCCCTTCATCGTCAAGCCTCGTTTCGGCGGCTCCTCCATCGGGATCGAGGTGGCGGAGGACTGGGACACGGTGCTTGCCCTCACGTCGTCTTCCCGGTTCTTCGATCAGGGGGCCGTGGTGGAGCCCTTCCTCACCGGGAGCCGGGATCTCCAGGTGGCCGTGCGCACCTATCCGCGCTGGGAGCTCTCGGCCATCGAAGCCCCGGCTCGCTCCGGCGACGGGATCTACAGCTACGACCAGAAGTACCTGGCCTGGGGTGGCGAGGTCAGCTCGGGGCGCGAGCTTCCGGCCAACGTCGACGAGGCGGTGGCGAAGGGCATCCTCGATCTGTCGAAACGGGTCACCGATGTCGCCGGTCTGCGCGGCATCGCCCGGATCGACTACCTGGAGAGGGACGGCGAGTTGTGGGTCAACGAGGTCAACACGATTCCCGGCTCGATGGCCGTCTATCTGTGGATCGACCCGCCCCTGGAGCGGGCGCGGTTGTTCGGCGACATGCTGGAGGAGGCCTCCCGGGGCGTGACCCGGGTCTTCTCAACCGCGGGCAGCGATGGAACGGCGCTCAGGAGCGCCGGGACCATCGCCTCGAAACTGGGTTAGAGAATCAGAGGTGTACTACGGGGCAGGTCAGCGTCCTGGTGATCCCGTCGACGGCCTGGATCCGAGCCACCACCAGCTTTCCCAGTGAGTCGACGTCGTCGCTGCTGGCCCTGACGATCACGTCATAGGGCCCGGTCACGTCGTCGGCGCTGTCGACGCCGGGGATCGCACGAACTTCCTCCGCAACGAGGGCGGCCTTGCCGACCTCCGTCTGGATCAGGACATACGCCTGGACCAAATGAGCCTCCTATTCGCTCTGGGTGGGGCGACACTAGTGGAACGCTTCGGAGGCCGTGCCGGCCGATGCCGGCTGCCGTCGTTCCAGGTGGTCCATGACGTAGCGGACGTCCCGGGGCATGCCAGGGAAGGTCTCCGACCACAGCGAGTGCTGGAAGAAGAGACCGCAGAAGTACAGCCCGGGGACCTCGTCGACGACGCCACGAACCTGACGCGGGTAGCCGTCGTCCATGATCGGGAGGTCGATCCAGTCGAAGCCGGGTGTGAACCCGGTGCACCAGACGACGTTGGTCACGTCCAGAGTCCGGCCGTCGGCCAGCTCGGGGAGACCGTCGCGGGCTCCAGCCACACGTGGCACACGCTCCACACCCGCGGCGAGCAGGTCGCCAGGCTTCGCCCGCACCACCGGGGCCGCCTTGGTCAGCACCTTGGCACGGACCTTCCTGCCGATCGGTGTGGAGGTCGTCAGAACCCTGGTGGCGAGGAACCGGACGATCTCGATCCCGATCTTCCTCCCGAACCAGGTGTCGATTCGGAAGGGGATGACTGCGGTGGGCGTGCCCGAGACATAGGTCTGGCGTCCGCCGACCGCCAACTCGAGACCGATCTCGGCGCCGGAGTTCCCCATGCCGACGACGAGCGCCGGCCCCTCGACGAGAGAGGACGGGTTCTTGTATCGGGACGAGTGGATCTGATGGATCGCCGGGCTCAGGTCGGCGGCGAATCCGGGTATCCGGGGTATCTGGTGGTTCGACATCGCCACCACCACGTTCCGGGCCCTGAAGGTCTCCGTGCCCGTCTCGACTTCGAACAGATCTCCGGGCTTGGAGAGACGGGTCACCCTGGTCCCGGAGAGAACGGGCAGGCCCAGGGCCTTCGCGTAGCTCTCCAGGTAGTCGGCCACCTCGTCCTTGGTGACGAAGCGATCCCGTCTCGGCCCGGGGAAGTCCATGCCGGGGAGGCTGGTGAAGCCGGCGGGGGTGAAGAGGACGAGGGAATCCCAGCGCTCGCGCCACGGGTCGCCAACCCGTCTCTCGCCGTCGAGGATGAGGAACGTGCGGCCGATCCGGGAGAGGTGATAACCCGCGGTGAGACCGGTCTGGCCGCCACCGACGACGATCGTGTCGAAGATTCCATCGGTCATCGTTGCTCCTGGGTCGGTCTCCCAGGAACGTACGGCGCCCTGGCTCAGTCGGCCATCGGGAGTTCTCCCGAGGCCACCAGACCATTCCCCATGGCGTACAGGGTGGCGCCGGACCTCGCGGAGACACCCATCTTGCGATAGGCCGACTGGATGTGTGTGTCGGCGGTCTTTGGGGAGATGCCGAGTGCGGTTGCGACCTGCTTGGTCTGCAATCCGCGGGCGAGCAGACCAACCACCTGGGCCTCCCGTGCGGTGAGACCGGCGGGCCGGCCCATTGGTGGCACCGCATGTCCCGCGGCTTCGACGACTGCGGTCACAGCTGCGGGGTCGAGAGCGCCCTCTTCGGCGACCCGGGCCAGAAGCCTCGCCGCCTCGTGCCCGGCCAGTGCCTCTCGATAGGCCCGTGGCTCGGTCAAGGCCTGGAACCGGTCGGCCGCGGCCAGCAGACGAGCCTGGGCACCCAGCGCCGGGGCCTCGATTCCGCGGTGGTAGCCGGACCCGTCCAGGTTCTCGTGATGATCCCGGGCGATGAGCCGGATCGGATCGAAGAACGGAGAACCGGTGAGCACTCGATCCGTGTGATAGGGGTGGAGACGCACCTGCTCCTGCTCATCGCGGCTCAAAGGCTTCGGCTTCTCCCAGATGGTGGATGGGACGGCGACACGTCCGACATCGTGCACGAAGGCCGCTCGACGCAATTCGGCCGTCTCCGGATGGCTCATCCCTGCGACCCGGGCGGCCTCGGTCACCAGGCCGGCTAGCGACCTCGAATGCCCCGACAGAGAGGGGGAGACCAGGTCGGCGAAATCGCCCATCGCCGCCAGGGCCCGGTCGATGGCCTCGTCCTCCAGGATCAGCCACGGCTTTGGCTCCGAGTGGAGCACGGCTGCCCACGACGACTCCTCGTGCTCCAGGACGGCGAACACCTCCCCGGCGTGGGTGAGAAAGGCGTCGGCGAGCGTAGGGTCGTACGCCTGGCCGGAGCGGGCGTGGGTGCATTCGATGGCGTGGTCCTCCCCCCGCCAGTGGCGCTGGAAGGCCAGGTCGCGGATCATCACCACGATCCGGACCTCCAGTGGTATCTCGTCGCCACGCGCTCGCCGCAGCACGCTCTTGCCATCCCATCTCTCGGTGAGGAAGGCGAACAGCCCGTGTATGTCATCGGGCAGGCCGAGTCTGGCGGAGAGCATCTCGGCGACCTCGCAGATGGCGGTCTGCTGCTCGCGGACGTTGGTGATGACACGAGGGACTCTGCGGGCGGTTTCGACTGCACGTGACACGAACGACCCGTCATGTGGGGGGATCGTTCGAAGGATCCCGCGCGCCCTCTGCAGGGTGTCGCCGAAGAGATACGGGACCAGGGTCTCGGTCCGGGGCCAGCTCAAGATGGGCTTGCCCATGGGAGACTCGCTGGTGCAACCCGTGTACATCAGCATGGAGGCGTAGTAGACCCGTCTCTTCGTGTCTTGATCGACGTCGATCAGATCGCAGAAGCGGGTGGCCATGAGGGTGGCGTGCAGCCCGTGCTCGAGAGGGAAACCCATCCCGAGATCGGTGGCGAGACACACCGGCGCGATCACCTCGGCGGCCCGCAGACTCTCCCGGTCTTGCGGTGACACGCCGCACAAGGCTAGGTGTCTAGTACCCGCCCTGGCCGAGTCGGACCGAGCTGACGAATTGACGCCCGTCCTCGTCGACGGTGTCGAAGATGATCCGCTGGCCCTGCCGCAGGGTGCGGAAGACCGATCCCTTGAGTGAGCCGGGTCGCAGCAGCACCTCGGAGCGGTCGGTGTCGCGCACCACGATCCCGACCCCCGTCACCGGGTCGTAGACCTTGACTACACCCTGGTCCATGGAGCGAGGTTACGCCTTGACGACCTTGCCGGCTCGAATGCAGGAGGTGCACACCCGGGCGCGCCGGGTGTTCGAGCCGTGCTTGATCCGCACTTTCTGGATGTTGGGCAGCCAGCGACGGTTGTTGCGCTTGTGTGAGAAGGTGACGGTCTTGCCGTAGCTCGGCTCTTTTCCGCAGATCTCGCACCGGTAAGACATGACGAAGCTCCTGGGTGTGGTCAGTGAGGCACGGGGGATCCCGTAGACCGGCGCACATGTTAGCGAGTGGCCTGACCAAGTCCCACTCGGGAAGTACCGTGGCCAGGTGGCTTCGCTCAGCCGTCTCTCCAGCATCGACGTGGGCCAGGTCAAGGGTCTGGGGGGCAAACGCTCCAAGAGTCTGACCGAGGCCGGGATCGCCACGGTGGCCGATCTCCTGCACCACGTGCCCCGAAAGTACATCGACCGATCGCTCCAGGTTCCGATCGCCCAGATCCCGATCGGCACCGAGGTCACGATCATCGGCAGGGTCGAGAGTGTCAGGGAGAAGCGCCCGAGACGGAATCTCCAGATCATCGAGGCGGTGGTCGAGGACGAGAGCGCCCGGATCAAGGCGGTCTGGTTCAACCAGAGCTATCTGGTCAACCAGTTGAAGAACGCCGACGAGGTGGCCCTCTCGGGTGTGGTCGAGAGCTTCAGGGGTGCATTGCAGATGAAGACTCCTGCGGTCGATGTCCTGTCTCGCGGGCTCGAGGGTCTCACCGTGGGCCGGGTGGTCCCGGTCCATCCCACCGCGGGCGGGGTCGGCCCGGGCCATCTTCGCCGGGCCATCCACAACGCCCTGACCCGGTCCCGGCCCATCGACGACACTGTCCCCACCGAGCTCAAGGCGGCCAACGGCCTGATGGAGAGGGATCAGGCGTTCCAGGCCATCCACTTCCCGGAGAGCGTCGACGAGGTGGGCCCGGCGCGGAGACGGCTCGTGTACGACGAGTTGTTCCGTCTCGAGTTGGCGCTGGCGATGCGGAAACGACATCTCATGGAGAGCTCCGTCGGCATCCGGCACGAGCCCACCGGCGAGTTGGCCGAGCGATTCGTCGCCGGTCTCCCGTACCAGCTCACCGCGGCGCAGAAGAGGGTGATGGGGGAGATCGACGACGATCTCCGGGCCGGTCACCCGATGCATCGTCTGCTCCAGGGCGAGGTGGGATCGGGCAAGACCGTGGTAGCCGTGACAACCCTGCTCAGCGGGATCGAGGGCGGGTGGCAGGGGGCACTAATGGCCCCCACCGAGGTGCTCGCCGAGCAGCACTACCTGGGGATGCGGGACCTGCTCTCGGTGGCCGGGTTGTCCCCGGGCCTGGGTGGCGAGCATCTCGGGATGGAGAGCCTCTTCGCCGAGGCAGGTGACGGACCGGCGGTGCACATCGGCCTGCTCACCGGTTCGAACGCCATCTGCAACTACGACCCGAACATCAGCCGTGCCCAATTGGAGGCCGACATCGTCTCGGGCCAGGTCGACCTGGTGGTGGGAACCCACGCCCTCATCCAGGAGGGGGTGGAGTTCGCCCGTCTCGGAGTGGCCGTTGTCGACGAACAGCACCGTTTCGGGGTGTCGCAACGGGTCCAGTTGAAGGAGAAAGCAGACGTCGCCGAGCCGGACCTCCTGATCATGACCGCCACACCCATCCCGAGGACCCTGTCGATGACCCTGTACGGCGATCTCGACGTCTCGATCATCGACGAGATGCCCCCGGGGCGGGCCCCGGTCCGCACCCGGCTGATCTCGAGAGCCGAGGAGGGGGTCGCCTGGGACCTGGTGAGCAGCGAGGTGGCCGCCGGGCGTCAGGCGTTCGTCGTCTGTCCACTGGTCGAGGACAGCGCCAAGGTGGAGGCGGCGTCGGCAACCGCCGAGCACGAGCGTCTCGAGGCCCTCCTCCCCGACATCCGGGTGGGGCTCATCCACGGGCAGATGAGATCCCAGGACAAGGAGGCGGTGATGGCGGCCTTCCGGGCCGGCGAGATCGACGTCCTGGTGGCGACCACGGTCATCGAAGTCGGCATCGACGTGCCCAACGCCACGGTGATGGTGGTCGAAGACGCCCATCGCTTCGGTCTCAGCCAGCTCCACCAGCTCCGGGGTCGGGTGGGCCGCGGGGAGCATCCCGGTGTATGTCTCCTCCTCGCCGACCCGACCACCACCGAGGGAGAGCAGCGGGTCGCCGCCATGGTCGAGACCAACGACGGGTTCCGTCTCGCCGAAGAGGATCTTCGGATCAGGGGGCAAGGAACGGTGTTCGGGACCCGCCAGTCGGGGGTCAAAGACCTGCGGCTGGCCGACATCCTGTCCGACTTCGACCTGCTCGTGGTGGCGCGTCGCGACGCCTTCGCACTCGTCGCCGCAGATCCGACCCTCTCCGGGTCTCCCGAGCTGAGGGAAGAGGTGACCGCCATGCTCGGCGACGTGGTCGACTGGCTCTTCGTCAGCTGATGAGGATCATCGCCGGCTCGGCCCGGGGCAGGAAGCTGAAGGCTCCGGAGACCAAGGGGACCAGGCCGGCAACGGACCGGGTCCGGGAGGCTCTGTTCTCGTCGCTCGGCGACTTCGTGGTCGGTGCCATCGTCGGTGATCTCTATGCCGGGTCGGGCTCCTTCGGTCTGGAGGCGCTCTCCCGCGGGGCCGAGTCGGCAGTATTCGTGGAGAACGCCCGCAAGGCCCTGCATGCGTTGCGGGACAACGTGAAGACACTCGATCTAGGGGGGACGGTGATCGACGCCTCGGTCCGTGACTACCTCGAGCGGGCCAACCATCGTTTCCACCTGGTCTTCATCGACCCGCCCTGGGAGCAGCCGACGGAGCATCTCGAGAGTGATCTCGCCGCCCTGGACCGTCTCCTCCACCCCGGTGCGGTGGTCGTGGTGTCGCGACGTCATCTCGATCGAGTGCCCAATCCCCCCGAAACCTGGCGAGTTGCCGCAGAAAAACGCTATGGGGATACCAGAATCATCAGATACGAGAAGTTAGAAGACGATGACGACGGCCCTATGCCCGGGGAGCTTTGACCCCCCGACCAACGGTCACGCCGATGTGATCGGGCGGGTGATACCTCTGTTCGACCGGGTGGTGGTCGCCGTGATCGACAACCCGTCGAAGAAGTCGATGTTCACCCCGGACGAGCGTGCCCGGATGCTCAGCGAGCTCTTCGGGGACGACATCGAGGTCACCTCGTTCAACGGGTTGCTGGTGGACCACGTGCGCGAGGTGGGCGCCGACACGGTGATCAAGGGCTTGAGGACGGTCGAGGACTACGAGTACGAGACACAGATGGCGCAGATGAACCATCACATGACCGGGATGGAGACACTGTTCGTTGCGACGCGTCCCCAGTTCCGATTCATCTCCTCTTCGCTGGTGAAGGAAATCGCACGGTTAGGCGGGTCAGTGGGCGGACTGGTCCCCGATGTGGTGGAGAAAGCACTCAAGGAGAAGCTGTCATGACCCAGGACATCCGCACCGACCCCGAGATGGTGATCGACGTCGTCGACCCGGTGGAGATCCACACCGGCGCCCACGCCAAGACCGAGATGGAGGACATCCTCGACATCGTCGACGACCTGATCGTCCGTCTCCACGAGGCCAAGACCATGCCTCTCTCCTCCAACGCCCTCGTGGACCGGGAGGTCTTCCTCACCAAGCTGGAGACGTTGCGCGCCGGGCTGCCCGACGAGCTTCGTGCCGCCCGTTGGATGGTCCGTGAGCGCGAGGCGTTCATCTCCCGGACCAACGAGAAGGCCAGGGAGATCGTGGACAACGCCCGCCGCGAGGCCGATGCCCTGGTGGCCGAGTCGAACATCGTCGCCGAGGCGGTGGAAGAGGCGAACATCCTGGTGCGCCGGGCCGAAGGCGACGCCCGCCGGCTTCGTCTCGAGACCGAGGACGAGATCGAGCGCAAGCTGCAGCGTCTGGAGCATCTGCTCATCGAGCTCACCTCACAGGTGAAGGCATCGAGGGACGAGTTCCACCAGGCCAGGCCGAGGCCACCGGAAGTCCCCATCTAGAGGATTGCCGGCGCCCGCTTCGTAAAATCGGGGTGTGAGCACGAATCTGATCGTCGACGTCGACGACCTGATCGGTGACCCCTCAGCCACCCGATCGGTCAGTGGGTCCCACCCGGTCTCGCTGCGTCTCGGCGAGGTGACCATTGCCGGCCCGATGCAGGTCGAAGGTGTGGTGCGCGGGACCGTGGACGGCGTCATCGCCGACTTCGAGTCCAGAGCCACGGCACACCATCAGTGTGTCCGCTGTCTCCTCGAGTGGGACGCCGAGATCACGGCACGGGGCAGCCAGCATTTCGCCCGCATCCCCGACGAGGACGGATACGCCATCTTCGACCGCCAGGTCGACCTGACCGGCCCGGCCACGGACGAGTTGGCCCTGGCCATGCCGGCCGTCCCTCTGTGCCGTCCCGACTGCAGGGGACTTTGCCCAATCTGCGGAACCGACTTGAATAGAGACCCGTGCGACGGCCACGGAGAGGAATCGGACTCTCCCTTCGCCGTCCTCAAAGATCTGTTTGATTCCTAGTCGATCGAGGAGAGCTCCCCGATGGCGGTGCCCAAGAAGAAGATGTCGCGCTCACGCACACGTCAGCGCAAGGCGGCCTGGAAGGTCCAGGCGCCCCGCACGGTGGCCTGTGAGCAGTGCGGCAAGCCCAAGCTTCCCCATCGCGCTTGCCGTGAGTGCGGCACCTATGCCGGCCGCGAAGTCCTAGAGACCGACTGAGGCCTTGGCCCGCATCGCCCTCGACGCTATGGGGGGTGATCTCGCCCCTGTGGAGACGGTTGCCGGCGCGGTCGACGCCCACGCACGCGGAGTCGACATGGTGCTGGTCGGGAGCAGCGAGGTCCTCGAGCGCGAGCTGGGCAAACACGAGGTGTCCATCCCCGTCGTCGACGCCCCGGAGGTCATCGGGATGGCGGACGACCCCTCCCGGGCCCTGCGGGAGAAGCCGCAGGCCTCGATATCCGTCTGCGCCAGGTTGGTCGCCTCCGGTGAGGTCGACGGGTTCGTCTCCGCCGGGTCGACGGGAGCCGCCATGGCTGCTGCGGCCATCGTCATCGGCCGGATCCCTGGTGTCTCCAGACCGGCGATAGCCACCATCTTCCCCACTCCGGGCACACCCACACTGGTCCTGGACTCCGGGGCCAACCCCGAGGTGAAGCCCGAGCAACTGGCCCAGTTCGCCGTGATGGGCTCGGTCGCCGCCCACGAGCTCCTCGGCGCCGACCCGCCCCGGGTCGGGCTGCTCTCGATCGGCGAGGAGAAGGGCAAGGGCCGGGACCTGGAGCGGGCTGCGTACGACCTGATCGAGGCGGGCCCGGTCGAGTTCGTGGGCAACATCGAGGGTCGCGACGTGGCGACCGACAAAGTGGACGTCATCGTCACCGACGGTTTCACGGGCAACGTGTTCCTGAAGACGACGGAGGGGACGGCCTCGATGATCGGCACCTACTTCCTGGAGGCTCTGGCCAGTCTCCCCGGGGACGTCCAGGCGGCTGTCATGCCGGCTCTCATGCAGGTGCGCGAGAAGGTCGACTGGGAGACATACGGAGGCGCCCCGTTGCTGGGGGTGAAAGGCACCGCTCTGATCGCCCACGGCAGCTCCAGCCGACGTGCCATCGCCAACGCCCTGGTCATGGCGGGCGACAGTGCCGACAGGGACCTCCCGGGGCGCATCGCAGCCGCCCTCTCATGAGCCTCGAAGAACGGCTCGGTCACACCTTCGCCGAGCCGTCGTTGCTGCGGCTGGCTCTGACCCACAGGTCGGTGAGCTCCGAAGACCCCTCCCGCCGGGACAACGAGCGACTCGAGTTCCTGGGAGACGCCGTTCTCCAACTGGTCGTGACCGACCTCCTGTACGAGTCCTACCCCCACCTGGCCGAAGGCCAGATGGCCAAGGTCCGGGCCGCTGTGGTCAGCCGGGGCACACTGGCGGAGGTGGCCCGCCAACTCGACGTCGGAGCTCACGTCGAACTGGCCCCCAGTGAGGAAGCCACCGGGGGACGGGAGAAGGAGTCGATCCTCGCCGACGCCGTCGAGGCCTTGATCGGGGCGGTCTATCTCGACGCCGGGTTGGAGCGGGCCCGGGAGGTGGTCACCGCGCTCTGGGCCGAACGGGTGGTGGAGCGGGCCAAGGCCCCCGGTGTGAAGGACTACAAGACCCGTCTCCAGGAACTGACTGCCCGGGACGGGGCCCGGCCGGAGTACGCGGTCGAAGGGAGCGGTCCCGACCACGACCGTCGCTTTCGGGCCCGGGTGTCGGTCAAGGGAGCCCATCTCGGCACCGGAGAGGGGCGTTCCAAGAAGGAGGCGGAGCAGGCAGCCGCCCGGGAGGCCCTGGACCGGCTCAGGCCAACGTCTCGGTAGACAGGGTCTCTTTCCTCGCCCGCAGGTCGACGTACCAGTGGGTGTACATGGCCGTGATCGCCGCCATCAGCAGCCCCTGACAGAGGATCCCGAGACCCGAGGCGATGCTCAGGCCGGCGCCGGCCCCGCCCATGGCGGCCAGGGGCAGCGCCACGAGCTGGATCAGCTGGATCGCGATGCCACCGAGCAGACCCACCATCAGGAGGAAGCCCGCCGTCGGCCACCAGCGGCCGCGCACCAATTGGATGCTCCTGCGGATCGAGGCGAGGACCCCGGAACGCTCGATGGCGACTGCCGACGTGGTCATGGAGGCCGACACGGCCACCCAGATCCCGGGGCCGAGCACCACCGCCAGCAGGGCAAGGGCGACCAGCACGCTGGCCGAATTGGGTGTGCCCACCGACAGGGCCGGGACCAGCCAGAGGAAGGCACCGAGACTCATCAGGAGTAGGACCGCACCGACTATGAGGATGGCCGAGATCACACCCGTGGGATAGCGTCGCAACGCCCGCCTGGTCGCCTCTCCGGCCGTCAGTGGCTTCCCGGCCAGGGACGCTGCCACCGCGCTGTGGCTGGCCAGGGCAACGAACACCCCGCCGAGCAACTGGAGGAGCACGGCCACGCCGGCGGCCACGTAGAAGGGCCGGGCCAGCTCCCAGATCACCTCCCGGGGCAGGCCCTGGAGACGGGCCGGGTCGTTCAGGACCAGGTCGAGGAAGTCGGCGCCACCGAACGCGCCGAAGGCGACGATGGTGGCGATGCTCGCCGGCACGGAGACGATCAGGGCGGGTACCGCCAGGGTCTTCCACACCGCGGTCAGACCGTTCATAGCGTCGGTGAGCACCTGCCCGAACTGGCGAGGAACTATGACCATTGGCAGGGGGTACGGTAACCGTCCTGATGCTGGGAGAACCGAACTGCCCGAGCTGCCGGAGGTAGAGATCACACGTCGTCATCTCGAGACGGCCCTGCTCGGGCATGTCTTCGCTCAGGTCGAGGTCAGCCATCTGCGCACCGCCCGTCACAACAGCTCCCCCGAAGAGGTGGTTGGGCGTCTCCAGGGTCGTCGGGTCGAGGCCGTGGGGAGACGGGGCAAGTTCCTCGAGATACATCTCGACGATGGTCAGGTCATGGTCGCCCATCTCGGGATGTCGGGCCGCTGGGCGGTGGGGGATGGTCCCGAGGTCCCGCACACCCACTTCAAAGCCAGGCTCGACGACGGCACCGATGTCCGGTTCATCGACCCGCGCACTTTCGGCTTCGTCGCCGTCTACGACGAGGACGAGTTGGAGCGGTCCGGTATCAGTCGTCTCGGGCCCGATGCCTTGTCCTCGCCACCCGACGTCGCCGACCTGGCTCGCCGGCTCCACGGCCGGAAGGCGCCGATCAAGGCCCTGCTCCTCGACCAGGGGCCGCTTGCCGGCCTGGGGAACATCTACGCCGACGAGGCCCTGCACAAGTCCGGGATCCACCCCCTCACACCGGGCGGCGACCTCACCCACGACGACCTGGCCCGGCTTCTCCAGGCGGTGAGCGAGGTCCTCGCCGTGGCCCTCGAGAACGGCGGCACCACGCTCGACGACCTGGCCTATCTCCTCCCTGACGGCCAGGCCGGGGAGAACCTGGACAGGCTGGGGGTCTACGGCCGGGAAGGGGAACCGTGCCCGGTGTGCGGCACCGCCATTCGGCGCGTCGTGATCCGGAACCGGTCGAGTCACTTCTGCCCCGGATGCCAGCCGGAGCGCCGGGCGTGAAGGCAGTGCACGTGCTCGTGTCGGGAGCCGTCCAGGGCGTCGGGTATCGGCAGGCGTGCCGTCAACGGGCCAGGGCCCTCGATCTCGTGGGGTGGGTGCGCAACCTCCCGGACGGGAGGGTCGAGGTGTTCGCTCAGGGGGACGATGACAACGTCAATCGCCTGCTCGACTGGATGTGGATCGGACCGCCCGCGTCCCGGGTGGTCGGGGTGGAGAGCGATGTGGTGGCGCCCGACCCCAACCTCACCGATTTCTTCATCCAACCTGCGGTGAGACGCCAAGAGCCGCTCGGAAAAGCAGGCGATTCCGCACCAGGGCGTTAGCCTGACCCGGCAATCACAACGGTGTCATTCTCCAGGTAACAAGCCGTGTATCTCAAGTCATTGAAGATCGCCGGGTTCAAGTCGTTCGCCGACCGCGCCCGGCTCGAGTTCCGGCCCGGGGTCACCGTCATCGTCGGGCCCAACGGCTCGGGCAAGTCCAACCTGGTCGACGCCCTCTCCTGGGTGCTCGGCACCCAATCGACCAAGTCGTTGCGCACGCCCAAGATGGAGGACGTCATCTTCGCCGGTACCGCCACCCGGCCGGCACTGGGCAAAGCCGAGGTCACGCTGGTGATCGACAACCAGCAGCGTCAGATCGATCTGGATCTCGACGAGGTGGCGATAACCCGGCGGCTCTACCGGGACGGCTCGAGCGACTACGAGCTCAACGGGGTGGGTTGCCGGCTGGTCGACATACAGGACCTTCTCTCCGACTCGGGTATCGGACGCCATCAGCACGTGATCATCGGACAGGGCGAGATCGGCCGGGTGCTGAGCGCCTCTGACGAGGAGCATCGGGCGGTCATCGAGGAGGCGGCCGGGATCCTCAAACACCGTCGGCGCAAGGAGCGCGCCGAGCGACGGCTGGAGCGCACCGACGAGGACCTGGTCAGGCTGCAGGACCTCCTGGGCGAGATCAACCGTCAGATGAGACCGCTGCGCCGACAGGCCAAGGCCGCCGAGCAATACGACGGTCTCAAGTCACAGGTCACCCAGCTCCGTCTCTATCTCGGTGGCCGTGAGCTGGCCGACCTGGACCGGGAGCTGACGGTTGCCGTCTCGGAGAAGTCGGTCCTCAGCGAACGGATGGAGGTCGACCAGGCCCTTCTGCAGACACTGTCCGCATCGCTCGAAGAGCTGACCGAGACGGCCCGTGTCGTCGGGTCCGATCTCGACCGGGACACGACCGCGGCCGCCGTTCTCGAGACCACCGCCGAAAGATTGCGTCGGATCGCATCGGTGGCCGTGGAGAGGGGCAAAGCTCTCTCCGGGCGCCGCGAGGCCGCGGTGGAGCGGCGGAGAGACCTCGACGAAGAGGCGGCGCAGATCGAAGAGGAGTTGGCGGCCATCGCCGTCGACCGGGGCCGGACCGAGGCCCGGGCGACGCAGGCTGAGGCCGCCTTCCGCCGTCTCGAGGACGAGGAGCGCGCCCTCGCCACCCAGAATTCCCTCTCGCCGGAGGGTGCCCTTGCCGCCGTCCGCGGCGAGATGAGCGCCCTCGAGTCGTCCCTGGACCGGGATGGGCGGGAGATGGAGCGGGTGGTTCACCGCATCGAGGTGGTCAGCTCGCAGACCGACGACGAGCAGGCCGAGATCGGGAGGATCAACGCCGAGATCCAGGATATGGACACCAATCTCGGCGCCCTCCAATCCGTCTACGAGGACGCCAAGCGGTCACGCGTTGCCACCCAGGACCGATGGTCGGAGGCGGAGCAGACGTTGGAAGAGGCGCGGATCGAGCTGGCATCGGCCGGGGCGCGCATGGAGGCAATCTCCGCGGCGCTGCAATCGAGGTTCGACACGGCCGCCCGGGAGAGAGTCGAGACGGCCCCGGGGACCCTGGGCTCGCTCACCTCCCAACTGGACATCCCGGAAGGGCTGGAAGCGGCCGTGAGCGCCGCCCTGGGCGAATGGGCGGACTCCGTTGCGTTCCGGGACCCCGGGTCTGCCCATAGAGCGGTCGGGCTGGTCAAGGGCGCCGGTGGCGGTTCGGTCGCCGTGGTCTCCTCGGTCTCCGAGTCCAGCACACCGGCGAGCGAGGTCGCAGCCGCCCTCGGTCTGGAAGCCCTCGTGGATCGTCTCGGCCCGGGTCGGCATCCCGGTCTCGCCTCCCGGCTCCTGGGCGACGTGGTGCTGGTGGAGGGCTGGAGCGCCGGTTGGGACCTCGTCTCGCGCCATCCCAGTCTTCGTGCCGTCACCCCCGAAGGCGATCTCATCTCGGTCGCCGGCGTCCGCATCGCAGATCCCGACGGGGTGGGATCGGCCATGTTGGAGAGCGCAGAGGTCGCGGTGGAGCAGGCCTCGACAAACCTCGCTCGAGCCGTGTCGATCCACACCGCGGCGAAGCGGGACTTCGACCGGACCCGCGAGCAGGAGCGTCAGGCCCTCGAGACGCTGGAGCAGGCCGAGAGCGGTCTGGCCGGTCTGTCCGAGGCGATGAGCCGGATCAACTCCTCGTTGAGGAGCCTCGCCGAGGAGCGGGAACGCCTCGAGGACCGTCGCCGGGCCCTCCACGACGCCATCGGGGCCAACACGGCGCGTCTCGAAGCTCTCAGGGGTCGTCTCGAGGCCCTGGAAGGGGAGGAGTCGGAGCGGCTCGCCGTTTGGGAGGAGATGGAGGCCCGTCGCCTGGGCATCGCCGTCGACCGTGAGCAGGCCCGTTCGGAGTGGCAGGAGGCCGCCACCGGCTTGCGGGCAGTGGTCGAACGGGAGCGCCTCCTGCTCGACAGACAGGAGAAGATCACCGAAGAGTTGGGCCGTCTCGACCTCGGGGTCGTCGAGAACGTGGACCCGGTCCGGCTCCAGGAAGTGGCCGGTCTGGCCCGGCGCACGGTGACCGCACTGGAGCGCCGGCTCGGTGAGCTCCGGGAACGCCAGGCCCGGCTCAGAGAGCACAACACCGAGGTCCGTTCCGAGCTGGACAGGGTCCGGACCGAGCACGACGACTGCTCGCAGCGGATCGCCGGCGCCAGGGCACGGATCGCCGAGATCGACATTCGCCTGACCGAGCTCCGTCTGCGTCGGGAGGCGGTGGCCGAGTCCATCCGTCGTGACGCCGACGCCGATGTCGACGCCGCCATGACCGCGTCACGACCGGACCTGCCCGAGGACACCGATCTCGAGACGCTGATGGAGAACCTCCTCGCCCAGTTGCAGCGTCTCGGGCCGATCAACCCCCTGGCCGCCCGTGAGTACCGGGAGCTCGAGGAGCGTCACGACTTCCTCGCCGAGCAGATGGCCGATGTGGAGAGCTCCCGTGCCGAGTTGCGCAAGGTGATCACGGCCCTGGAGAACGAGATCGAGACCCGTTTCAAGACGGCCTTCACGGAAGTGGCCGCGGCGTACGAGAAGTACTTCCAGGTCCTGTTTCCCGGTGGTCGGGGCCGGATCAGGCTGGTCGACCCCGAAGACCCCCGCTCCGGCGTGTCGATCGACGCCCAGCCTCTCGGCAAGAAGGTGTCACAGATGACCCTTCTCTCCGGTGGCGAGCGCAGCCTGGCGGCGCTGGCATTCCTGTTCGCCGTCTTCGAGGCCAGGCCGAGCCCGTTCTACGTTCTCGACGAGGTCGAGGCGGCTCTCGACGACGCCAACCTGCGCCGGTTCCTCCGCATCGTGGACGAGTTCCGCCAACGCGCCCAGCTGATCGTCGTCACCCACCAGCAGCAGACCATGGAAGCCGCCGACGTCCTCTACGGCGTCACCATGGAGCCGGGTGGCTCCTCACAGGCACTCCGCAAGGAGATGCGCCCGGCGATGGCCGGTGAGCACGTCGCCTAGCCTCGGAAGATGCAGCCAGAGATCCTGATCGCCGCCGGTGTCGTGGTGGTCGTGCTCATGGTCGTCGGTCTTCTCCTGTGGCGCAGAAAGCCCGAGCCGTCTCTCTCCGACACGAAGACGGTCCCGACCCGGACCTCCCGTTCCCCGCTGGGAGCCGCGATCAGACGGGCCTGGAGCGGTGGTCTCGACGAGGATGCCTGGGAGTCGCTGGAGACCGCCCTTCTCGCCGCCGATGTCGGGGTGGAGGCGACCGACGTCATCGTGGAGAAGGTGCGCCAGACCCGGCCCGAGGACGTCGACCAGGCTTGGGCCGCACTGCGTGGCGCCCTGAGAGAGGAGCTGGCGGGAAGGGAACGGGCCCTCGATCTGAACGGGTCTCCGGCCACGATCCTCGTGGTCGGGGTCAACGGCACCGGCAAGACCACCACCATCGCCAAGCTTGCGCATCGTCTCGGTCGGGAGGGGAGAACTGTGGTGCTCGGCGCCGCCGACACCTTTCGGGCCGCCGCCGGGGAGCAGCTGGCCGCGTGGGGGGAGCGGATCGGGGTCCCGGTGGTGACCGGTCAGGAGGGAGGCGACCCGGCGGCCGTGGCTCACGACACGCTGGACTCGGCGCGGGCTCGTCAGGTCGATGTCGCCATCATCGACACCGCAGGGAGACTGCACGGCAAGAAGAACCTGATGGCCGAGCTGCAGAAGATCCACAGGGTGGCCGGGGGCGACCGTGTCGACGAGGTCCTGTTGGTCCTCGATTCCACCGCAGGTCAGAACGGTCTGGCCCAGGTGAGGGAGTTCACCGCCGCAGTCCCGGTCTCGGGGATCGTGCTCACCAAACTCGACGGGTCCGCCAAGGGCGGGATAGTCATCGCGGTCGAGCGGAGTCTCGGGGTGCCTGTGAAGTACGTCGGTGTCGGGGAGGGTGTCGACGACCTCGTCGAGTTCGACCCGGATGGCTTCGTCGACTCGTTGTTGGAGTGATCATGGACGCGATGGAAGCTGTCGAAATGGCGCGAGCCGCCGCCGAGCGCGCCTACGTCCCGTACTCGGGGTTCCGGGTGGGGGCGGTGGTCATCGGCGCCGGCGGAGAGGTGTTCACGGGCGCCAACGTCGAGAACGCCGCCTACCCGTCGGGGACCTGTGCGGAGGCGACCGCGGTGAACACTGCGGTGGCGGCCGGGGTGCGCAAGATCGACACGGTGGTGGTGGCCTGCATCGACGCCGCCACGACCGACGGCGCCTACCCGTGCGGACGTTGCCGTCAGATCATGTCGGAGTTCGACGTGGATCGTGTGATCGTCACCGCCGGGGAGGGCTCCGAGGTGCGGGAGCACACACTGGACGAACTGCTGCCGTACCGCTTCGATCTCTGAGCGCGGTAGCTTCGGCCGGATGCGAGACATAGACCTCCTCGAATTCCGCGCCGTCAAGGACGAGTACTTCCGTCACGGGCACGACTCGCCCTTGGACCACGCCGACCGTCACGATTTCGAGGGGCTGAACTACTTCCCACCCAACCCCGATCTGGTGTTCACGGTCCCGATCGAGCCCGGCGACGGCGCCGAGGTCCAGTTCCCGACCTCCGACGACCGGGTCAAGACCTACCACCGCAAGGGGCGGGTCAACTTCGAAGTGGGCGGCCAGCCGGCGCAGTTGACCCTCTACTCCACGGGCCATCCGGGATACTTCATCCCGTTCCGCGACCAGACATCGGGTGACACCACGTACGGGGCCGGCCGGTACCTCGACGTCGAGCCGAACGGGGATGGCACCGTCACCGTCGACTTCAACTATGCGTACAACCCGTCGTGCGTCTACAGCGACGGCTACTCCTGCCCGCTCCCGCCCATCGAGAACTGGCTGAAAGTGCCGATCGAGGCGGGAGAGATGATGTTCGGGGACTAGCCAGCCCCTAAGATCCTCGGTTCTCTTCTCGGGGAGACCCAATGACGCCGACGGGCATACAGATCGGACGTGAGCACGACGCTTGTGGCGTCGGGTTCATCGCTGCCCGCGACCGGGTCCCCTCCTTCCGGCTCACGAGGCTGGCCGTCGAGTGCCTGGAGAGGCTCGACCACCGCGGGGCCAAGGCGGCAGACGGCACCGGAGACGGCGCCGGCCTGCTCACCCAGATCCCGCACAAGCTGATCGCACGCGAGCTGCTGGCGCGGGGGAAGGACATCGCACCGGAGCGGGTGGGTCTGGTGATGTGCTTCCTGCCCCCCGACGATGCCGCCGTCTCCCGATCATTGATCGGCGAGGCCCTGGAAGCCGAGGGCATCCGTCTGATCATGTGGCGCTCGGTCCCGATCGATCCGACCGTCCTCGGGGAGCACGCCCTCGAGGTGCTGCCTCTGATCGAACAGGCCGTGGTCACCTCGGACATGGTCGGCGAGGAGTTCGAGCGGGCCCTGTTCCTGGCCCGGAAGCGGATGGAGCGGGAGGCCAACCCCGGTCTCTCCATCCCCTCCGCCTCCAGCCGGTCGGTGGTGTACAAGGGGCTGTTCACCGCCTCCCGGATCGCCGACTTCTACTGGGACCTGCGCGACCCGGACTTCGAGACCGCCTTCGCCATCTTCCATCAGCGCTTCTCCACCAACACCTTCCCCAGTTGGGACAACGCACAGCCTTTCCGAATCCTGGCTCACAACGGGGAGATCAACACCATCCAGGCGAACCGGGCCTGGATGGAGGCGAGACAGCGAGGCGCCACCCCCGGTGTGTGGAGCCACCGTCTCCCCGACGTCTTCCCCTTCCTGCAGCCCGATCTGTCCGACTCGGCCAGTCTCGACAACGTCTTCGAGTTGCTGATCCGAAGCGGGCGGTCGCTGCCCCATGTCAAGGAGATGCTGATCCCGGCGGCCTGGGAGAACGTCAGCGACCTGTCCCCGGAGCTGACCGCCTTCTACGAGTACCACGCCTTCCTGACCGAGCCCTGGGACGGTCCCGCCGCCATCGCCGCCAGCGACGGCGTCTCGCTGCTGGCGGGGATGGACCGCAACGGCCTGCGCCCGGCGAGATGGACGATCACGCCCGACGTGGTGATCGTCGCCTCCGAAGCCGGGGTGTGCCCCGAGGAGGAGTCGAAGGCGCTGGAGACGGGTCAGCTCGGCCCTGGGCAGGTCATCTTCTTCGACGGGATCACCGGCGAGGTGGTCAAGTCGGCCGACGTCAAGAACCGGCTGGCCCGGGCCCTGCCCTACTCCGACTGGGTGAACACCGAGACCCTGCACATCCAGGCGCCATTCGACCCGCACAACGACGATCGCTTCGATGCCGGCGCACTCACCCGGGTGTTCGGTTACACGGCCGAGGAGCGCCGTCTGATCCTGTCCCCGATGGCACAGGGCTCGATCCCCACCGGCTCGATGGGCGACGACACCGGTCTGGCTGTGCTCGCCGAGCGGCCGCGGCGGCTCACCCGCTATTTCCACGAGATGTTCGCCCAGGTGACCAACCCGCCCATGGACCCGATCAGGGAGCGTCTGGTCATGTCCCTGCGCATCCAGTTGGGTCGAAGGGGCTCGATCCTCGAGGACGCTCCCAGCCAGGCGCATCTCATAGAGCTGGCCAGCCCGATCCTCTCCGATGCCGAGCTGGAGTCCATCGTCCGCTCCGGGGATCGCCGCTTCTTCTCGCACTGGATCGCCGCCACCTGGCCCGCCAGCAGCGGGCCCGGCGGCATGAGGCGGCGGATAGACGAGATCTGCGCCGAGGCTGCCGACGCGGTCCGGCTCGGGGCCAGGATCCTGGTTCTCTCAGACCGGGAGACCGATGCCGAGGAGGCGCCGGTCCCGATCCTGCTCGTGGTGGGGGCGGTGCACCACCACCTCATCGACGAGGGGGTGCGGGGCGACGTCTCCCTGGTGGTGGTCTCCGGCGAGCCCCGTGACTCCCACGACATCGCCGCTCTGGTCGGTTTCGGGGCCTCTGCGGTCAACCCGTATCTCGCCATCGACCAGGTGATAGATCTGGCCCGCTCCGGGATGATCGATATCGACCCGGTCACCGCTCAGGAGAACTACCGGGACGGTCTCGAGACCGGTCTGCTCAAGATCATGTCCAAGATGGGGATCTGCACGCTCTCCGCCTATCGCGGGTCGGAGTTGTTCGAAGTCATCGGTCTCTCCGAGCAGGTCTGCCATCGCGCCTTCCGGAACGCCCCGCGTCGTCTGCGCGGCATCGGGTACGAGCGGAGCGCCGCCCAGGCTCTCGCCAACCATGCCCGGTACAAGGAGGGGCCTGCGATCCCGGGCGGGTTCTACAAGCACCGTCGGGGCGAGGAGTTCCACATCACGGGGCCCAAGATCGTCCTCGACCTGCAGAAGTCGGTCCGCTCCGGTGAGACCGAGGCCTGGCGCCGTTATCTGGAGACCATCGGGGACCGGGAGCCGGCAGTGGTCCGCGATCTCCTCTCCTTCGTCGGGGTCACCCCGATCCCGGTGGACGAGGTGGAGCCGGCGGAGCGGATCATGCGCCGTTTCGTGACCGCGGCCATGTCGCTGGGCGCCCTGTCGCGGGAGGCTCACGAGACCCTGGCCGAGGCCATGAACACCATCGGCGGGCTCTCCAACTCGGGGGAGGGCGGCGAGGATCCGACCAGGTACGGGACCTCTAGGAACTCGGCGATCAAACAGGTCGCCTCGGCCCGCTTCGGGGTCACTCCCGGGTACCTCCACTCCGCGGAGGAGTACCAGATAAAGATGGCCCAGGGGTCCAAGCCCGGCGAGGGAGGCCAGCTCCCCGGGCACAAGGTCTCGGACGAGATCGCCCGTCTCCGATACACCAAGCCCGGGGTGACCCTCATCTCGCCGCCGCCGCACCACGACATCTACTCGATCGAGGACCTGGCCCAGCTCATCTACGACCTCAAGTCGTTCAAGCCGTCGGCGCGGGTGTCGGTCAAGCTGGTCTCCGAGCCCGGCGTCGGCACCATCGCGGTGGGTGTGGCCAAGGCCGACGCCGACGTGATCACCGTCTCTGGCTCCGAGGGTGGGACCGGCGCCTCGCCGCTGGTCTCGATCAAGCACGCAGGCTCGCCGTGGGAGCTGGGTGTCGCCGAAGCCCATCAGGCGCTGGTGTCGAAGGGCATGCGCTCCAAGGTGATCCTGGAGACCGACGGCGGACTGCGCACCGGGCGTGACGTGGTCGTGGCTGCCCTGCTCGGCGCCGAGCGGTTCGGGTTCGGGACCCTCCCGCTCCTCGCCCTCGGCTGCAAGATGGTCCGTCAGTGCCATCTCAACACCTGCCCGGTGGGGATCGCCACCCAGGACCTCCAGCTCAGGGCGAAGTACGCCGGGTCGGTGGACCAGGTGATCCTGTTGTTCCGTCATCTCGCCGAGGAGATCCGTCATCACCTGGCCTCCTTGGGGGCCCGGACAATGGACGAGATCATCGGCCGGGCCGATCTGCTGCGACCCACTGACAGCTCCCATCCCCTGGCGCCGGACCTCGCCGCCATGCTGGTCCGGGCCCAGGGCCGCCGTCGTCACGAGGGGTACAAGCCGATTCCGTTCTCCAGGCTCTCGGAACTGATCGTCCAGGACGCAGGCGACGCGATCAAGGGCCAGGGTCGGGTCGAGCTCAACTACCCGATCCAGAACACCGATCGCACCATCGGGGCCCGGCTCTCGGGCGAGATCACCGCACATCACGGCGACGCCGGGCTGCCCGAGGGCACCATCCACATCCGTCTCAACGGGACCGCGGGCCAGAGCTTTGGCGCCTGGCTCTGTCCCGGGGTCACCCTGGAGCTGCACGGCACGGCCAACGACTACGTGGCCAAGGGGATCGCGGGCGGGACCGTGACCGTCGTGCCGCAGCGAGCCGCGGGCATACCCCATGCCGCCGGGAACGCCGTCCTCTACGGGGCCACCGGGGGCCGGGTCTTCCTGGCCGGCCGGGTAGGGCAGAGGTTCGCGGTGCGCAACTCGGGAGCGACCGCCGTCGTCGAAGGATGCTCGGACCACGGCTGCGAGTACATGACCGGCGGTGTGGTGGTCGTCCTCGGCGAGGTGGGCCGCAACTTCGCCGCCGGGATGACCGGTGGCACCGCCTTCGTCTGGGACCCCTCCCTGGCGCTCAAGGGCAAGCTCGCCGAGACCGCTCCCGCGGTGCGGCGCGCCGCGGATGGCGAGGAGGAGATCCTGAAGAGCATGGTGGAGACGCACTACGAGCTCACCGGGAGCCCTGTGGCCGCTGACATCCTCGAATCAGGCTCGTGGTCGGAGTTCTGGGTCGTGGAGCCGAGCGGCGACGTCGACCACCCCAGCGAGATCATCATCCTCGAGACCGCCGACAGCGGCGACCCCGACTGACCTTTTCGGGGTTGCTATAGCAAGAGGGGGTGGTTTCCGCCACCTGATGCTATAGCAACGCCGTCAACGGTTCTCGAGCGCCTCGATGAGTTGGGGGAGGACCTTGTGGACGTCGCCGACTACGCCCAGGTCGGCGATCGAGAAGATCGGTGCGTCCGGGTCCTTGTTGATGGCGATGATCGTCCCCGAGTCCTTCATCCCGACCAGATGCTGCATCGCCCCCGAGATGCCGGCGGCGATGTAGACGTCGGGTTTGACGGTCTTGCCGGTCTGCCCGACCTGTTTGGCGTACGGGACCCAGCCGGCGTCGACGATGGCGCGGGTGGCGCCTGACGCCGCTCCCAGCTTCTTGGCCAGTCTCTCCACCAACTCGTAGGCCTCCGCAGAGCCCAGGCCGCGACCGCCCGAGACGACCACCCGGGCGTCGCCGAGCTGTGGCCCTTCCCGCTCCTCGACGTGGGACCCGGTGATCCGGGCCTCGGCGGCGCCGACATCGGGGAGTTCGAGGGCTGACACCGCCGGCGCCGGGCCTCCGGCGGGCTCGGCCGTGAAGGCCTTGGGACGGGCCAGCACGATGTGTGGCCTGCTGGTCATCACCGCGGTGGCGATGCGGGTGCCACCGAAGATCTCGTGGTCGGTCTCCACCCCCTCGTCGGTGAGACGTACGTCGGACACGTTGGCCAGGATCCCGACACCGAGCCGTGCCGCCAGACGCCCGGCTACGTCCCGATCGGTGTACGCCTGACCGCCCAGAATCAGATCGGGCGCCTCCTCGGCGACCTTGGCGGCGAGCGCCGCGGCCAGCGGGGCAGAGGGGAGACGGTCACCGGCGTCTGCATGGAGGACGGTGGCGGCCCCGTAGTCACCGAGTGCGGCTAAAGCAGTGTCGCCACCGGCGCCCAGATAGATCGCGGTCACTTCACCCAGCTCGCGGCCCTTGGTGAGCAGCTCCAGTGCCAGCGGGGAAGGCTCTCCGTCGACTTCCTCGGCGAACACCCATATCTTGGCCATCTCAGATCACCTTCCTCTCGACGAGCAGGTCGATGATCTCCTTGTACGCCTCGCCGTCGTCCTCGATCTTGCGGCCTGCTTCCCGCTCCGGGGCTGCCGTTATCGAGACGACTCTCTGGGCGGGGGCCGGGTCGACGCCCTCCGGGACACCTCGGGTCTCCATGGGCTTCTTCTTGGCGTCCATGATCCCTTTGAAGGTCGGGTAGCGGGGCTCGACCACCCCCGCCGTGACCGACACCACCGCCGGGAGTCGTGCGGTCACCGTGTCGTAGCCCGCAGCGGTCTGACGATGGATCGTGATCTCCGACCCGTCTGTCTCGACCGAGGTCGCGTAGGTGAGCGCCGGGGCCTCCAGCAGCTCGGCGAGCATCTGGGGGATCACTCCGGTGTACCCGTCGGTGGACTCGGTCCCCGAGATCACCAGATCGAACCCCTCTTCGGAGATGGTCTTGGCCAGCACCTGTGCGGTGGTTATGGCATCGGCGCCCCGCAGTGCCGGATCGTCGACGATCACGGCCTTGTCGGCGCCCATGGCCAGGGCCTGGCGGATCCCCTGGGCGTTCCCGGTCGGCCCCATGCTGACCAGGGTGACGGTCCCCTCGTGGGCCTGGGCCAGTTGCAGACCCATCTCGACCCCGTAACGGTCGGTGTCGTCGAGCACCTGCTCGGCCGGTCGAACCAGCAGATTCGTCTCCGGCTCCAACGTGTACGGAGTGGCCGGGTCAGGAATCTGCTTGACACAGACGACGACCTTCATCCTCATGACTCCTTGCTGTCGGTCGGGCGATGGTAACCGGATGGCGAACTATTGAGCAGATGCTCAAATTTGGGCGGAGTCGATGCGCTCCAGGATGAGAGTGGTGGGCTCCGGTTGCGTGTCGGCGATCTCCCAGGCGGAGGCGAGACGTTCCCTCTGGCTCTCCCACTTCGTCTCGTCGTTGTACCGGACCTCGGCAAGAGGCTGGCCGGTCTCGACCCGGTCGCCCACCTTGGCGCGCAGAGTGACCCCGACACCGTGATCGACGTCGTCCTCCTTGCGTTCCCGTCCCGCCCCGAGCCTGGTGGCGGCGATCCCGATCGTGCGGGCGTCGCATCTGGTCACGAAACCGGTCGACGGCGCCTCGATCACGGCGTGGTGGGCCGCCCTCTCGAGACGGGAGGGATCGTCGAGTACCGAAGCGTCGCCGCCGTGTGCGGTGACCACGTCCTTCAGCTTCTGCAGGGCGGCACCGCTTGCGATGGTCTGCGCCAGCCGGTCCCGGCCGCCCTCGACACCGGCCAGTTCCAGCATGACCTCGCCGAGGGCGTAGACCAGCTCGGTCACGTCCTCGGGCCCCTCGCCTTTGAGGACCGCAACCGACTCCTCGATCTCGTTGGCGTTTCCCACCTCGGCGCCCAGCGGCTGGTCCATCGACGTGATCAGCGCCACCGTCTCCACCCCGGTGCCGGATCCGATCCCGACCATGGTGCGGGCCAACTCGCGCGCCTTGTCGATCTCCTGCATGAACGCCCCCGAGCCGGTCTTGACGTCGAGGACCAGCCCGTCGAGGCCTTCGGCGAGCTTCTTGGACATGATCGAGCTGGCGATGAGCGGGATCGACGGGACGGTGGCGGTGGCGTCCCGCAATGCGTAGAGCTTCCGATCGGCGGGGACCATCGTGTCCGATTGCCCGGCCAGGACGAGCAGGTGCTTCTGGAGTATCGATCGGAACTCGTCCTTGTCGATGCGGGGCTCGAACCCGGGGATCGACTCCAGCTTGTCGAGGGTCCCCCCGGTGTGGGACAACCCCCGTCCGGACATCATCGGCACCGCCACACCGCACGATGCCACCAGAGGGGCCAGTGGTATCGAGATCTTGTCACCCACCCCGCCGGTGGAGTGCTTGTCGACCTTGGGATAGGGGATGTCGGAGAAGTCGAGGATGTCGCCCGACGCCATCATGGCCGACGTCCAGACCGCCAACTCGTCCCGGTCGAGACCGTTGAACATCACCGCCATGGCCATGGCCGCCATCTGATAGTCGGGGACGGAGCCGTCGGTGTAACCGGCGATGAGCCACCTGATGCCGTCGGCGGGCAGCGGCTTCCCGTCACGCTTCATCTCGATCAGCTCGACCGCTGAGTACGTCATTCCTGGAAGGTAGCCGTTCTGCACGGGCGGTTTATCGTGGCCGCGTGAGCACTTACCTCCGCTATCCACACTTGCGTGGCGACCTGCTGACCTTCGTGGCCGCCAACGACATCTGGCTGGCCCCGGTGACGGGCGGACGGGCCTGGCGTCTGACCGATGATCGCCAGCCGGTGCGCACCCCGCGTTTCTCGCCTGACGGGAGCCATGTCGCCTTCGTTTCCTTCCGGGACGGTCATCCCGAGGCATACGCGGTGGCCCTGGAGGGCGACGGCGACCTGACCAGACTCACCTGGTGGGGGGCGAAGAACACCCTGGTCCTCGGGTGGACCGCCGACGGCCGGGTGCTGGTGGCCTCCCACGCCGGGGAGAAGAACCTGCGAGACGTGGTGGTGAAGGCGGTCTCCCTGGACGGGTCGATCGAGCGTCTGCGATACGGGCCCGCCTGGGGTCTGGCCATCCGGGACGACGGCCCGGTGGTGCTGTCCACACCGGGATCGCGCCCACCGGCCTACTGGAAGCGGTATCGGGGCGGCACCGCTCCCCGGCTCTGGATCGACCGGGCCGGCGACGGTTCGTGGGTGAAGCTTCTGCCCGGCGAGCCGGCGTCCCTGGTCGACCCGATGTGGGTAGGTGATCGGCTCCTCTTCGTCTCCGATCGGGGGGCGAAACTCCCCGGCACCGCTGCGGAGGCCGGGAAGCAAGCCAACATCTGGGTGCTCGACGACCCGCTGGCGTCCGACCCGGGGGAGCCCCGACAGCTCACCCATCAAGAGGCCGAACAGGGGTACGTGCGTGACGCCGCCACAGACGGCAGCCGCATCGTCTGGCACAGCCGGGGCCGGATCTACCTCCTCGACGACCTCGAGGGAGAGCCGCAGGAAGTCGAGATCACGGTGCCGGGGGCGGTCCCCGACCCCCTGCGGGCGGTGCCGACCAAGAACCTGTCCCGCATCGCCCCCGATCACGGGGCCGACGGGAGCGTCGTGTCCTGGCGCGGGAACGCCTATTGGCTGACCCATCGGGAGGGCCCTGCCCGGGCCCTGGTGGCCGCCTCCGACGTCCGGGTGCGGGAGCCGGTGATCCTGGGCCGGACCGGGTACACCGCCTTCGTCACTGACGCCGAAGGCGAGGACTCGATCGAGATCCATCGTCTCAGCGGTGGCGAAGAGCCGACACGGATCGCCACCGGGTCTCTGGGCAGGGTCCTCCACATGGCCTCGGACCCGGCAGGGGAGCGGGTCGCCACAATTTCCCACGACGGGCGGGTCAGGCTGGTGACCGTGGGAGGAGACGACGCAGGGTCCATCACGGAGGTCGGTCACTCCAGGGACGGTGAGGCGATGTCACCCAGCTTCTCACCCGACGGCCGCTATCTGCTCTGGTCCCAACCCGCCCGGACCGGCGCTCATCTCCACCAGCTGATGATCATGGACACGAGCGGCGACGGCCCCGCTGTGGCCCTCACCTCCGGGACCTTCCACGACCACGACCCCGCGTTCACGAGGGACGGCAAGCACATCGTCTTCCTCTCGGAGCGGACCTTCGATCCCGATTACGTCCGTCACGAGTTCGGTCTCTTCTTCACTGCCACCACCCGGCCCTGGCTGATTCCGATCTCGGCCACCGAGCCCCCGCCGTTCGGGCCCAGTGCCGAGGGCTGGCGGATCAGCCCACCGGAGAAAGACGAGTCGAAGAACGGGGACGAGAAGACGTCGGATGCCGAAGCCAGTCCCGACTTCGACCTGGAAGGCGCAGAGGACCGGGCGGTCCCCTTGCCTGTTCCCTCGGGCAACTACCGGAGTCTGTCCACTTGTGCCGCGGGGGTGCTCTGGATCCAGGAGGCGGGCGAGACCGGGCAGTTGGGGAGCCGCCGGTCGGGGGTGGAGGGCGAGCCCAAGCCTGACACTCTGCAGCTGTGGTCCTTCGAGAAGCGGGCCATGGAGACGGTCGTCGCCAAGGTGGGCAGCTACGCGGTGTCCGGGGATGGCAAACGGCTGGTGGTCAAGCACAAGGACTCGGTGACGGTGACCCCCGCCGACCGGAGACCGGAGAAGGACGACGACCCGGCGGTCGTGAAGGTCGACCTTTCCCGGCTTCGCTTCGACATCGACCGTCGGGCCGAGTGGCTGCAGATGTTCGACGAGAACGCCCGGATAATGCGCGACCACTTCTGGCGCGAGGACATGGACGGAGTCGACTGGGATGGGGTGGTGGCCCGGTGGCGGCCTCTGGTGTCCACTCTCAGCACCTACGACGACATGGTCGACCTGCTCTGGGAGACCGTGGGCGAGCTGAACACTTCGCACGCATACGTGATCCCACCAGAGGAGCCGGGGGACAAGCGCCGCAGGCTCGGTCTCCTCGGCGCCGATCTCTCACCGGCCGACGGTGGGTGGCGGATCGACCGAATCCTCCCCGGGGAGTCAAGTGATCCGATGGCCCGCTCCCCGCTGCGTGGTGCCGGTGTCGACGCCAGGGTGGGTGACGTCATCGTGGCCGTGGACGGAAACCGTGTCGGTCCCCGGCTCGGGCCCGGCCCGCTGCTGGTCGGCTCGGCGGGGAAACCGGTCGAGCTGACTCTGCGACGCAACGGCGACGACCGCCGGGTCGTGGTGATCCCGCTCGACGACGAGGAGGTCCTTCGTTATCAGGACTGGGTCCGGTCACGGAGGGTGTACGTCGAGGAGCACGGCGGTGGACGCCTCGGGTACGTCCACATCCCGGACATGCAGAGCACCGGCTGGGCCCAGTTGCACCGGGACCTGGGTCACGCCGCCCGACGGGAGGGTCTGATAGTCGACGTTCGTTACAACCGTGGCGGTCACACCAGCCAACTGGTCCTGTCACGTCTGGCGAAGAAGGTGCTCGGCTGGGTCAGGGCCCGGCACTACGAAGAGCCGGACCCGTACCCGGACGCGGCGCCAAGGGGACCGGTGGTGCTGGTGGCCAACGAGTTCGCCGGCTCCGACGGGGACATCATCAACGCCGCCAGCCAGGCACTGGGTCTCGGCCCGGTGGTGGGGGTACGCACCTGGGGCGGCGTCATCGGCATCGACGGCCGCTTCCACCTCGTAGACGGGACCGGGATCACCCAGCCCCGCTATGCCTTCTGGCTCAAGGGAAGGGACTGGGGAGTGGAGAACCACGGGGTCGACCCCGACATCGAGGTGGTGCACACCCCGGCGGACTACTTCTCCGAAAGGGACCCTCAGCTGGACCGTGCCATCGAGGAAGCGCTGGCGGCGTTGGAGCGGACACCGGCGGCGAGCCCGCCGCCTCTGCCCGATCCCAAGGTTCGCTGACGTGGGAATCCTCGACGGGTTGGACTTCTCCAGATGGGAGGAGCCGACTCCCGGATCGGACTTCCGCGAGTTCTTGACCGGCTGGCTCGAGTATCAGCGCCACGAGTTCCAGCGCAAGCTCAGGGACCTGACCCCCGAGACGATCTCGATGTGGTCGGTGCCGCCGCTCGAGCTCTCGGTGCTCGGCCTGGTCCGGCACATGCAGCAGATGGAGCACGTCTATCTGGCCTGGGGTCTCGGTGGCGGGGAGCGGGTGGAGGCCTATGGCGACGACGACTACGCCGGCGGGTCGCCGGAGACCGTCGAGGAAGACATCCGGCTCTATCTGGAGGAGGTCGACGCGGCAGACCGGGCCATTGCGGCCATGGACGATCTCGATAGTCCAGGTCGCGGCCATGGCCGGCCACTCGGCGCCACCCTGGTCAAGATGATCGACGAGTACGCCCTGCACGCCGGGCAGGCGCACATGCTCCGGTTCGCCGCGCTCGGGGAATTGACTCGCTGACTCAGTCGAGGCCGAACCGGGTCTCGAGGATCACCCGGACCGTGGACGTGCCGGGTGCGACCGGAGTGGATGCTTCGGCCATTGCGGCCACTCGCATCATCGGGCCTGGCTCGCCTCCGGTTCTCTCCACGACCGATAGGACCGGGCCCAGCCGTCTCCCGGCGAGGCTGGCGAGATGCTCGGCCTGGGCCCTGGCCTTCTCCCAAGCGGTCTCCCGAGCCTGTTGGCGGAGGGCGGTGTCGTCTCCGACGGTGTAGGCGACATTGTCCACGGTGAGGTCGTCCCCGCCGACTTGGGCGGCGGCATCGATCAGGGCGCCGGCGCCATCGAGGTCGTTGGTTGTCACCCGTAGCGAGTTGGTGACCCGGTAGCCGAGGAGACGGGGCCCGCCGTCTCGATGGTCGTACTCGGGGTACACGGAGAAGCGGCTCGTGCGCACATTGGACTCGTCGACGCCCATCCCGGCGAGGGTCTCCAGTAGACGTGTGGTCTTGGATGCGGCGATCCCGGCCGCCTCCCCCACCGACGCCGCTCGGGGCGAGATGGCCAGGTCGATGGTCATCCGATCCGGCGGAGCCTCCACTTCACCGATCCCGACGACGAGGATCCCGGCAGGATCCTGGGTCACAGGATGCCCATTGTCTCGGGCAGTCCCAGGGCCAGGTTCAGGTTCTGCACCGCTTGCACAGCTGCCCCTTTCAACAGATTGTCCTCCACTGCCACGACCGTGAGACCCAACCCGTCCCCGCTGACCGTGGTCCCGCCGATGAGGGCCCCGATGAGCCCTGTTCCGTCTCTCAACGTGGGGATCTCATCCTGGACGTCCACCAATGGCTCGTGGTGGTAAGCGGAGTGGAGACGGCTCCGGGCGTCCTCGACCGTGGTGGGCGACCGCAGCGGCATGTGAGCCGTGACCAGCAGACCCCGGAACGCCGGGTGAACGTGGGGCATGAACCTCACGGTGCGACCGAGATGGCGGATGCCTTCCCGCTCGTGGTTGTGCCCGGTCAGCCGATACGGGATCAGGTTGTCCCGCAGGTTCTCAGGGTCGTTGCGGGGGGAGGGAGTGGTGCCCGCCCCCGAGTAGCCGGAGACGCCGAACACCGTCGGCACACCGTCCAGGTCGTCGACGAACGGGGCGATAGTCAGCTGGAGGACCGTGGCGTAACAGCCCGGGTTGGCGATGCGTCGCGCCCCGGCGATCTTCTCACGCTGCAGTTCGGGGAGCCCGTATACCCAGGCGTCGTCGAAGCGGTGATCCGCCGAGATGTCGACGATGACCGTTCCGGGGTCGATGGCCTCGACCCAGGGGGCACCGACCCCATCGGGGAGGGCGAGGAAGACAGCGTCCAGGTCTCGCTCCGCTACCTCCTCAGGTCCGAGCGATTCGAAATGAAGACCGTCGATCGCCGGGACGGGCTGGCCATCCAGCTCGCGGGACCCGGCCAGACCCACCTCGACCTGGGGGTGGCGACCCAGGATCGCCAGGAGCTCGGCGCCGGTGTGGCCCCGCGCCCCGATCACTCCGACCCGATGCGTGTCAGGCACTTGGGGCACGCTCCAGGAAAGAGGGCTCCTTGTCGGAGAGGAGCTTCACGGCCCGGCTGATCACTTCGAAATCGGTCACGCCTTTCCAGAATACGGTCCAGCGCCCGGCATTCACCCTGCCGTCCGATTCCTTCTCGTAGAAGGCGTTGAACGGGTTGTCGCTCCGCGAACGCCACACCAGGTCGGGGTAGTCCTTGACCATGTGGTCCCACACCGTGCGGGCCAGACCCTCGCCCCGGGCGGTCTCCTCGATGGCGAACTTGTCCAGGTAGGCGAACTCGTCGTACTGGGTGACCACCGCGGCTGCCCGATAGCTCTCCGAGACGTAGGCGGCGAGCAAGTCGATCTCGTCCCACCAGCCGGAGGCGAGCCGTTGGGCGAAGGCGTCCTCGATCAGCCGGATCAGCCGGTCCCGATCGACCTCGTCCTTGATGGTCAGCTTCATGATCTTCTCGCCCTTGCGAACCAGGGTCCCGTCGCCGCTGTGGGTGAACAGCTCCCGGGCCAGAGCCGACGGCGAGGTGATCGACACCGAGGTGGTCATCGGGGCGTCGTCGAGGAGTCTCTCTATCTCGGCGAGCTTGAGACGCATCCCGGAGTGCACCCAGTCCTCGGCCATGAGCTGGTCGTAGTCGGTGGCCAGGTTGATCGAGTCGATGATCTCGCCCTCCGCGTCGAGCAGACCCCCGGAGTCGACCAGGAAGATGATCTTCATCGGCTGGATCTCGTGCACCAGGATGCGCGTCGCCGAGTCGGCGTTGATGTTGACCATCTGGCCCCCGGGGGCGACGCCGAGGCAGGTCAGGATGGGGATGGCGCCCGACTTGACGATGGAGCGGAGCAGGTCGAGATGGACCGAGGTCGGCTCACCGACCAGTCCGTAGCGCTCCGCGTCGACGAACTCGGCGTCGAACACGCCCTGGGTGAGACCGTGGGCCTCGACTCCTTGTGCCCGGATCGCCTCGACCAGCTTGATGTTCTGCTCGGTGAAGACCTGCCGGGCCACGTCCAGGATCTCCGGAGTGGTGACTCGCAGGCCATCGACCTTCTCGGTCTCGATCCCGGCATGCGCCAGTCTCTCGTCGAGCTGGGGACCGCCCCCGTGGATGACGATCGGGGTCAGACCGACCGTGTGCAGGAGGGCGAGCGAGGCGGCGGTCTCCTCGAGGCCTTCGCGCAGGATGGCCCCGCCGATCTTGATCACCGCGAACCGGGTCTCCTCGAGCTGGGAGAACCTCTGGAGGTAGGTGTGGATCTCCCTGCCGTCGCTGACGTTGGACAGCAGTTGGACGATCGTGCGCCGGGTGTCTCTAGCCGGTGCCATCAGGCCCCGCTCACCAGCCGCTTCATGATCGCCTTCTGCACGTGGAGACGGTTCTCCGCCTCCTGGTAGGCGATGCACGCCGGGCTGTCGAAGACGCCGTCGGTCATGATCACGTTGCGCCGCATGGGGAGACAATGGCTGACCAGGGCCCCGTTGGTCTTGGCCATCTTGTCCTCGTCGACGATGAAGTGCTGGAACCGGTCCCGCAACGGCTTCTCCTCCGGCCAGCGACCGAAGTAGGGGAGGGCGCCCCAACTCTTGGCATAGACGAAGTCGGCGCCGTCATATGCGTCGTCGATGTCGTGGGTGATGCGGAGACTCCGGCCGTTGGCGGCGACGTCCGATTCGGCGATGTCGAGGTAACGCCGGTCGAGCACGAACTCCTCGGTCGGGCAGAGCAGGGTCACGTTCATGCCGAACTTGGCCGCCATGACGAGGGCCGAGTTGGCCACGGCGCTGTTGAGCGGCTTGGGGTGATAGCTCCAGGTGAGGAGGAAGTTCTTCCCGTCGGTCTCCCCCCACTGCTCTTGGAGGGCCATGGCCAGCGCCATCTCCTGACAGGGATGGGTGATGGTCTCCATGTTGATGACCGGGACGTCGGAGTGCTCGGCGAGGGCGTTGAGGATGACGTCCTTTCGATCCTCCTCCCAGTTCTCGAACTTGGGGAAGGCGCGGACCCCGATCAGATCGCAGTAGCGGGACAGCACCTTGACCGCCTCCTGGACGTGCTCCTCGGCGTCGCCCAGCATCACGGCCCCTTTCTCGAACTCGAGCGGCCACATGCCACCCGTCGGGGAGAGGACCACGGCATGCCCGCCCAATTGGTAGGCCCCCACGTCGAACGAGGTGCGTGTCCGCAGGGAGTTGTTGAGGAAGAGGAGGGCGATCGTCTTCCCTGCCAGGTCGTCGCCCAGCGGCGACTCCTTCAGTGTCCGGGCGTCGTCGAGCATCGCCTGAAGCTCGGGCCGTGACCAGTCATACGTGTTGAGGAAGTGTCTGATCATGGGAAGTGTCGTGCCGAAACGGCCGGTCGGTCAAGTTGCCGGGACAGGCCGTCAGGCAGTCTTTCGCAGCGACCGGATGACCTCGGCCCTGATTGCGTCGGGGTTCAGACCGGCGGCATCGAGGAGACGGATGGCCGGGTCGCGTGGTGAGCGCAGGGTGAGGGCGATCAGGATGTGCTCGGGCTCAAGCTTGCGACTGCCCAGCTCGAGCGTCTCCCTGAGGGTGGCGGTGAGCGTTTCCTTGGCTCCACTCGTGAACGGGATGTGACCTGTTCGAGAGCGCGGCATTCCGGTGGGGGGATCGATCGGGATCCCGGTCGCCTCCAGTGCGGCCCGGTCGAGCCCGAGCCAGATGGTCCTCAGCTCCTCGATGCCGATCCCCACAGGCGAGATCGATGGGTCCGATGTGGCGCATAGACCGGCCAGGAGATGATCGGTCCCGACGTGGTCGTCGCCCCGTCGCTCCGCCTCGGCCACCGCGGCGGTGACCACGTTCCGTGCCTCTCTGCTGAATCGCTCAAACAATGTTCTTACCGTGCTTCTTGTGTGCTGCCTGGCGTGACACGCCCAGGGCGTCTCCGATCTCCTGCCACGACCAGCCGGCCAACCGTGCCGCCGCCACGTGCCGGGCCTCGATTTGCTCGGCGACACGGCGCAACACCTGTGCCGCCCGCAACCCGTCGGCCGGATCGGGGCTCTCGGCAGTCGTGATCACTTGATCGAGCTCCATACCACTGTCATCTTAGGTTGACAGTCCGGAGCCTGTCAACTCAAGTTGACGGATTCGGTCAGACGTTCGGTCCGTACCCTGACCACGTGATCACAGCCAGTGAGGGCGGCGTCTATCTCGACATCCACGTGCAGCCCAGGTCGCGGCAGCCCGGGGTTCGGGGTGTCCAGGGGGACCGTCTCAAGCTCGCCGTCTCCGCTCCGGCCGAAGGGGGCAAGGCCAATCGGGCAGTCATCGAGGCGGTCGCCGACCTGCTGGAGGTGAAGCCGGCGGCGGTCTCGATCGTCAAGGGGGCGACCTCGGCGCAGAAACGTCTCTTCATCCAGGGAGTCGACGTCGAGGAAACCCGGCGACGTCTCTCAGTCTGAGCCGAACGCGGCCACCCGCCCGTGGACGATCAGCACCCCCTCGTCGGCGAGGCGTCGAGCCTGACCAGCCTCGACCGGGGTCCGGATCCGGCCACCGGACCCGACCACACGCCACCATGGGAGACCCTCGCTCCTGGCCAGCAACGTGCCCACGGCGCGGGCTGCGCCCGGGTACCCGGCCTCGGCCGCCACCTCCCCATAAGTGACCACGTCACCCGGCTGTAACGAGGAGATGACCGCGGTGACCGCTTCCTCGAATTCGGTCACAGGGTCCCGAAGAGACGGTCTCCCATGTCACCCAGACCCGGGGCTAT
>DASSVE010000058.1:0-6018 GCA_035706345.1 Acidimicrobiia bacterium
TCGCCGTCTGGTCGGATGTCGACGCGACCTCGATTGTCGGAGGACGAAACGATGGGGTCCACGTCTTTCTCTGGTCCGATGGCATGTGGATGTTCATTTCCCAGTGGGCGAACAAAGGCGACTTGTGGGAAGACGACTGTCAATCGCAATTGTCCTAGTCCTGTGCAGTGCCTGTCCAGCGTGGGCCGAAGAGTTTCATTCGTGCTGGACTATGGAGTCAATCACGGAATTCGGAGTACGCGAAACCATCACTCGTTGCCGACTCGCCGGCAGCGAGACCGTCGACTACGCCTCCGACAGCGACGTCCCCTCGATCCTCTACCCCAATCTCGGCACCGATGCCAGCGGACCGTGTTGGTACCTCACGTCGGCAGTCACCGAGTACCTCTTCATCACCAGGTACGCCGACGGGAGCGCCGACATCGCATACGACCCCGATCCGACGATCCCCGGCGGGATCATCGTCGTCGGGCCCAACATGCGTCGATGTACGTCAGAGCCGGCCGCCGCCACAGACCCCTCGGCCGATGCGTGGGCCTACGTGATGTCTTACGTGCACGATCCACCGACACCTGAGCTGAATCCCACTCCCGGTCAGGGTGTCACCGGGCTCACCACGTTCATCGGCGTCACCGTCCCCGAAGACCACGTGGCGTCGATCGCCAGCGGCGCCACCACCCTCGACATCGAGATCGACGTCGACGCGGTCGTGGTCGATTGGGGCGACGGTGAGACCACCACATATCCGCCGGACGAAGAGATCCTGGCCGGCTATCCGTCCGGGACCGCCAACCACATATATGAGGTCAAAGAGCCCGCAGGGGTGCCGTTGACCGTTGAATACGACTGGACGGCACGCTGGCGGGTAACTGGGGGAACCTGGATCCCGCTGGACGTGCCCAACACCGCCACGACCGTCCCGTACCCCATCGCCGAGGTCGTCTCCCGACTCGAAAGCTGAGCACCCCGCGTAGGGTTGGGCGGGCATGACTCTCCTAGTCGGCACAAGAGCGGGCTTGTTCGCCGTGGACGAAGCCAGTGAGCAGGTGATAGGCGGGACCCGAATCAATCACGTCATCACGGACGCATCCGGTTGGTGGTCGGTCGACGGCAAGGGACGAATCCACAACGACGGGGACCATGTCGCCAGCCTGCCCGACGGGGCTGCGTCGTTGTGTATCCAGCCCAGCCCGGACACCGTCTGGATCGGGGCCGATCAGGCCCGATTGTTCGCTCTCGACGACGGTGAGGTGACCGAGGACGAGTTCTTCGCCTCTGCGCCGGGCCGGGAGAACTGGTACACGCCGTGGGGAGCGCCCGCCGACGTCCGCTCGATGACACTCGACGCCGACCACACCCTGTACATCAACGTACACGTGGGAGGCATCCTCCGGTACGACGACACCGGGCCGGTACCCACACTGGACATCGACGCCGACGTGCACCAGGTCGCTGCCCACCCCACTCAGAAAGGCGCGATATTCGCCGCCACCGCACACGGTCTCGCCGCGTCGCACAACGGACACGACTTCGAGTTCAGGACCGACGGCCTCCACGCCAATTACTGCCGCGGCTTGGCAGTCTTGGACGACCGCGTGATCTTCTCGGCGTCCACCGGTCCCCGTACCCAGCGGGGTCGGCTCTACACATGCCCCTTGTGGGAGGACCACATCGAGCCCGTGACCACGGGGCTTCCCGAGTGGTTCGACGACAACCTCAACACATATTGCATCGATGCCGATCAACAACGGGTGTACATCGGCCATGACGACCAGGTCTGGGTCTCCGAGGATCGAGGAATCAGCTGGTCCGTCATGACGTCAGGGCTGTCAGGCATCACCTGCCTGAGCGCCCCCGCGACGACCACGGGAACGAACTGAGCCACGATGAACAGTCGACTCCTCGCATTGATCGTGGTCGCCACCATGGTGCTCGGTGTGGTCGTCGTCTGGGCCGGGACTTCGAGTGAGCCTGAGTTCGCCACCCCGGTGACCCTTCCCTTGCTGGAAGCGGCCCCCTCGACCTCCCCGCTTCTCGACTCGGACGTCTTGGAGCGACACGCCGAGGAGGAAGTCCTGATCAACTCCGCTCTGGTGAGCACCACGTCGACAACGTCGACGTCGAGCACGACGACGACCAGCACCACGACAGTGGCTACTACTGCCGCAGGACCACCTGCGCGGACCTCATCGCCCCCGAGCACGGCCGTCGCCACCACGACCGCCCCGAAACCGGCCGGGCCGACGCACGACTCGGGGGCCGAGAGCGAGTTCGCCGCCTCGATCAATTCCTACCGTGGAAGTAACGGGAGCGCCGCCCTCACACGGAGCGGGAGTCTCGACTCCTACGCCCGGTCGTGGGCGAAGCACATGGCATCGAGCGGGACCCTCAGCCACTCAAACATCGGGAGTCTTCTCGGGGAGTGGAGCTCGGTGGGCGAGAACGTGGGCTACGGGGGCTCAGTCGATGCGGTCTTCGACGCTCTGGCCGGAAGCTCAGGTCATCGCGCCAACATGCTGGGCGATTTCACCCACGTGGGAGTGGGGGCTTACCGGGACGCCAACGGGACGCTCTGGACTGCCCACGTCTTCGCCCGCTGATCGCCGCCTACTCGTAGATCTCAGGGATCCAGCTGTCGTTGGAGAATCCTCCGAGCTCGGTGTGGACGTTGTCCGACACCATCTCGTCGATCAGCAGATATGCGGTCACCTGCTCGATCGGGGTCGTGCCCTGTGTGAAGTCCGAAGTGCCATCGTCTGGGAAGAACGGCACAGTGTTGCCACCCTGTTTGAACCACAGTCCGTGAATGAAGACGAGATCGAACGACTTGATGGGTCGGAAGCTGATGCCCGACCCCAGGTTGTTGTGCCACAGCCGCGGTGCCACCCCGATCCGGGGGGTCTGAAGGATCGCATCAGAGAAGATCTGCGGGCCACCTGAGGTCGGATAGCTCTCCAGACAGAGACGCATGGCTTCGTTCCTCTCGTCGATCGTTGGCAGGGCCCGGATCGTGGGGCCGTCGCACTCCGGGATGAAGTGGGCATCCTCGGGATTGGTCCCAGATGCCGCAGTCCCGAGATACTTCCAGAGGGCGTTGTTGTCGAGATCGAATCCGTGCACCCGACGCGTGTTCGACGAGCGGGTCAGACGCGCGTCCTGGCCGTCCGGGAACCCGGTCCCGGTCATCATTCCTTCGGTGACATCGGCCTTGGTGCTGTTGCCGGTGTCGACGTAGACGGTGTTGATCGGCACTCCATCTTTGGGTGTCGCCACCGGGCCGCCAGTGTCGATGCACTCGTCGAGCTGAGTGTTTGGGTTGGACCGCACGGTGTTGTTGGCGGTGTTGGCATCCGGACTCCAGCCGGAAGCGACCCAATAGGCCTCGTCGAACGACCAAAGCACATGGTCGATACCCATGGCAATCGACTCGGGGACATAGTTGTTGGCGCTGCTCTGATTGCCACAGCTCGGGCTGGTGTTGAGGGCCTCGTTCCCGAACAGGGGCGGGGCGATGTTCCCGAACGAGCCGCTCTCGTTGGTCTCGCAGGGCTCCTCGACCTGGCCAGTCCCCGTGTCAAGACAGACCTCACCCGAACCCGAGTTGCCCCGGATGGCGAACGGGAGAGCGCCACTGCCACTGCCGCTCAGAAGGGTGACGGTGGCGTCGGCGCCAGTCGTGATCGACTCGAATCCGAGCACCTTGGCGAAAGTGGTCTCGACCTCACGGTCGGGAAGCTTCACCCACAGGTAGGACGGGTTGATCCCGATGCAGTCGATCCGGCCGAGCGAGGCATGTGTGATCGGGGCGAAGCCGGGCGGAGGCGGCCCCACGCAGCTCGTCCAGTCGGCCGTCCCCGGCGGGTTGGCCAGGTTGGCAGAGACCGACGTCATCACCTGCTCGGCGATGGTGGTCTGGTTGGTGTCGTAGGAGAGAGCGCCGGCGACCGCGGCGAGGTCGGCGGCGGTCTGGTCCAGACGCCGCTCGTTCCAGCCCCGCGCCAGGTCGAGGCTGATCGCGGCGACCCCGATGAGGAGGAACAAGAGGAAGGCCAGGAACACCGCGGCGGCTCCGCGGTCGTTTCTCATGGACATGGCGTTAGAGAGAACCCCGACCAGTTGGCGTCCTGCTCCAAGCGGAAGGTCGCCTCGTTGCTGATCGTGTCAGGGAGCACGTCGCTGATCAACGGGGCTCCGGAGAGGGAATCTGTATCAGCGACCACCCGAATCGTGCCGTAGTCGAGACGATTGGGACCGCCCGAGAGCTCGACGCTGGTGGTGACTCCGGGAAGATCGATCGCGGCGCACACCGCGGCAAGCACATCGGCGTTGTCACCCTCTCCCCCGGAGCCGTCGAAGTCGGGGCGGGACACCGCGGCATAGCGAGCGCCCTCGCGAGCGCCGTGCCGTATTTCGTTCATCTGCGCCAGGACGAAACCGAACTCGATTATCCCCAGCACGAGTAGCAGGAGCAGCGGCATGATCACCGCGAACTCGAGCATGCTGGCACCCCGGTCGTCATCGGCTCGTCGGGCCCTGGCCAATTGCCCAACGTCAAGCCTGTTCATTCACTCAGGTAATCGCTGGACGTGCCCGATGAGATACGGGTCGGGCGACCTAGACCATCTCGGGCCGGAGCTGCGATGGTTGGGCGATAATCCGAGCAAGCCCCCGCCACACCATGACCACCGAGAGAACCCGCAAAGTCGACCCCATCGGAACCGATGTGATCGCAGGCGCACAACAGGGGCTCGAGTCGGCTTGGCAGGAGATCTACGGTCGTTTGGCGGAACCTGTGACCGGCTATCTCAAGGCGCGGGGTGCGTCCGATCCCGAAGACCTCTGTGCCGAAGTCTTCTTCCAGATCGCACGTGACATTCACCGGTTCCACGGAAGCGGCGACAAATTCCGATCCTGGGTGTTCGTCATCGCCCATCGAAGACTGATCGACGCCAGACGCGCCCAAGGGCGCAGACCCCAGACGGTGGAGGAGCCTCTCTCCCAGTTCGACCGCATCGGCGGTGACGTCGAGGACGAGGTCATGACGGAGCTGGGCAATTCACAGGTCGCGGAGATCTTCAACTCACTCACAGACGAACAGAAGACAGTCCTTGCGCTGCGGGTAGTCGCCGACCTCAGCCTCGAAGAAACCGCCGTTGTGATGGGAAAACGCGTCGGGGCAGTCAAAGCGCTGCAGAGACGCGCCTTGGCCAGCGTGAAGGCGAAGCTCGACGATGGGAGGGTATCCCTTTGAGACGTGCGGGCGATTACAGAGACAGAATGTCGGCACGACTCAGCGACCGAGAGATCGAGCAGCTGCTTACTCGCTCGCCCCTGGCCCGGGACGACCTGAGCGACCTCGAGGGGTTTGTCGCCGTGCTGTCGAGCGAGCAGCCCGCGCCTGGAGACCTTTCCCCAATGGCATCTTCGCTCGCTGCGGTTGCTCGCTCGACCGGTCGTCCGATGCGCCAGCCACTGCGGCGGCTGAGTCTGGCCACGGCTCTGGTCTTCGTCCTGATGCTCTTCAGCGGCATCGCCCTGGCGGCCGACGGGTCTGGCCCGGGCAACCCCCTCTATCGAATCGACCAGGCGCTGGAGAAGATCGGAATCGGTGCCGGTGGCGACGACGAAAGACTCGAGGAGTTCCAACACCTCCTCGAGAAGGGCTCCAGCACTCAAGCACTCGAGTTTCTCGAAGACGTGATCGGCGTCGGCGTGACGCGAGAAGACGTACTGGATGCCGCGAGCGCATCGAACGCACCAGCCGACGTCCAGCAGAAAGTCGCTGATCTCCACGAGTTCATCACTGGGAACCGGGGCAAAGACCAAGGTCTCGACGGGGCGGACTTCGGGCAAGGTGTCGCCGAAATCGCACGCTCGAACGGTACCGAGAGCTCCGCCCATCCGACCGGCCCGCCGGATCACGCCGGGGAGACAGGCCCGCCGGATCACGCCGGTGTGCCTGGGCCGCCAGATCATGCCGCGGTCAACGACAAGGGCTCGGACGAGGAAGACGGCGAG
>DASSVE010000059.1:0-13101 GCA_035706345.1 Acidimicrobiia bacterium
CGCGCGTTATCGAGCGGGTCACGTGATCGGGAGCCACCGTGGGTGCCAGTGGCTGCGTCGCCCGGCCCGATGACGTGGCGAACTAGCTACACCCGATCTCGTAGAAGCACTTGCCGTCTTCGATCGTTGGACCGCTCAGAACTTCGCATCCATCACCCGGATCAGGAGGTTCACATGTCACAGGCCCACCGGTGCAGGCGGTGAACAATCCGACTGCTACCAGGAATGCGATCAGTCTGCGTTTCATGATTGGAAACCTATTTGAAGTCGGAATGAATATCGGCGGTGTGGCCGCACGACTCAAGCTCACAGCCAGCCGACCACGGCCGTCATCAAACCCCCACGCAGATCACCTGATCCCGGGCGATAACGACCCTATCGCCAACCCGTCCGAGAACGGCACATATGCGTGCGGCTACGACTCGTCACGTAGCAGGCGAATCCCGAATCCGAGGCCGATCAGACCGAGGCCGAGAGCAAGACGAAACTCGGCATCAGGACGGCGTTCTCCGGTGCGGAGGCCCCTAAGCATGGCCTCCGCTGAGGGGATGTAATCCCCTCCGTGGAGAACGCGGGTTCCGGCGGGTTTGTCACCGACGGTTACGTGCCAAACGGCTCGGTGTCGTCGGATGGGCGAAAGCAGCAGCGCTGAACCGCTGCCCACAAGAGCCAGGCCGAGTAACAGGCGGTTCGGGTCAGTCACACCACCAAGTTACGCGGGGCGAGTTCGGCGAGATCACCCTGCTTCAGGCGAAAAAGGTCCTCTCTCCGACCGTCCGAGGTCGGCACCACTGCGCTTGACATTGATCCGAGCACCCCCCACCCTGACCTGAGCCGTGTACGCAACACAAGCGACCATTCTGTGAGGCCAGCAAATGGTGCCGAGGAAGCCAGTATCGGAGGCTGGCAGCCTGTTGGGGGAGCAGCCATTCGCGCAATGCCGTTCATGTCGGATCAGTTCTTCCATCTAGCCAAGAATCTCCGCGATCTGTCGAGTCAGCACGCGAACGAAATCTCGCTACCAGCTGGAGCAGTCCTGGTCTCCGTGGCGTGTCTTGAGGCGTACATCAACGAAGTTGCCGAAATAGCACTGAGCGGCTCCAACCGGCGCGACTTCGATGCTCTCAAGAACAACCTCGTCAAGAAGCTGCAATTCCTGAACGAACGAGGCCGGATTCCCAATCAGCTTGGGCCTGACATCCTGGAGGACGTCGCTTTGCTGTATGGGCTCCGCGGCAGGCTCATGCACTACCGGGTCGATCCTGAGCACCCGATCGACACGGCCACCTCCTTTCAGAGGTTGGTAGCCCGTTTTCCGGAGTCCGTCAGGACTGAGGCCGACGTCTCAACCGCCGAGCTCCTCACGCCGCTGCTCGCCGAGTGGGCTGTGGAACGAATCAGTAAAGCGGTCAAGGACTTGTACAAGTCTGGCTGGGAGCCGCCTCGACCTCGCTGGCTCGAACTCGTGGATCCACAGCGGTTTGCGAATTGACTCACCCTGCAACCTGGGCTTCTACCTTCGATCTGTTCCCCTTGCGGGCATAGACGCTCACAAGCGCGGGGACCCGAGAATGTGTGGACAGACTGCCTAGCTGGTGATTTCCTTTTCGGTATGGCCGACAGACTCACGCTCGACACGAACCTCATCCGTGAGTGGCTCGATGAAGACTCAAGAGTCGAAACCGTGCAGCAGCTCCTTCGGTTGAAAGACGCCGGAAAGGTCGATCTCGCGGTCACGGCCCGAATTCACGAGGACATCTGGTTTCCTCCGCTATCGGATCGTCTCGCCGAACTGGCGGAGGTCGGCATCGCTGAGACTGGATCGGTGGCTCGCCTTGGTTTCTGGCAACTAGGGCGTGACCACCTAGGGGACTCGGAATTTGTGGACTGGGTGGAGAGCCTGAACGTGAAGGAACCCGATTGGCGGGATTTCGACCACCTACACGCTCACATGCTCCAGAATCGGGACTTCTTCCTGACGTGGGATAGCAAGATCCTTCATTTCAGAGTCGACCTCTCAACCTTGTGGAGAATTGAAGTGCAACGACCTGAGGAGTACCTCGAGCATCGCTTCGGTGTTTCGTGACTCGCCGTTCTCTTCCTGGGTGAAACCCTTGGCTGTCGGCAACTCGCCCAGGGTCACCTGAGCGCAATGAGAACGATTCTTGGGCCACGCTGGGGCCACGCGAGAGTGAGAAATGGGCCCAAATGACCCCAAATTATGGAAACTGGCGGGAGGCGCCGAAGGCGCCCTTGCGGGCGCGTTCCCCCTGGTAGAGGGCGTGAAATGCCAGGTAGAAATCGGAGCCGCGTACCGGAGTCGAACCGATGACCTGCTGATTACAAATCAGCTGCTCTACCAGCTGAGCTAACGCGGCTTGACGCCTAACGCGAGCGTTAGGTTGGAGAAGTTACCTCCCGCCTGAATGTCGAGGGTGCCTCATACATTCTGGCGCGCTCTCATTATCTCAAAACAGGCCAGGGCAGCGGAAACCGATGAATTGAGGCTCTCTGTGCCCGAGACCATGGGGATGGAGACGACCATGTCGCACCGTTTCCTGGTCAGTTCGGCGAGACCACTTCCTTCGGCGCCGATGACCACTGCCACCGGCTCTGACAGCAAACCAAGACCGAAGAGACTCTCTTCCGCACCTGACTCGAGACCCACCACCCAGACACCAAGGTGGTTGAGCCGGCTCAAAGCCTCGGGTATGGAGCCCACCACTGCCACCGGGAGCCGTTCCAGTGCTCCGGCGGCTGCCTTGAACGCGGTCGCCGACAGGGGCGCCGCCCGACGCGAGGACACCACCATCCCGCCGATGCCGGCGGCGAGGGCGCTGCGTGCCGACGCCCCCACGTTGTGAGGATCCTCGACGTGGTCGAGGACCAACAACGCCGCATCCTCGGTGGCGAGGGACTCGAGCGTGGCGGGCCGGATGGGGCGGCACACGGCGACCACACCCTGCGGGGCATCGGTGTCTGCCATGGAGCGGACGTCGTCCACCAGACTCACCAACGAAGGATCCAGCGAGTCCACCAGGTCGAGCAACTTCGCCCGTCTCCCCCGCTCGACGTAGAGACGCTCCACCCGCCCCGCCTCCAGGGCGGCGGCTACCGCATGGATCCCTTCGACCTTATCGCCGAAACCAGCGAGTGCCATCAGGCCCGTCCTCGATGATGACCCCGGCGACGGTGAGACGATCCCGGATCTCGTCAGCCCGGCCAAAGTCACGCTCCGCACGGGCCCGGTCGCGCTCTGCCAGGAGGGCCTCGATCTCCTCGTCGTCGATGGCGTCCACACTCACCAGAGTTCCTTCGGCGTCGTCGAGACCGAGCACACCGACGATCACCTCCACCGCCCCGGCCTGCGCCGAGGCGTCCTCCCCCGCGTCGAGGAGCCGATTGCCCTCGCGGATCAGATCGAACATCAGAGAGACCGCCTGCGGGGTCCCGAAGTCCTCGTCCATGACCTCGGTGAACCGGGCGATGGCTTCAGGATCGGGCTCACCGGGTTGGATCCGTTCCCGGAATCGTTCGATGCGGTCCACCGCCTCCTCGGCCTCGGCGAGCAGTTCCTCGGAGAACTCGATCGGCGAGCGGTAGTGCGCCCGCACGTAGAGCATCCGCAGCGCCTTGCCGCCGTGGGTGTCGAGAATCTCCTCGAGATCGATCAGCCTCCCGGTCGACTTCGACATCTTCTCCCCGCCCAGGTTGACCATCCCGTTGTGGAGCCAGTAGCGGGCGAAGGTGGTGCCGGTAGCCCCTTCGCTCTGGGCCACCTCGTTCTCGTGGTGGGGGAAGATGAGGTCCAGACCGCCCCCGTGGATGTCGAATCCCTGCCCCAGGTACTTGGTCGCCATCGCCGAGCACTCGATGTGCCAGCCCGGCCGTCCCGGGCCCCACGGGGAGTCCCAATACGGCTCTCCCGGCTTGGCCGACTTCCAGAGGGCGAAGTCGAGGGGATCGTCCTTGGTCTCCTCGACCTCGATGCGGTAGCCCGACCGCAACTCGTCGGGCCGCCGGCCGGAGAGCTTGCCGTAGGACTCGAGTGCCCTCACGGAGAAGTAGACATCGCCGTCACGGACGTAGGCGAGCCCACGGTCGATCAGTCTTTCGATCAGATCGAGCATCTCGGGGATGTGCTCGGTGGCCTTCGGCTCGATGTCCGGGGGGATTACGCCGAGACGGCGGAAGCTCTCGGCGAATCTCTTCCCCATGGTCTCGGCAAGGGTCTCCACGCTGACCCCTTGCTCGTTGGCGGCGGCGATGATCTTGTCCTCGATGTCGGTGATGTTCGAGACGTACGTGACGTCGTAGCCGCGCCAGATCAGATAACGGCGGATGACGTCGAAGGCCACCGCGTACCGCCCGTGGCCGACGTGCGGCTCGGACTGCACCGTCGGACCGCAGACGTATATGCCCACCTTGGCGTCGTCCCTCGGGACGAACTCGACAAGACGCCGCTCCATGGTGTTGTGAACGCGCAGCACGAGGCGATGTTATGTCAGAGGCGTCACGCTCAGGACTGCGATGGCGGCCAGACCCTCACCCCGGCCTATGAAGCCCATCCCGTCAGTGGTGGTGGCCTTGACCGAGACCGAGTCGGGGTCGAGACCGAGGACATCCGCCAGCTCACGCCTCATCTGGTCGCGATGAGGAGCGATTCGCACGGTCTCGGCCGCCACCGTGACGTCGACGTGCGCGGTGCGCCAGCCAGCCCGGGCCGCCATGGCCACCGTCTTCCCCAGCAGACCCATCGAGTCGGCGCCGGCCATCTCCGGATCGCTTGAAGGGAAGTGCTCCCCCATGTCTCCCAGCGCGCATGCACCGAGCAGGGCGTCGGCGACCGCATGGGCAACCACGTCGCCGTCGGAGGTGGCGGACACCCCCAGGGACTCGGAGACGACGACACCAGCGAGCACCAGGGGCGGGGAGCCGTCGAGGCGGTGGGCGTCGAAACCCCAGCCAACCCTGGAGGTCGGCCCGGTGGGGCTCACTCCTCGTCCGGTTCGACCTTGGGAAGAGCCCGATCGAGCTTGCGGATCGCCTCTTCCTCGTCAACCTCGAGACTGAAGGCAAGCTCGGAACTGAGGGTGAGACGAGCCTTGGACAGCATCCGCTTCAGCGCCGGGCTGATGCCCTTCGTCTGCTGGGCGTACGAGAGGTCACGCACCACCTCGGCCACCTGGAAGATGTCTCCCGAGACCATCTTCTCGTTGAGCACCTTGTACCACCGACTCCAGTTGGAGCCGGCCTCCTCGGGCTCGCCCTTGAGTGACTTGAGCACTTCCCGGGACTTCGCCTTCGAGATGACCGGCCGAATCAGATCGTCCACCTTGTCGATCGGCACCATCACGGTCAGCTGCTCGGTGGCGATCTCCAGGATGAAGTAGTCCTTCTTGGTCCCATCGAACTCCTGACGGACCTTCTTGGTGATCGTGGCTGCCCCGTGCTGCGGATGGACGACCTTGTCTCCTACCGAGTACTTGGATTCCGAAGCCATAGACGCGGGCGCAGTGTACAGCCCCCCGGATCAATCGAGGACGGGCTCCCATTCGTGGGCGGTCGCCTCGAGACGATGGAAGAAGGTCATCAGCTGTCTGGCCCGGGTTTCGCCGACCCCCTCGACATCGATCAGCTGAGACTCGCTGGCGCCGAGCAGCCTGGTCACCGAGCCGAAGTGACGGACGATCTCCTCACGCACGCTGTCAGGCAGACGCGCAACCTTGGAGAGGAGACGGTGTCCTCTGGCGTCGGCGGGATCGTCCAGATCGGTGAAGCCCAGCTCTTTGGCGAGACGGGAGGCGTCCTCGAGCTCGGAGGCGGACAGCTCGGAGAGACTCTCGAGAGCCCGTTCCACCGAACCGGGGCGAAGCGGCTTGAGATAGTCGGTCAGGACCATCTCCTCGGTATGGGCGACCCCGCTGAGCAGGTCGTTCAGCTGCAGGGTGGCGATCCGGCCGTCGTCGCCGAGGGTCCGGGTCCGGTCCCGGATGACGGTGCCCAGTCTCTGCACGAGCTCCGCCCGGTAGATGACGGTCACCACCGCCCGATAGGTGGCCAGACCGGTGACCTCGAGACGGCTGAGACGCATTTCCGCCTCCTCGAGCCGGCTCTTCAGCCGCTCGAGGCTCTGGAGTTCCTGGTTGACGTGGGCAGCCATCTCGGTGGGCGTGGCCAGCTCGATCTTGCGATCTCCGTAGAACAGGGTGGCCACGCGTCGGCCCTCGCTGACCGCCACGACGGGCGCCCTCGTCTCCCGCGCCAGCCGCTCGGCGGTGCGGTGGCGGGCGCCGGTCTCGTCTGTGGCGATGGACCCGTCGGGGATGAAGTGAACGTTGGCGGCCTTGATGACGTCCCACGAGTCGTCGAGGACCACGCCTCCGTCCATCTTGGAGAGCTCGGCCAGACGGGCCGGGGTGAACGAGCACTCCATGAGAGTGAATCCCCCGGAGCTGGCTGCCTGCACTCTGGGATTGTCCCCGAGCACGACCAGACCACCCTTGCCCTGCTGGATGATCCGCTCCAAGGCGTACCGCATGGGTGTGCCCGGCGCCAGTCTCTCCAGAATCTCGCTTATCGATGGACCGCCCACGGAATGCAGGGTATCAGAGGCGCTCACAATCCCGCCTTGCGAATGGCATCGGAAAGACGCATCGGCTCGCCACCGGCGGGCGCCACCCGCTTCTCCAAACCCATGCGGTCGAGCTCCTCGATGCGACGGGTCTGGAAGGGGACGCTGCGCACTTCCCCGGCGAGGCCGACTTCGCCCCAGGCAGCCATCCGGCCCAGCGGACGGTCCAGCGCCGAGGACGCCAGGGCCAGGGCCACCGGGAGATCGCAGGCGGGCTCGTCGAGCCGCCAGCCACCGACAACGTTGACATACACCTCGTTATCGGCCATCCGCACCCCGGCATGACGGTCCAGTACCGCGATCACCTGGTTGACCCGGGCCGAGTCGAGGCCGCGAACCGACCGGCGTGGCTGCGCCTGGTTGGTGGGCGCCACCAGTGCCTGGATCTCGACCAGGACCGAGCGTCTCCCCTCGACAGCCGGGTAGACGATGGTGCCGGGAACACCGGTCTCCCACCCGTCCAGGAACATCTTCGAGGGGTCCTCGACCTCGACGAGACCGTCGCCCTGCATGTCGAACATGCCCGAGATGTGGGTGGCCCCGAAACGGTTCTTGTTGCTGCGCAGCACCCGGAGACCCCGGTCTGGATCTCCCTCCAAGGAGAGGACGACGTCGACCATGTGCTCGAGGATCTTGGGGCCGGCCAGACCTCCCTCCTTGGTCACGTGGCCGACCAGGACCACAACCGTCCCCGTCGTCTTGGCGAGACGGATGAGACGGGCAGCGCTCTCCCTCACCTGGGCCACCCCACCCGGGGCCGACGGGATCTCGGGGACCCCCACGGTCTGGATCGAGTCGACCACCAGGACCGCTGGCGAGGTCTCCCGTGTCAGCGCGACGATGGCGTCGACGTCGTCGTCGGAGACGAGACCGACGCCGACGCCTCGCACCCCGGTGCGCTCGGCTCTCATCGCCACCTGCTGGGCTGACTCCTCGGCACTGGCCACCACCACCGACGCCCCACTCTCGGCGAGACCACCCGCCATCTGAAGCAGGAGCGTCGACTTCCCCACTCCCGGTTCCCCGCCGAGGAGGACCACCGAACCGCTCACCAGGCCCCCGCCGAGGACCCGATCGACCTCCGCCCAACCCGTGCTCAGCCTGGTTACGACGGCGGAGGTGGCCTCGGGAATCGAGATGGCGGTGGCGCTGCGTTGCCTGGCGGCCCTGATCGGTGCACTGGACTCGCTGAGAGGGTCGCTCGAGCCGCATTGGGGGCAGAAACCCATCCACTTGGGCGACCGATAGCCGCACGAGTCGCATGTGAATGTGGAAGAAGTTGCCATTTAGAGTTAACGATTGGCGCGCCGCAGTGCGAAAATCAAGAGCCCCAGGATCAGTGCCGAAAGGACCAGTCCCCCAAGGACGTTAGCCAGGGTCCATGGCTCGTAGGTCCTCAATGCCAGGATCAGCACGCCGTGGCACAATAACCAGGAAGGAGGGACGTGGCATCACAGAAGTGTGAGCAGTGTGGCGCGACAGTCGCCAGCGACGAGCAATTCTGCCCGTCCTGCGGTTCGTTCATGGATCCCATGAGCAGCGGCCCGCGTCCCCGTCGCCGGGCTGCCACCGGCAATGTGATCAGCGTGACCTCTGACGGCCCATCCGACTCGCCGTACGAGGAGTTCTCGCTCGACAAGCCACCGCCTCAGGACACCCCGCGCAGACCGGTCAGCGACAGCCCGCGAACCAATGGAAACGGAAACGGCGGCCCGGTCAACTGCCCGTCGTGTGGAGCGGTCAACCCGGGGAACAACCGTCATTGCCAGGAGTGCGGGGCCCGTCTTCGTCAGGGCCCGCTGCCCACGGCGCCACGCCCGGCGGTCCAGGCCACCGCGGGGGTCCGTGCCGCTCTCGCCATCAGCGGTCTGCTCCTGGGTGTCATCCTCATCGCCCTCTTCTTCAACATCTTCTCCGGCGATCCCCCCGAGGCGACCGAGTCGTCGACGACCACAGCTCCGGCCAACACCGCCCCGCCCGCGGACCCGGCACCCATCGAGATCCTGGAAGCGACCTGCACGCCGCAGGGGATTGGCAGCTTCGTGTGCGCCAACCTCACCTCGGGGACCACCGACGAGTACCAGGTCAGCTGGCAGGAGAACAGCGAGCAGGGAGTGATCATCGATCTCAGCTTCCTCGAGCCGATGGCGATCACCGGGATCCAGTGGACCAACATCGCCGACGCCACCCGCTTCCGCCAGAACTACCGGGCGCAGAGCCTCACCGTCCTCGCCCAGGACTCCCTGTCCCCCGTCCCGGTGCGTCTCCTCGACCAGCAGGGGACCCAACAGGTGGCCTACTCGGCGTTGAACACCACGACGCTGCGTATCCACATCCTGGACGTTTACGAGGCGCAACTCACCGACGACAACGTCTTCGACGAGTTGGCTATCGACGAGATCGTCGTCCTCGGGCGTCCCGCCACGCCGACGGGTCAGACGACGGTCCCGGACGGGAGCACCACCGCACCTTCGACGACGGCCGGAGGCTGAGCCGCCCCCGACCACACGGTCACTGCTTGATGTAGGGCTGACCGTCCGCCGCGGGCGGTCGGGCCTGACCGACCAACCCGGCGACCACGATCACGGTGGCCACATACGGCAGCATCAGCATGAACTCGGAGGGGATGCCTGTCCCCAGGATTCCCACACGTTGGGCCAGGGCGCCTGAGAAGCCGAAGACCAGACCTGCGGCCAGGGCGCCAAAAGGCATCCAGCGACCGAATATCATCGCCGCCAGGCCGATGAAGCCGATGCCCCCGGTCATGTTCTCCTCGAATCGGGAGATCTGGGCCAGGGCGAGGAAGGCGCCTCCGAATCCGGCGATGAGACCCGCCGAGATCACATTGCGATAGCGGGTCTTCAGGACGTCGATGCCCACAGTGTCGGCCGCCTTGGGGTGTTCTCCCACCGAGCGGGCCCGCAGACCCCAGCGGGTGCGGAACAACCCGAAGTGCAGGGCTGCCACCAGCAGATAGGTCGCGTAGACGAAGAATGTGTGGTCGAAGAACATCGGGCCGACGATCGGGATGTCCGAGAGGATCGGGATCGGCCAGCTGGGTACCCGGGCCGGAGCGTTCAGGTCCTGGGCCTCGGAGAGGACCCGGCTGGCCAGGAATGAGGTGAGACCCAGGGCCAGGATGTTGATCACCACGCCGGCCACGATCTGGTCGACCAGGAAACGGATTGCGAGCCAGGCGAGCAGGGCGCCCAAGACGGCCCCTATCACCATGGCCCCGGCCACCCCTGCCCACGTCCCGAAAGCGCTGGAGAGAACGACTGCCACGAAGGCGGCGGTCAGCAGCTGGCCTTCGATCCCGATGTTGATCACGCCGGCTCGCTCACACGTGAGGCCGGTCAGGGCGCCCAACGTGATCACCACCGCCGAGATGACGGTGGATCGCAGCATTCCCACCATGTTGAAGGCGCCGTCGGCGGAGGCCCACGTGAGGAAGGCGAGCACGAATGCGAGCAGCCCGACACCCAGGGCGGTGTTGGTCCAGCGCAGGTTTCGGGCCCGCAGACGATCGATCCCGAGAGCGAGGATGATCACCGCCATGATCGTGGAGAAGAGCCTCGAGTTGACGCTGATCGACAGGTCCTGGATGGCATCCGTTGGGAGGCTCAGATTGAACGTGGACTTTGCGTCGGGTGTCACTCCGAAGGCGAACACGCCGAAAACGACCCCGGAGAGGGCCAGCAGGATGTACCCGATGATCCGGGAGCGCCGCTCGTCGGCCCGGGTCTTCACGAACTCCGGGACGTTCACCAGTTCGACTTCGACTGTCTTGGTCATGACCCCCACCCTGTGGTGACGTTGGTGACTGCCTCGTCCTCGACCTTGAGACGGTAGATCGACCTGATCAGGCCAGGAGCGGCGACGAAGATCACGATGAGGGCCTGAAGCACCACCACGAGATCGATGGGCACCTGGGCCGCACCCTGCATCGTCCGCCCGCCCGCCGAGAGGGCGCCGAAGAGCAGGGCGGACCACAAGACGCCGATTGGGTGGGATCTGCCCAGCAGAGCCACGGTGATGGCGTCGAATCCAACGGTCCCGGCGAGTGCCGGCGACGCCTTGTACGGATCGAGACCCATCACCTGGTTGGCTCCCGCCAAACCCGCCAGAGCGCCGGCGATGGCCATGGCCAGGGTCACGATGAGTGCGGTGTTGATTCCGGCATATCTCGCCGCCTTCGGGTTCTTCCCGACGGCCCGGAATTCGAACCCGGTGGTCGAGTGGAAGAGAAGCCAATGGACGAAGCCGACCGCGCCCAGTGCGATCAGGAATCCGAGGGTGACCCGGTACTGGCTCCCGAAGATGCGAGGCAGACGGGCGGTCTCGGCCAATGCCGCCGAGACGGGATTCTCACGGCCGGGGTCCTGGATACCCGGCGTGGTCAGGATCCACTGGATGAAGTAGAGGGCGATGAAGTTGAACATGATCGTGGTGATCACCTCGTGGGCACCGGTCCGTGCCTTGAGCACACCGGGTATGCCCGCCCAGATCACACCGCCGAGCACACCGGCCAGAAGCGTCAGCGGGATGTGGATAAAGCCGGGGGCCGTGACGTACAAGCCCACGTAGGTGGCTACCAGCGCCCCTATGAGCATCTGACCCTGAGCGCCGATGTTGAACAGGCCGGCCTGGAACCCGAGGGCAACGCCCAGCCCGGCGAGCAGGAGCGGAGTCGCCGCGAACAGGGTCTCGGAGATCGAGTTGATCGATCCCAGCGATCCCCGGAACAGCGCCCGGTACGAAGCCCAAACCTCCGACACCATCTCGCCGAGCGCCTGCGGGGTGTCGGTGAACAGAAGCTGGAGGTTCTCGGGATCGGAGAAGGCGATGATGATCCCGCCGATGATCAGGGCGGTGAGCACCGCCAGGGTCGGTATCAGCAGGGAACGAGCCAGGGACGTGCCGACTCCTGTGATCCGCTGCTGCCATGACGGCCCGCCGAGGGACGACTCGGGCTGGGGCGGGGTCTCGACGTCGGTCATACACCTGCTCCCAGCATGGCGAGGCCGATGTCGGTCACATCGGCATCCGGGGTGAACTCACCGGCCAGCTTCCCGTGGAATATGACGAGTATCCGGTCGGCCAGGGCCAGGATCTCGTCGAGCTCGGAGGAGACCACGAGGACGGCCGCCCCGTCGTCCCGCTTCTTCACGATTTGTGAGTGGACGTACTCGATGGCGCCCACGTCTATGCCGCGAGTGGGCTGGGAGGCGACCACCAATCGCACGTCCCGATCGAACTCACGGGCGACGATCACCTTCTGCTGATTCCCGCCGGAGAGGGTCGAGACCGGCACGTCGATGCTCGGTGTGCGCACGTCGTACTGGCGCACCAATCTCTCGGCCGTCTCCCTCGTAGCACGCCAATCGAGAACGATGGTCTTCGAGAAGGGCGGTTGGTAGTAGGAGTTCAGGATCATGTTCTCGGCGACGGTGAAGTCGAGCACGAGCCCGCTCCCCTGACGGTCCTCTGGGATGTGGGAGACGCCGAGCTGATGGAGCTCGCGGGGACCGGCGTCGGTCACGTCGATATCGCCGAGCATGACCTTTCCCGAGACGATCGGGCGGAGACCCATGATTCCCTCGATCAGCTCGGTCTGGCCGTTTCCCTGCACGCCGGCGATGCCGACGATCTCGCCGGCCCTGACCTCGAAGCTGAAACCGTCCACCACCTTGACGTTGCGATCGTCGAGGACCACCAGGTCGCGGACGGTGAGAACCGTCTCGCCTGGTTTCGCCGGCTCCTTGTCCACGCTCAGGTCCACCGGCCGGCCCACCATCAGGTTGGCGAGGTCCTGTTCGGTGACCTCTTCGGGCTTGACCTCGGCCACCACCTTGCCCGCCCTCATCACCACGATCCGATCGGCGATCTCGAGAGCCTCGTTGAGCTTGTGCGTGATGAACACGATCCCCTTGCCCGCCTCCTTGAGACCGGCGACGATGGCGAAGAACTCCTCGACTTCCTGAGGCGTGAGAACGGCGGTGGGCTCGTCGAAGATGACGAACCGTGCCTCCCTCTCGAGCACCTTGATGATCTCGACTCGCTGCTGGACCCCAACCGACAGGTTCTCGACCAGGGCATCGGGGTCGACCCTGAGGTTGTAGCGCGCGGAGATCTCGGTCACTCTGCGACGCGCCGCCTCGCGATCGATGACGTTGAGGAAGCTGAGCGGTTCCACACCGAGGATGACGTTCTCGGTCACCGTGAACACCGGGACCAGCATGAAGTGCTGATGGACCATGCCGATGCCGGCGGCGATGGCGTCAGCGGAGGACTTGAGCTCGAGTGGCACCCCGTCGACCGAGATCGTGCCCTCGTCTGCGGTGTAGAGACCGTACAGGATGTTCATGAGGGTGGTCTTCCCGGCGCCGTTCTCACCGAGCAGTGCAACCACCTCACCCGGTGCAATGCTGAGCGAGACGTCGTCGTTGGCGACGACGCCCGGGAAG
>DASSVE010000060.1:0-18377 GCA_035706345.1 Acidimicrobiia bacterium
ACCGAAGAAGGAGAAGACCGAGCCGGCTCGCCCGATCGAGACCGCACCCGAGCCGGAGCCGGTCGAGGTCACCCTGGACCTGAGCGACCGCGACTACCAGCTCCCGCCTCTCACCCTGCTCGACGGGGGGACCGGGGGAGAGATCAACAAGCGTTCGCTCGAGGAGACCGCGGCCCAGCTCGAGGAGACACTGCTCCAGCACGGGGTCGACGCCCAGCTCACCAAGATCGTCCCCGGGCCCACCGTGACCAGGTACGAGATCGAGCTCGCCCCTGGGGTCAAGGTGAACCGGGTCTCCAACCTCTCCCACGACATCGCCTACGCACTGGCGACGCCGGACGTCAGACTCCTGGTCCCGATCCCCGGCAAGTCGGCGATCGGGGTGGAGGTGCCCAACGCCAAGCGCCGGCTGGTGTCTCTGGGGGACATCCTGTCCAGCCCCGAGGCGGCCCGACCGGCCCACCCGCTCACCGTCGGCCTGGGAATGGACATCTCGGGCCAGCCCCGACTGCTCAACCTGGCCGAACTGCCCCACGTCCTCATCGCCGGGGCCACCGGAGCCGGGAAGTCCTCGTGCATCAACTCGATCGTCACCTCGCTGCTGATGCGGACCCATCCTGACGATGTCCGCCTGATCATGGTCGACCCGAAGCGGGTCGAGCTGGGCCAGTACAACGGCGTGCCCCATCTGCTCACCAGAGTGATCACCAACCCCAAGAAGGCCAACGAGGCCCTCAAGTGGGCGGTGGCCGAGATGGATCGGCGCTACGACCTCCTCGCCGACGCCGGGGTCCGTGACATCGAGGGTTACCGGGAGAAGCTCGACGCCGGTGGTCTCGACCCGGAGGGGTTCGACCGATTCCCGTTCATCGTCGTGCTCATCGACGAGCTCAACGACCTGATGATGGTCGCCGGGCGCGAGGTGGAGGAGTCGATCGTCCGCATCGCCCAGATGGCGCGGGCCGTGGGAATCCACCTGGTCATCGCCACGCAGCGCCCGTCTGTCGACGTCATCACCGGTGTGATCAAGGCCAATGTGCCCAGCCGTCTCGCCTTCAGCGTGGCGTCCCAGACCGACAGCCGGGTGATCATCGACAGCGCCGGCGCCGAGAAGCTGGTCGGCATGGGCGACATGCTGGTGGTCACCGCCAAGGAGCCCCGTCCGCAGCGCATCCAGGGGGCCTGGGTCAGGGAGACCGAAGTCCAGGCGGTGGTCGAATGGGTGAAGCGACAGCGTGAGGCGCAGTACCAGGACAAGCAGGTGCTCGAGGTGGCCGCGGCGGCGGCCGCCGCCCAGGCTGCCGAAGAGGAGGACGAGGACGCCGGGCTGATCCGGGAGGCCATGGAGCTGGTCGTCAGATCCCAACTCGGCTCCACATCCATGCTGCAGCGGAAGCTCCGCATCGGGTTCGCCCGGGCGGGCCGGGTCATGGACAATCTGGAGCGCATGGGTGTGGTCGGCCCCTCGATAGGGAGCAAGGCCCGGGAGGTCCTGATGACGGTCGACGAGCTGGAGGAGGCACTTCGCTCCGAGTCGGCCCGCGTTTGACGGTGGGTTGGTTGGCGACACGCCCGTTTATGCTCGCCGCCACAGGTCCTACAGACACGAGGTAGAGGCGTGAGCTCACGAAGGTCGGGGCTGGGACGCGGGCTCGAGGCGCTGATCCCCACCAATCTCGACGCGACATCGGGTTTGCCGACAAGGCAGAATCAGGCCAATGGCGAAGACCAGATGTTCGGTCTGATCAATCCAGAAGGCACGGTCCGAGACCGTCTCCCGGTGACCCTCGAGGAGATGAAGGCCCTCTACGCGGACATGGTCGAGGCCCGGGTGTACGACACCAAGTCGATCGCGATGCAGCGTCAGGGCCGTCTCGCCACATACGCACCGTTCCACGGCCAGGAGGCCGCCCAGATCGGCGCCGCCGCCGCCCTACGCGAGGACGACTGGGTGGCCGCCACGTACCGCGATGCCGCCCTGAACTGGCGGGCCGGATACCCCTGGGAGCTGCTCATTCTGGGCAGGACCGGTGACGAGCGGGGCGGGCAGGTGCCCGAGGGGGTCAACATCCTCCCGCCCTCGATAACCGTGGGCGGACACATGATCCACGCTGTCGGTCTCGCCTGGGCGGAGAAGCTGAGCGGCACCGACCGCATCGCCCTCACCTCGTTCGGGGACGGCGCCACCTCGGAGGGGGACTTCCACGAGGCGATGAACTTCGCCGCCGTCTATCAGACGCCGACCGTCTTCTTCTGCCAGAACAACGGGTACGCCATCTCCTACCCGATATCGGAGCAGACCCGGTCGGAGTCGATCGCGATCAAGGCCGACGCCTACGGCATGCCCGGGGTCCGGGTGGACGGGAACGACGTGGTCGCGGTCCTGGTCGCGGTCAGGGAGGCCGCCTCTCTCGCCCGGTCCGGGGGTGGGCCCAGTCTCATCGAGGCGGTCACCTACCGGATGGGGCCGCACACCACCGCCGACGACCCGACCAGATACCGGGATGAGTCGGAGGGCGCCGAATGGGAGGCCAAGGACCCTCTGACCCGGGTGCGCAATCTCCTTGAGCGACAGGGTGCGTGGACCCAGGATTGGCAGGACGAGTTGGAGACCCAGGCGTCGGAGACCATCGAGAAGGCGGTCGAGTGGGCCGAAGCGGTGCCCGAGCCCACCTTCGAGGAGATGATCAACCGCGTGTTCGCCGAACCCACCCCGCCTCTCCTCGATCACTGGGAAGAGGGACGCAAGCACGGTGTCTGAACTGAATCTCGCTCGAGCGGTCATGACCAGGGGGGGACGACCCCCCTTGAACCCCCCGCCTACAGGAGGTCCTCGCGGGCAGATCTGGGGTCGGCGTGGCTGAGCTGAACCTCGCACAGGCGGTGAACGGCGCCCTGGGAATGGCCCTCGACAACGACGAGCGGGTGGTCCTCCTCGGGGAGGACATCGGGCGCACCGGGGGTGTCTTCCGGATCACCGACGGTCTCCGTGATCGCTTCGGCGAGAACCGTGTCTTCGACACCCCGGTCGCAGAGTCGGGCATCGTCGGGGCTGCCTTCGGCATGGCGGTCGCCGGTATGCGCCCGGTGGCCGAGATCCAGTTCCTCGGCTTCTCCTACCCCGCCTACGACCAGGTGGTCAATCACGTCGCCCGGATCAGGAACCGCACCAATCACCGGTTCGGCGCACCCATGGTGATCCGGATCCCCTTCGGCGGGGGGATCGGGGCCGCCGAGCACCACTCCGAGTCGACCGAGGTCATCTACGCCCACATCCCGGGTCTCAAGGTGGTGGTGCCCTCGACCCCGCGCGACGCCCGAGGGCTTCTCCTCGCCGCAATCGAGGACCCCGATCCCGTCATCTTCCTGGAGCCGATCCGTCTCTATCGGGCGGTGAAGGAGGACATCCCCGACATCTACTACACCGTCGGCATCGGCCCGGTCCGTGTCGAGCGTCAAGGCGAGGACATCACGCTGATCAGCTGGGGGGCGATGATGAAGGAGACCCGGGCCGCCGCCGGCGTCCTCGAGGAGGACGACGTCTCGGTCGAGGTCATCGACGTGCGCACCCTCTCTCCGCTCGATCGTGAGGGCATCGTCGCCTCGGTGCAGAAGACCGGGCGTGCCGTGATCGTGCACGAGGCTCCTCTGACCGCCGGCTTCGGCGCCGAGATCGCGGCCACCATCAGCGAGCAGGCTCTCTACTCCCTCCAAGCCCCGGTGCGCCGGGTCACCGGGTGGGACACGGTCTTCCCCCTCAAGCGTTCCGAGGCGCACTACCTTCCCTCAGTCGATCGGATCGTCTCCGCCGCCCGCGCGACCCTGGAGGATTGAGTGGCCCGTGAGTTCAAGCTCCCCGACATCGGTGAAGGTCTCACCGAGGCCGAGATCGTCCGCTGGCTGGTCCAGGTGGGCGACGAGGTGGCCGCCGACCAGCCGGTCGTCGAGGTGGAGACGGACAAGGCGGTCGTCGAGATCCCGATTCCTTATGCAGGTGTCGTCGTCTCGCTGGGCGGGGCCGAGGGCGAGGTGGTGGCGGTGGGAGACGTCCTCATCACCATCGGCGAGCCCGGCGAGGTGGCAGATGCTCCCGAGCCGGAGCCGGCCACTCCAAGCCGACCCGAGCCCATAGAGGACGAGACGGCGCGGTCGGTCGCCGAGCCCGCACCCATCGTGGGCACCCTGAACGAGGAGGCGGAGACTCTTCCCTCCGCGTCCGCCTCGACCCAGACGATGCCGAGCGACATCCAGGCGTTGCCCGTGGTGCGCAAGCTGGCCCGTGACCACGGTGTCGACCTGACTCAGGTCCAGGGCTCCGGCCCGGGTGGCCGGATCATGCGGGAGGACGTGGAGCGGGTGATCGCAGCCCGGGCCGCGCCCGGGGAGAAACCACCAGCCGAAGAGCGGGCCCGCTCCGAGGAGCCATCCGCAGTCGAGCAGCCGGCCCCGACCCCGGTTCAAGAACCGGTCCCGGCCGAAGGGCTGGGCCCGGTCACCGAGCACGCCGTCCACGACGTGGCAGTCGGCGCCGGTCACGGTGTCTCCGACGAGCATCTCACCCAGCCCGAGCCGCCATCGCCCCCGGGTGGGCGACGCCAGCCGATGTCACGTCTGCGTCGAACCATCGCCGCCAACATGGCGAAGAGCTGGGCCGAGATCCCACATGTCACCACCTTCGACGATGTCGACGCCACCCGTCTCCTCGAAGTCAGACGGGCGCTGGGGGAGAGGCACGAGATGAAGATCCCTCTCGAGGCACTGGTCATCAAGGCGGTCCTTCCCGCCCTGGACGAGTACCCCGAGTTCAACGCCAGCATCGACGGGGACGACATCGTCCTCCACGAGTCGAAGGACATCGGCATCGCGGTCGACACCCCTGAAGGCCTCATGGTCGCCGTGATCCGCGACGCGGCGGAGCGGTCGGTAATGGAATTGGCCGCCGAGGTTCGCCGTCTGGGCGAGGGAGCGAGGGACCGATCCCTCGGTCTGGACGAGATAACCGGGCAGACCTTCACCGTCTCCAACATCGGCGCCGTCGGTGGGGGCCACGGAACGCCGATCGTCCCCTACGGGACCGTGGCCATCCTCTCCGTCGGGACCGCCAAACCCCGTCCCGTGGTCCGCGGCGAGGAGTTGGCGGTGGCCCCCGTCATGCCGCTGTCTCTGTCCTATGACCATCGGGTGATCGACGGCGCAGTCGGACGGCGTTTCATGGCGCTTGTGATCGAGAACCTCGAAGAGCCCGCCCTCTTCCTCGCCGGCTGATGCCACACGTCCACGTTCTCTCGTACGACGAGACCAGCGGGATCTCCCGGGCGGAGTACGACGCTGCCATCGCCAGGGCCGGGCGCATCTGGAACATCGTCTCGATCCAGAGCCAGTTGCCCGAGGTGATGCGCGACTCCCTGCGCCTCTACGGGTCGATCATGTTCGGGCCCTCGCCGCTGACCCGTGCCCAGCGCGAGATGCTGGCGGTGATCACCTCTCAGGCCAACGACTGTCACTACTGAATAACGGCGCATCTGCACGATCTCCGGGACGAGATCGAAGACCAGGGAATGGCCGACCGCATCGCAGTCGACTGGAGGAGGGCGCAACTCGATCGCGCCGACCGCGCTCTGTGCGAGTACGCAGACAAGCTGACCCGTACCCCGTGGGCGATCGGTGACGAGGACATCGCCCGTTTGCGCGATGCCGGCTTCGACGACAAGGGGATCTCCAGCGCCACCCAGGTGGTCGCATACTTCAACTACATCAACCGCATCGCCGACGGTCTCGGGGTCCCCATGGAGGACTGGCTCAACTCCGATGGCACCCCCAGGCAGGCGTAGCCTCGCCCGATGCCCAAGGACAAGACCAAGAAGAGCAAGCCGAAGGACCAGCCCGCCCCACTCGAAGACCGCAAGGTCAGCAAGCAGTTCGAGGGGAGATTCGGCCGCAAGAAGATCGCCTACACGGCCACCGCCGGCACCCACGTGTTCGAATCCGACGGCAAGAAGGTCTCCTTCTTCTACGTCTCCTACACCCAGGACGGCGCCGACCGCGCCACGCGACCGGTCATGTTCTGCTTCAACGGCGGGCCCGGGTCGTCCACCGTCTGGCTCAACCTCGGTCTCTACGGGCCGAAGCGGATGGAGTTCGACGAGGACGGCTTCAAGGTCGGGATGCAGGGCCGGCTGGTCGACAACGAGCATTCCGTCCTCGACGTCACGGACGTCGTCTGCATCGATGCGATGGGGACCGGTCTCAGCCGGACCGAGAAGAAGGGTGAGGAGAAGAAGTTCCACCACTTCGAGAAGGACATCACCGCATTCAGTGATTTCATCGTCCACTACCTCAATCGCAACGGCCGCTGGGCCTCACCCAAGTACCTCTCCGGTGAGAGCTACGGGACGCTGCGTGGCGCCGGGATCGCCCGGGAGCTGTTCGACCGTCACAACGTCGAGTTCAACGGGGTCATCTTCATCTCGACGATCCTCAACTATCAGACCTCGGCGATCGGGTCCAACATGCTGGTCCACCCGGGCAACGACCTCCCCTTCGCCCTCTACCTGCCCACCTACGCCGCCACCGCCCGCTACCACGGGAAGGTCCCGAAGAAGTACGCGTCGATGGATCTGGGGGAGTTCCTCGACGAGGTCGGAGACTACGCCCTGGGCGAGTACTGGACAGCCCTCGCCAAGGGCGACCTGCTGGACGAGAAGACCCGTCAGAGGGTGGCCGCCCGACTTCAGGCGTACACGGGTCTGAGCCCCGCCTTCCTGGACAAGTACGACCTGCGCATCCACATCATGAGGTTCTGCAAGGAGCTGTTGGCAGACCGGAAGAGGACGGTGGGGCGACTCGACTCGAGATACGTCGGCATCGACCGGCCCGGCGCCTCCGAGAGCCTCGAGAACGACCCGAGTGGCGACGCCACCCGTGGTGTGGCCGCCTCGGCCCTCAACACCTATCTCCGTGAGGAGATCGGATTCGAGACCGACGACATCTACCGCATCCTGGAGGCAGATGTCTGGAAGGAGTGGGATTACGAAGACTTCAAAGGCCGCTACGTGGACACCTCGGAGAACTTCCGGGATCTGCTCTCCCGGTCGAGGGGCACCAAGGTCTTGTTCGCCAACGGGTACTACGACCTGGCCACCCCGCACTTCGCCACCGAGTACACGATCTCGCACATGGGTCTCGACCCCGAGGTCCGGCAGAACGTCCAGCTCACCTACTACGAGGCGGGCCACATGATGTACGTCCACCAGCCCTCGCTGCGCCAACTCGCCGCCGATCTCCGCCAGTTCATCACCAGCACGCTCTGACCCTGGTTGACAGGTGGGCGGTGCTCCCACATAATTCAACACACGTTGAATTAAAGGAGTCACCATGCTGGCCATGGTCGTCAAGGAGTTCCGCCAGCTGATCCGGGACCACCGCACGGTGGCGATGCTGATCGTGATGCCCGTGGTCCTGCTGTTGGTCTTCGGGTACGCCGCCAGCTTCGATGTCGAGGAGATACCGACCGTCGTCGTCGGCGCCGAGGCCGAGACGGTGGCGGGGAGGCTCCCCGAGGTGTTCGTGGTCGAGTCGGTCTCCCCCGATGCGACGGCGGAAGATGCCGAGCAGAGGCTGGTCGCCGGGGACGCCCATGCAGCCGTCGTCGCCGAACCATCGGGGATCACCGTCCTCATCGACGGGTCGGAGCTGTTCATGGCCCGGACTGCGGTGCAGATGGTGACCGCGGCCCAGGCTCAGGTGCCCGGTGTGACCTACGAGGTGCTGTTCAACCCGGACCTCGACACCTCTGCGGTCCTGGTCCCCGGTCTGGCCGGCTTGATCATCGTCTTCGTGGGGACCCTGGTGACCTCGATGTCGGTCGTCCGGGAGCGCGAGGCCGGAACCATGGAGCAGTTGGCGGTGATGCCGTTCCGGCCCAGGGACGTCTTCGTCGGGAAGATCGCCCCCTACTTCCTGATCGCCTCGATCGACATCACCCTGATCCTGACCATCGGCACCGTCCTGTTCGACGTGCCCTTCAACGGCCCGCTCCTCCCGCTCGTGATGGGTGTCGTGATGTTTCTCTTCGTGGCCCTCGGTCTCGGGGTGCTCATCTCCACGGTGTCCCAGAACCAGGCTCAGGCCATCCAGGTCGCTCTCATGACCGCCCTTCCCCAGATCATGCTCTCCGGGATCATCTTCCCCCTCTCCTCGATGGCTCCCGGGATCCGATGGATCGGGTATCTGTTGCCCCTCACGTACTTCAACATCGTGGCCAAGGGAGTGATGCTTCGAGGCGCCGACCTCTCCGACCTGCTGGTCCCGCTCGCGTTGCTCACCCTGCTCGGTCTCATGATCTTCGGTCTCGCCGTGGTCGCCTTCTCCCGCCAGCTTCGGCCGGCCCGAACCCGGGTGGCGTCGTGACCTGGGGGGCACGCGGGCTCACGGTGCACCGGGGCGGGCATCTGGCTCTGGACACGGTGACCCTGGAAGTGGGGCCGGGGGAGATCGCGGTGGTGGTCGGGGGGGATGGCGCCGGCAAGACCACCCTCTGCCGCACCCTCGTAGGTCTCGACCCCGTTTCCGGCGGCGAGGTCATCAGGCCTGAACGGACCGGCTTCCAGCCCGAGACCTCCGGTGCCTGGGCCGAGCTGACCGTGATCGAGAACCTGGAGTTCGTGGCGGGTGCCTACCGGTTGGAGACCGGTGCCGCCCGGGCCCGGATAGAGGAGTTGGTCGAGATCGCCCAGTTGGGTGAGGCCCGGGACCGCCTAGCGCGTCATCTCTCGGGAGGGATGCGTCAGAAGCTGGGCGTGGCCATGGCCATGCTGTCGGCACCAGAGCTCCTGGTGTTCGACGAGCCGACCACCGGTCTGGACCCGGTGAGCCGTCTCGAGATCTGGTCCTTGCTCACCAGATCCGCCCGGGAGGGGAGGGCCCTGGTGGTGACCACGGCCTATGTCGACGAGGCCCACCGGGGGGATTCGGTGCTGGCGCTCGACGAGGGGCGGGTCCTGGCCTCGGGCTCGGTCGACGAGGTGGTGGCGTCGATGCCGGGCGCTCTATTCGAGAGTGAACGCAGACAGGGGATCGTCTCGTGGCGGCGCGGCCGGACCTGGAGAGCCTGGTCGCCGGACGGCTCGCCACTGCCCGGCAACCGGGTGACCCCCGACCTGGCGGACGTGATCACGGTGGCAGCAATCGCCGGGGAGCGGTCGACATGACCGTCGTCGAAGCCAGGGGATTGTCCAAGGACTTCGGGGGAGTCCTCGCAGTCGACGATCTCTCCTTCAGCGTCGATTCCGGTGAGGTGGTCGGGCTGCTCGGTGCCAACGGTGCAGGCAAGACGACCACGATGCGCATGTTGCTCGGGCTGTTGGCTCCCGGCGCCGGTGTGGTGACCGTGGCCGGGGCTCCGGCAGGGGAGGTGGATCGTGCCCTGGTCGGCTACCTGCCTCAGGGTCTCGGTCTCTATCCCGATCTGACGGTGGCCGAGAACATCGCCTTCGCCACGGCGGCATTCGGAGTGCCCGCACCGTCGTTGGAGACCGGTCTCGCCGAGCTGTCCGATCGACGCGTCGGTGATCTGTCCCTTGGTCTCCGTCGCCGTGTCGCCTTCATCATCGCCAACAGCCATCATCCCCGGGTCCTGATACTCGACGAGCCCACCTCGGGAGTCGGCCCTCTGGGCAGGGCCTGGCTCTGGGAGTCGATCAGGGACACAGCCTCGGACGGGTCCGCGGTCGTCGTGTCGACTCACTACATGGACGAGGCGGAGGAGTGTGACCGGGTGATCCTCATGGCGCATGGACGGCAGGTGGCCGCCGGCTCGGTGCGCGATGTGATCGGCGGGGCGAGCGTGGTGGAGGTCGGGGACCATCTGAGCCAGGCCGTCATCGATGAGATCGCCGCCGGTGGGGGCACCGTCCTGCTCACGAGGTCCGGGAGCCGGATCGTCGGTCTCGGCCTCGACACGGTGCGTGAGATGGTCGGAGACGAGGCACCACTCACAGAAGCGCCGGCCACGTTCGAGGAGGCATTCGTGGCCCTTGCCCGATGAGCCGGGTCGCCGGGCGACGGGCCGGATCGCCCGACACCAGGTCGGAGATCCTCGAGGCGGCCAAGGGAGTCTTCTCCGAGATGGGGTACGACCGCGCCACGATCCGGGCCATTGCCGCCGCCGCCCGAGTCGATCCGGCGTTGATCCATCACTACTTCGGGAGCAAGGAGAACCTGTTCGCAGCATCGATCGACCTCGCCGTGATCCCAACCGAACTGATCCGGACGGTGTTCGCCGAGTCGGATGCCGGGGACATAGGCCGTCGTCTCGCCGAGGTCTTCTTCACGATCTGGGAGCAACCCGAAGCCCGTGACTCGCTGCTCGGCATCCTCCGTTCGGCGATGGGCGGCGAGGAGCAGGCGGTCGCCGCCTTCCGTCAGTTCATCACCGCTGCGGCCCTGGACCAGATCGCCCCTCTGATCCCGTTCCCCGACGCCCGTCTCCGCGCCCTCCTCATGGCCTCGCAGCTTGTGGGAGTGGCCATGACCCGGTACGTGGTCCGTCTCGAGCCGATCGCCTCGGCCCGGCTCGAGGAGATCGTCGACCTCGTCGCTCCCCGGCTTCAGTCCTACCTGGAGCGGTAGCGTTCCGCGATGGAACGCACTGAACGCAATGTCGACGAGTTCTTGGCCGGTCTCGAAGGGGAGCGTGGCGAGGCGATTCGACGACTCGATCGCATGATCACCGAGCGCATGCCGGACACCGAACGACATCTCTACGAGGGCGCGATGTGGGGTGGCACTCACCAGGAGATCGTCGGTTACGGGTTGTTGGACTACACAAACCGGTCCGGAACCGCGGTTCGATGGTTCAACGTCGGGCTCGCTGCGCAGAAGAACCACATCAGCATGTACGTCAACGCAGTCGAGGATGGCCGCTATCTGCTCGACTCCTACAAGGGCCGTCTGGGCAAGGCCAAGGTGGGCTCGGCCGCGGTCAGCTTCAAGACCCTCGAGGAGGTAGACCTCGACGCCCTGATGGACATGGTTCAGCGAGCGGGAGAGCTGGCCGGTTGAATCAGGTGCGGGCGTGGGTGTCGACGACGGAGAGGACCTCGGGCATGTCCAGCTCCGGATAGGGATCAGGCGCCATCAAGCCCAGGATTCGTGACTGGGACCGGGCCGACACGATGACGCTCTGAGACCAGCGCTCCGCAAGGCTCGGCGCCGGATTCCGACAGCACGACGGATCGGGGCATGTGGATGTCTCCCGATTCCGGGTGTCCCGCCCCCGGAACCAGCGTGCATGGTCGAAGTGGACCCCGATGGTGACCGCCAACGAAGGGGTCCGACCCGCCTCCACGTGGGTCGTGCAGAAATAGGTCCCCTCGGGGGTGTCGGTGTACTGATGATGGGTGCCGAACCGCTCCTCGGACTCGAAGGTGCGTCGAGCGCCCCAACGCCGGCACAGTCTCTGGGTCTCGATCCCGCCGTAGCCGTCGCGGGGGACCGGGACACCGTCGTCGGCGTAGCCCTTGACCACCACGCCCAGCTCGTCGCTCACCAGCAGATGACAGGGGATGTCGAAGTGCTTGGTGAGCAGGTTGGCCGTGCGCCACGCCGCCATCTCGTAGGAGACGTAGAACAGCTCCTTCACGTCCTCGACGTCGATGTCGTGTCGCTCCTTGGCCGCGGTCAGCCGGGCCAGCACCGAGTCCTCGGGCACCAGGACCGCGGCTGCGAAGTAGGCGGTCTCCATGCGCTGGCGAAGGAACGTGTCGAGGTCGGGCTCCCGCTCGTGGCCGAGCACGAAGCCTGCGATGGTCTGCAGCACCGCCTTGCGGGCCTGACGGGTGCGCAGCTCGTTGCGTTGGGCGATGTAGACCCGCTTGTTGTCGGTGTCGATGATCGACCGGGCGAAAGAGGGCATGTCGTCGATCGGCATCAGCTCGAAACCGATGCTCGCCGTGAGGTCGATCAGATTGCGTGAGGAGAACGGTCCCTGGCCCGTGTACCCGGAGTCGGCCAGGGCGGCACGGGCCACCGACTCGATGTCCTCCAGGTAGCCGTTGTTCTCCATCAGATGGGCTTGCACCATCCCGTTGGCCCTCCGCACCTCCTCCGAGCCCGCGGTCTGCAGGGTCGACCGGGCCCGGATGGCCTCGTGGAGACCGACGATGTGGGCCAGGGTCTGGCTGTCCACCTTGGCCGACGGCTTGATCGCGGGGATGTCGAGTGTCTCGAAGAGGGAGCTCTCCTGCGCCCGGATCAAGGCGATCTCGAGGGCATCGCGGCGGGTCGGAGGATTGGGGTCGAGCAACTCGGACACCTCGACGCCGAGGGCCTTGGCGATGTCGACCACCAGGCTGACCCGCGGCTCCTTCTTCCCGTTCTCCAGGAGGGAGAGATAGGGGGCGGGCTTGCCCACCATGTCGCCCAACTGGTCGAGGGTCAGCCCCGCCTGGGCGCGGAAGTGACGGATCCGTCTTCCCAGTACCAGCGGCTCTCCTCGTTGGGTGTCACTCATTTCTGCTCCGCCGAAAGATGGTTTGATCTTATCCTCGACAGGGAACCGAATCCAGTGTGAAATGAAAGACACTGGCATCTTATGAATCAGTTTCGGGAGACCGAGGCGGAGCGACGGGTGCTCACTCCGGAGGCGGTTGCCTTCCTGACCGATCTGGAGAACGAGTTCAGCTGGCGACGCGGTCAGCTCCTCGAAGACCGTCAGATCCGCCAACAGCGCATCCTGGAAGGGGAGCGTCCCGACTTCCTCCCCGAGACCGAGTACGTCCGCTCCGGTGACTGGAAAGTTGCCCCGGCGCACCCCGATCTCGCCGACCGGAGAGTGGAGATCACGGGACCTGTGGACCGCAAGATGATGATCAATGCCCTCAACTCCGGCGCCAACGTCTTCATGGCCGACTTCGAGGACGCCACCTCACCCACGTGGCACAACCTGCTCGAGGGTCATCTCAACATCGTCGACGCCTACCGGCGCACACTTCACCTTGAAACCGGGGCCAAGCAGTACCGGCTCGACGACGAGATCGCCACGCTGGTGGTCCGTCCCCGCGGCTGGCACCTCCATGAGAAGCACTTCCTGGTCGACGGGCGGCCCATGTCCGCCTCGCTGTTCGACTTCGGGCTCTACCTCTTCCACGGGGGACGGGCCGCGTTGGAGACCGGGACCGCTCCCTTCGTCTACCTGCCCAAGCTGGAGTCCCATCTCGAGGCCCGGCTCTGGAACGACGTCTTCGTCTGGACGCAGGACCGTCTCGACATCGACAGGGGCACGGTCAAGGCCACCGTCCTCATCGAGAACGTCCTTGCAGCCTTCGAGATGGACGAGATCCTCTACGAGTTGCGTGACCACGTCTCCGGGCTCAACGCCGGCCGCTGGGACTACATCTTCAGCGTCATCAAGAAGTTCCGCGCCGATCCGGACTTCGTCCTCCCCGACCGGAGTCAGGTGACGATGACCGTCCCCTTCATGCGGGCCTACACCGAGCTGCTGGTGAAGACCTGTCACCGGAGGGGCGCCCACGCAATCGGGGGCATGGCCGCCTTCATCCCCAACCGCAGGGACCCCGAGGTCACCGAGCGGGCCATGGCGGCAGTCACCGCCGACAAGGCCCGGGAGGCCGACTCTGGCTGCGACGGGACCTGGGTGGCGCATCCCGACCTGGTCCCGGTGGCCCGCGCCGAGTTCGACCGTGTCCTCGGCACCCGGCCCAACCAGGTGGAGCGTCAACGAGACGACGTGGATGTGTCTGCCGAAGACCTTCTCGACCTCGACTTCCCGGGGGAGGTGACCATGAACGGGGTGCGGACCAATGTCTCGGTCGGGATCCGCTACCTCACCTCCTGGCTGTCGGGCACGGGGGCCGCCGCCATCGACAACCTGATGGAGGACGTGGCCACGGCCGAGATCTCCCGATCCCAGATCTGGCAATGGGTCCGCCACGGCGTGAAGACCACGGAGGGGACGCCGGTCACCGAGTCATTGGTGCGCTCGATCGCCGACGAGGTGGTCGCCGAGGAGGAGAAGGGCGAGCTCACCGAGGTGCACGCCGCCAGGAAGATCTTCGAGGAGGTGGCGTTGTCCGATGACTTCGTCGACTTCCTCACCCTGCCCGCGTACGAGTTGATCAACTAGGGAGAGACCACTTGAGCCAGACCGAGCACGAAGCCGCCCGCCTCACCGAGGATTGGAAGAACAACCCCCGATGGGAGGGTGTCACCCGTGACTACACGGCCGAGGACGTGGTCCGGCTCCGGGGGAGCATCCGCGAGCAGCACACCCTGGCCTACCGCATGGCGGAGAAGCTGTGGGACCTCCTGGGCACGGAGGACTACGTCAATGCCCTGGGGGCGATCAGCGGCGGCCAGGCCGTGCAGATGGTCAGGGCAGGGGTGAAGTCGATCTACCTCTCCGGGTGGCAGGTGGCCGGCGACGGGAATCTCTCCGGCGAGGTCTACCCGGACCAGTCGCTGTACCCGGCCAACTCGGCGCCGAAGCTCGTGGAGCGGATCAACAACGCCCTGCGTCGGGCCGACCAGATCCACTGGGCCGAGGGTGAAACCGACATCGACTGGTTCGTGCCCATCGTGGCCGACGGCGAGGCCGGGTTCGGGGGTGTGCTCAACGTGTTCGAGCTCACCAAGTCGTTCATCGCCGCCGGGGCGGCCGCGGTTCACTTCGAGGACCAGTTGGCCGCGGAGAAGAAGTGCGGCCACATGGGGGGCAAGGTGCTGGTGCCGACCAGCCAGCACATCAAGGCACTGCAGGCGGCGCGTCTGGCCAGCGACGTGATGGGCGTTCCCACCATCATCGTCGCCCGGACCGACGCCAACGGGGCCACCCTGCTCACGTCGGACATCGACCCGAGGGACCGCCCGTTCGTGGTCGGGGATCGGACCGCGGAAGGCTTCCACCGGGTCACCGGTGGGCTCGACTCCGCCATCGCACGTGGCCTCGCCTATGCCCCGTACTGCGACATGATCTGGTGTGAGACGGCCACCCCCGACCTCGACGAGGCCCGTCGTTTCGCCGAGGCGATCCACGCCGAGCACCCGGGCAAGCTGCTCGCCTACAACTGCTCGCCCTCCTTCAACTGGTCGAAGCACCTCGACGAGGCCACCATCGCCAGCTTCCAGAAGGAGCTGGGGACGATGGGGTACCGATATCAGTTCATCACCCTGGCCGGGTTCCACGCCCTCAACGCCTCGATGTTCCAGCTGGCCCAGGGGTACGTGGCAGAGGGGATGCCCGCCTACGTCGAGCTGCAGAACACCGAGTTCGCCCTGGAGGCCGACGGATACACGGCCACCCGGCACCAGCGCGAGGTGGGAGCGGGCTACTTCGACCTGGTGAACCAGACCGTCACCGGCGGGGAATCGTCCACCCTGGCGTTGAAGGGTTCCACCGAAGAGGATCAGTTCGAGGTGGCCGCGGCGGGTGGTTGAACCGCTCGCGGCAGGGGTACCATCACCGCTCGGTCATGCACCGCAATTCGTTCCGGAGGGATCCCTCATGAAAATCGTCCACGTGGTGGGCACGGGCACCATTGGCGAGCCGTTGATCGGCCTGCTCGCCGACAACAAGGCGCATTTCGGCATCGACGAGGTCACGTTCCACAAACGCACTCCGCTGGTCACGGAGAAGGCCAAGGTCGAGGACTTGGTCCGTCGTGGTGCGGTCCTCGCCGTGGACGACAACCGCAAGGCGACCTTCGAGGAACTGGGGCACGCGCCCAAGTACGAGACCCATGAGGCGATCGAACGGGCCACCGTGGTCATCGACTGCACTCCGGTGGGCAACGAGAACAAGGCCGAGTTCTACCAGCAGGCCAACGGCCCGATCGGGTTCATGGCCCAGGGGTCGGAGTATGGGTTCGGGAAGATGTACGCCCGCGGGATCAATGACGAGGCGCTGATCCCGAGCGAGGACAAGTTCCTGCACATCGTCAGCTGCAACACCCACAACATCGCCGTGCTCATCAAGGCACTGGCCATGGATCCCGACGGGAGCAACCATCTCGAGAACGGGCGCTTCCTCTGCATGCGGAGGGCCAACGACATCTCCCAGGACAGCGGGTTCATCGCCAGCCCGGTGGTCGGCGGGCACGAGGACGATCGTTTCGGCACCCATCACGCCCGGGACGCCCACGACCTCTTCGCCACCCTGGACTACGACCTCAACATCCACTCCTCGGCGATCAAGCTGAACACCCAGTACATGCACTCCCTGCACTTCTCGCTGACACTCGATCGGGACATCGATCTCGACGAGATCAGGGATCGTCTCGCCGCCAACGCCCGGATCGCCACCACCCACAAGAAGTCGGCGAACCAGGTGTTCTCCTTCGGGCGCGACCACGGCTACTACGGCCGGATCATGAGCCAGGCGGTGGTGGCTCTGGAGACCCTGGCGGTGCGCAACGGGAACGAGATAGTCGGCTTCTCGTTCACGCCCCAGGACGGGAACCCGCTGTTGTCGACGATCGCGGCCATGCTCTGGTACCTCGACCCGGCCACCCTGGACGACCGTCTCGACATCCTGCGGCGGTACGTCTTCGAGGAGATCTAGATCGGGTGGAGCAGAAGGCAAGGGCATACGCCGAGGAGGCGATCAGGGCCCTGGGTCGTCTCGACGTCACCGGAGCCCGCACCTCGATCGCACAGGCGGTCGACTACGACCACAAGATCGACGCCCTCGCCGACATCGTCTATCTGGCCTGCGCCGAGATAGAGGCCGAGGGCGAGGTCAGCACCTCGACCTGGAACACCCTCGCCGACGCGGTCGATTCCCCCGACCTGTGGGCTGTGGTGGAGTCCTCGCGTACCTAACCTTCCCAGGTGATCGTCGAGGTCGTCGCGGTCGGGACCGAGCTGCTGCTCGGGCAGATCGTCAACACCAACGCTGCGTACATCGGTGCTGCCCTGGCCGACCACGGGTTCGACGCCCACTTCCAGCAGGTGGTGGGGGACAACCTGGGCCGGGTGGCCACCGCGATCGAGACCGCCATCGACCGCGCCGACGCTGTGATCATCACCGGGGGGATCGGCCCCACCCGTGACGACCTGACCCGGGAGGCCCTCTGCGCCGCCACCGGCCGGGAGATGGTCTTCGACGAGACCTATGCCGAACATCTCCGTGAGATGTGGGCGCGCAGGGGCCAGGAGATGCCCGAGTCGAACCTGAGACAGGCCCAGCATCCCGAGGGGGCGGTCCTGGTCCCCAACCCGAAGGGGAGCGCTCCCGGGATCGTCCTCGACCACGCCGACACGCTGATCTTCTGCGTGCCGGGAGTCCCCCAGGAGATGGAGTACCTGCTCTCCGCTGAGGTCCTGCCCCGGCTCATGGCACGGTCGGGGGGTCCGTCGATCGTGGTCAGCCGGGTGCTGCGCACGTGGGGCCAGAGCGAGTCGAAGGTGGGGGAGCTGCTCGACGATCTCTACCAGGGCTCGACCAACCCCTCCGTGGCCTACCTGGCCTCGGCGGGGGAGATCAAGGTGAGGATCACCGCCAAGGCGGAGACCACGGAGTCGGCGATGAAGCTGATCGAGCCGGTGGAGGCCGAGGTGGCCGAGCGTCTCGCCCCCTGGTTGTTCGGCCACGACGACGAGACCGTGCAACGACTCATCTTCCGTCATCTCGGGGAGCGGGGATGGAAGATCGGCACCGCGGAGTCGATGACCGGGGGCCTGGTGGCCGCCACTCTCATCTCCGAGCCGGGTGCATCGAAGTACGTCTCGGGCGGGCTGGTCGCCTACGACTCGGAGCTGAAGCACCGTCTGCTCGGCGTCTCCGACATCACCACCGTCGTCGACGTCGAGACCGCGATCGAGATGGCGGAGGGTGGCCGCAAGCTGCTGGAGACCGACGTGGTGGTGGCGGTGACCGGCTCGGCCGGCCCCGAGCCCCAGGAGCAGCCTCCGGGCACAGTGATCGTCGCGGTGGCGACACCGGAGCGTGTGCAAGCCCGCCAGCTGCGCATGCCGGGGGACCGGGAACGGGTCCGCGCCTACGGGACCACGAGCGCCCTCCATCTCGCCAGACTGGCAATCTCGGGTCGATGGTGGAAGACCTGACCCCGGACCTGGTCGGGCGGGTGTTCGTCGCCGCTCCCTTGCCGGACGAGATCCGGTTCGCCCTGGCGGAGCGGATCGCCGACATGGCCATCCCCGGGAAGGTGGGCCCGCCGGCGAACTGGCACGTGACCCTGCGATTCCTCGACACGGTGGACCGGGTCACCTACGAGCGATTCCTCCACGGTCTCGAGAAGGTCCGATCCCGATTCGCCTTCCCGATCTCCCTTCGCGACTTCGGCGCCTTCCCCAACCCGCGCAAGGCCACCGTCTTCTGGGCCGGGATCGGGAAGGGCGCC
>DASSVE010000061.1:0-6795 GCA_035706345.1 Acidimicrobiia bacterium
GTACTCCTCGCAGATCATCTCGGCGAAATAGGCCACCCGCTCGGTGTGGCCGCGGGTGTACATGTCCTTGGCTTCCAGAGTCTTGACGAAACCTTTGATCGCCGAGATGTGGGACACCCGCAGCTGCGAGAACGCATACAGCGACATGTGCCCGATGGCGTACACCCCGATGATGAGGACCACGACCGCGTCGCGACCGGAAATGAGATAGGCGCCCCCGATGAGCCCGCCCAGCAAGCCCATCATGAACTGGCCGGCGAACAGCGTTCCGAGATGGGACCAGGGTTGGAGACGATCGAAGGGATACACCACCTGCACGGCCTTTCGGATGAGCAGGTTCTGAATTGCGGTGAAGACCAGCGATGCGAGGGCGGCCACCGGGACGACGAGGAAGAGGGTCTGAACGCTCAATGACTCCACCTGGCCGAGACCCAGATCGAGCACGAGCCCGGCTATCGCAGCCGACGTCACCATCTGGCCGAAGTTGGCCATCGGTTGGAACCAACGACGCAGCCTGATGTCGTCCGGGACCAGCGGACCCAACGCGGCCATGAGGGCCATGCCAAGGGTGGCGCTGCTGTCGGGTTGGAGGGCGAAGATGACCCCGGCGGTCATCGCCACCATGATCGACGAAGACTGGAAGAGACGGTCGTTGACTTCGACGGCGAAGAACTCGAGGACCACGTACAGCGACGTGAACAGGGCCCAGATCGTCCAGTTGGGTGCGTCGAAGTAGAGGAGAGCGATGGCGAGGACGGTCAGCCCCATCAGGAAGTAGGGCACAGCGATCTTCAATCTGCGCTGCACCCCCGGTTGCAGACGCCAATAACGACGCTGCAGTCTCTCTAGCCCTAGCAACCTCACCTGGGACCCCGGTTACCTACCTCTTGGAGGGTGAGACGGCGTCATCGTTCAGCCGATCTTCGAGCCTGCCGAGCCAGCTGCAATCAAAGCGGCAAGGCTGGCGGCGGCAGCGAGTATGCGAACCAAACGGACTCTCATGACTCTTATGCACGTCCACCGAGTGTCTTATTTGCACCGTGGTTGTTTCCCGGTACAGACAGTTCCGCTCCGCTGGTGTTGATGGGCGTGTACTTACCAATCACGACCAACGAGGACGCCGTTTCTCACCTGTTCCCGAAATCGGGAACCTTTCACATGTCAAAGGCCCCTGACTTCGCCCGCCAACAAAGGGTATGGCAAGCGGTCATCGGACCGTTTGCCCCACTGCCCCGAGGATTCCTTCCAGCTTCGGGCAATCTAGAGGGTTCCGCACCCGGTCACAAGAGGAGAAAAGGACCAGTTCAGGGGTATCCGAGGAGTCGTGGAGGGTTTACGCTCACCGGGTGGACGCAATCGCACTCCAGGAGAAGATCAGCAGGATCGATGGGGTCGAAGCCGCAAGGGTGGTTGCGGGGAACGGTCATATCGACGAGATACATGTGCTGGCCCGCCGGGCCAAGCCGCCCAAACAGGTGGTTCGCGACGTGCAGTCGCTCGCCCAGGCCCTGTTCGGTCTGACCATCGACCGGCGGGTGGTATCGGTGGTCCAACTCGCCGACTCGGTGCTCAACAGCGGGAGCCGACCGGCTCTGGTGGACGTGGCCGAGAGCACCGACAGCAACCGGGCCGAGGTCACGGTCACCTTGAAGTGGAAGGAGCGGCTCCTACTCGGGCAATCGACCGGCGCCGCTGCCAGTTCGACCCGCTTCCGTCTGGTCGCCGAGGCCACGCTCGAGGCGGTGCGCCAATCGATCCACCACGACGTCGGTCTCGGGGTGGGCTCGGTGGACCTCCCGATCCTGGGAAGTCGCAAGATCGCCATTGCACAGGTGGTCGTGGTGAACGATTCCGCGGAACGGATGCTCATCGGCTCCGCGTATGTGGACGGCGACGAGTCCAAGGCCGTGGTGCGGTCGGTGCTCGATGCCTTGAACCGGCTGCTCCCCGATCTCGAGAGCTCTTGACCTCGAACGCGGTCGTCACACCCCATCACGACTCGGCCCAGGCGGGTCGGTCGATCCTGGAATCTGGGGGCAACGCGGTGGACGCCGCCCTGGCGGTGGTGGCGGCGCAGGGTGTCGTGGCCCCGGAGACCTGCGGAGTCGGGGGCGATCTGTTCGCCCTGATCCACGCCCCGGGTTGGGACCGGCCCCGGGCACTGAATTCGTCAGGCCGGGCCGGCTCCGGAGTCAGTGCGGCGCGTCTGCGGGACGCGGGGCATTCGGAGATCCCGCTCGATGACACCGCGGTCGTGACCATCCCCGGTTGTGTCGACGGCATCGTCACGCTGGCCGGCGAGCTCGGGACCCTGCCGTTGGAGGAGATCCTCGCCCCCGCCATCGCACTAGCCACCGACGGCTTCGGGGTCACCGACGAACAGGCGAGAGCCTTTGGCTACCAGGCCGGCCTCTACCGGGACAACCCGGCGGTGTCCGACTTCTACCCCGAGGGCCGTGCGGTGAGCAAGGGCGACCGCGTTCGGAGACCCGATCTGGCCCGCACCCTGGAGACCATCGCTTCCGGTGGACGGGAGGCCTTCTACTTGGGCCAGCCGGGGGAGGACATCTCCCGGGCAGTGGGCGGCTCGATCACGATGGACGACATGCGGGAGTCACTTGCCGAATGGGTGGAGCCGATCTCGGCGGAAGTGGCCGGCCTGTCGGCATGGACCATCCCGCCCAACTCACAGGGCTATCTGGGGCCGGCCACCCTGGCCGTGTTCGAGATGCTGGATCCCCCGGATGATCCCGACGACCCGGTGTGGTGGCATCTCCTCATCGAGGCCTATCGCTGTCTCGCCTGGGAACGGGACGACATCGTCTCCGATCCGGCCACGTTGGCATTGCCCGCCCACCTGATCCTGGACCGGCAACGGCTCGAGCGAGCGGCCTCGTCGGTCGACCGGGAGCGCAGCGGGGTGTGGCCGCAGATGGGGGTCACAGCCAGCACCGCCTACATGTGCGTCGCGGACAGCAACGGAATGGCGGTTTCGGTCATCCAGTCCAACTACCGGGGCACAGGTTCTCCGTTCGGAGCCGCTCGCTCCGGTTTCCTGCTCCACGACCGCGGTCTCGGTTTCACCCTCACCTCGGGACATCCCAATGAGCTGATGCCTGGCCGGCGACCGCTGCACACCCTCTCGCCCACGTTGTGGGCCCGAGGCACCGAGCCCAAGTGGATCCTGGGGACACGGGGAGGGGCGGTCCAGCCCCAACTCGTGGCCCAGGTGGGGGCGAGGGCGATCCTTGGCGGGCATGACCTGAGCTCGGCCCAGGCCGCAGCGCGCTGGACCATCTCAGAGTTCGGCCCTGGCACCGGGTCGGTGTTGCAGGTGGAGCCCGGATTACCCGACCCGGTCCTGAAAGGACTCGAGTCCCGGGGACATGTGATCGAACCGATAGGCGAGCTTCAACCCGGCTGGGGCCCGGTGTCGATCATCGAGCTCGACGGAACCGAGCGCAGGGCGGCCGCCGACCCCCGGCTGGAGACGGCCACCGCCCTCGTCTTCTGAGGCGATACGGCTCAGTCGCTCTTGAGGTCGGCGATCACCTGCCGAAGGGCATCGGGATCGTCGTAGAGGACCGAGCCGATCGTGTAGAAGCCAACCCGCTGGACCCGGCCTTCGTACCGCTTCTTGATCGCCTCCGCGAGACGGTCGATCGGGGCGATCACCCCAACCCCCTCCAGAGCGTCGTCGGGGACCGCGGACGGCATCTTGTCCCATTCGCCCCTCTTCGACATGGCGTGCAATTGGGCCCCGAATTCCCACCCGCTCGCCTCCAGCACCGAGTTGTACGAGGGCGTGGAGGCGTAGAAGGAGATCTGCTGTCTCACCGGATCCATCGCCTGGGCGATCTCCTCGTCGTTGTTCCCTGTCATGACGAACACGGTGGTGACCATCTCGACGTCATCGGGCGACCTGCCGGCCTCGGCCGCCGCCCGGGCGATGTTGGGCAACACCACCTGGTCGAGGTAGGGGATGGTGTGGAATGGGTGGACGTGAAAGCCGTCACAAATCTCCCCGGCCAGGGCGCTCAGGTATGGCCCGACCCCGGCGATGTACACCGGTATGTCCGGATGGCTGATGGGGCCGGGGTTGAAGAAGGGCGTCATCAGCGACAGCTGATAGAACTCGCCCTCGTACCTGAGCGGTGTGCCGTTCTGCCAGCAGTCCCAGACGGCACGCATCGCCCCGATGTAGTCGCGGAGCTGCGGGGCGGGCTTGCCCGACCACAACGACCCGAATCGACGGATCACGTGGGCGCGGACCTGGGTCCCCAATCCGAGCATGAACCTGCCGGCGCTCTGCCGGGCCAGGTCCCAGGCGGTCATCGCCATCACGGTCGGCGACCGGGGGAAGGCGACCGCTATGGCAGTGCCGAACTCGAGATCGGGAGCGGCGGCCGCCGCATGGGTGATCGGGAGGAAGGGGTCGTACTGGGTCTCGGCGGTGAAGAACCCGTCATATCCCATTTGGGAAGCCTCGAGGGCGGCAGCACCGGCGTTCTCGGGAGGACTGGGCGGGTAGTAGTAGTCGACCTTCATCGTGCCGAACCTTAGGTGGCGCCGTGGACGCCCTTTCGGTTACGTAAGGTGGTGCGGATGAAGAGGATTGCCAAGGTGATCGGCTTCGTCGGCGGCGCAATAGCCGTGATCTGGGCGATGAGAGATCGCTTCATCTCCGTCGCGACGTCGCGGGAGCCAGTCCCACCGTCATTCCGGACCGAGCCCCCACCCAAGGCGTCGGTGGACACCATCGAAGGGATCGGCCCCGTGTTCGCCGACAGGCTGAGCAAGGCCGGTCTGGCCACCGTGGAGGATCTCGCCGAGGCCAGCCCTGACCGGGTGGCCGAAGCTGCCGGGGTCAGCGCGGCCCGGGCCCGGACTTGGATCGATCTCGCCAAGAAGGCCTGAGCAGCCGCTCAACAGCACTCCGTCAGGAGACGAACAGACTGCCCGCGGCGAAGGTGACCAGCATCGCGATGACACCGATCGTCACCGTCCGCAGCACCGTGCGCCCCACCGGGACCCCGCCCAGTCGTGCCGCCACGAATGATGTGGCACACAGGGCGAGAATGACAGCCACTGCTGTGGATAGGCCCACGGTCGTCCGCGGCATGAACCAGACGATGGCCAGGACGACCGCCGCTCCGACCCCGAAGCCCAGGGCGGCAACCCCGGCCGCCCTCCAGGGGTTGGAGACCCCGTCCATGGAGATCCCGAACTCGGTGGAGACCTGACTCTCCAGAGCGTCGTGGGCGGTCAACTCGATCGCCACCTGCTCGGCGAGCTCGGCCGGGAGACCCTTCTCCCTGTACAACTCGGCCAGTTCGGCCAGCTCCTCCTCGGGGGCCAGGGCAAGCCGGCGACGCTCCTCCTCGATGACCTCCTCCTGGGCATCCCTCTCCACCGCCACCTCTGAGAGCCTGGCTCCTCCCAGAGCCAGGCTGCCGGCGATCAGCGACGCAGCAGCGGCGAGCCGGGTCGATCCGGTGCTGGCTCCGGCACCCACCAGACCTTCGACCAGGCCTGCGGTGGCGACGATGCCGTCGTTGGCGTCGAGGACGAAACGTCGCCATTTGCTGCCTTGCTCCCAGGCCATCGGATCAGTCAACCACTCTCTAAGTCTGCGAAACCACCAAGGGACGGCCTCCTACCATCGGTGCGTGCCCTACCTGACCGATCCGGAACACCTTGCCGAGCTTGTGCCCGGCGAGCCGTCCTACCGGACGGAGCAACTGCGCGATTGGCTGTACCGGACTCCGGTCCTCGAGACGGCCGAGATGACGAACCTTCCCGCGCACCTTCGTGAGGCCATGTCCGACCGGCTCTGGCCCTTCCAGGTGGAGGTCGAGCGGGTGGCCGACGACGGAACCACGCGGAAGTGGTTGTTTCGCACGCCAGATGGTGCTGCCATCGAGACGGTCCTAATGGGCTATCCGCGTCGGGCCACCCTCTGCATTTCCAGCCAGGCAGGCTGCGCCCTCGGATGCACCTTCTGCGCTACCGGGCAGTTCGGCTTCGAGCGTCACCTCGAGCCAGGCGAGATCGTGGCCCAGGTGGCCTATGCCCAGGCCTTCCTGCGGCGGATCGGCATGCCCGGAACTCCCGACCACCTCACCAACGTGGTCTTCATGGGTATGGGCGAGCCGCTGGCGAATTACGACCGGGTTCGGGAGGCGATCCGCCGCATGATCGAGGTGATGGGCATGTCCGCCCGGGCCATCACCGTCTCCACCGTCGGCATGGTCCCGGGGATTCGACGGCTCACCGATGAGCCGTGGCCCGTCTCGCTGGCCGTCAGCCTCCACGCTGCCGACGACGAGCTTCGCAGTTCCCTGGTCCCGATCAACCGCCGCTACCCGATCGCCGACCTCGAGAGGGCAGCCGCCGACTATTTCGAGAGGAAGGGCCGCCGCGTTTCTCTGGAGTGGACGATGATGGATGGCGTCAACGACACCCCGGACCAGGCCGTCAAGTTGGCCGCGATAGCCAACCGCCTCAGGGCACACGTCAACCTGATCGCCCTGAATCCGACGCCGTTGACCGAGAATCGGGCGTCTACGGAGCCTCGAATCGACCAATTCGCACGGCTACTTTCTGACCGCGGCGTCAACGTGACGATCCGTGACACCAGGGGCAAGGACATCGACGCCGCCTGCGGGCAACTCAAGGCCTCCCGCCAGCCCCCTCAGCCGGTGACGATCGGCTAGAACACAGCCGGGAGTCTGGATTTCGCGGACCACCGCTGTTACCCTGGCGCTCCTCTCGGGCGGACAGGGGCCGGAGAGG
>DASSVE010000062.1:0-8344 GCA_035706345.1 Acidimicrobiia bacterium
GTCATCAATCGGAAAGAGACGCCCATTTCGCAACGGAACGGTAGGCACGGGTCGAAGTCTCCGCGAACCGGGTGTCCGGGCCAAGGCCTCCGGGCGACGGGTATGTTCCTGACGCCGTGCCAGCACTCCCCCTCTCGGTCCGACGCCTGATCGAGGACCGTCTTCGACTGGGCAGGGCACTCGTCTGGATCGGGATCGGCGGGATCGTGGCATCGCTGGTGGTCGCGATCGGCGGCTGGCTGTTGGCCAGCAAGGCGACCACGGCTCTCAGTGAGACCATCGAGCCCTTCTCCGGGGTGATAACCAACCTCGCCGAGTCGATCGAAGCCACCCGGGTGATCGTGGACCAGACCGTCGACGCCCTGGAGAGCATCGAATCGGCGACGAGATCGACCGTGCGCACCCTCGAGTCAGTCAACACGGTCCTGGAGGAGACGGTGACCGTGGCCGGCGAGGGCGTGGCAGGGAGTCTCGACGCCACCCTGGAGACCCTGCCCTCCCTGATCGCCACCGGTCGGGTGGTCGACCGCACCATGCGGGCCCTGAGACTGGTCGGAGTCGACTACGACCCTGAGGTACCTCTCGACCAGGCCCTCGAAGACCTCGGCGATTCGCTCGCGCCATTGCCCGGCCAGATGAGGGAGGTGGTCGCCCTCCTCGACACGGTTCAGGACGACGTGGACCAGATCGCCGACGACGCCCGGGATCTGTCCGCGGTGCTTCTCCAAACCCGGCTGGAGATGGTGGATGCGGACAGAGTTCTAGCCGCGGCCAGCACCAACGCAGCTACCGCCGCCGAGCGGGTGTCCCAGATCGAAGACGATCTGTCGACCTACGGCGGTCTGGCGCAAGTGGTGGCCGTCGTGGCCGCCCTGGCGCTGATGGCTCCCTCCCTGGCGCCCTTGCTGATCGGGCTCCATTTCGGGTCCCGCTATCCGGAGACCTCCCAAACAGCCACCTGACCACCCACGCCGTCTGCCCAGGTAAGCACCAGGTATCCGTCGTCGAAGATGAGCGACGGCGAACCAGGCGCACCCGAGTCGGTTCGAGCCACGATCAACTCTGGCTCCGAGAAGCTGGCGCCACCGTCCCCGGACCACACGTAGGAGAGACCACCGTCGGATCCCGCGGTCTCCCAAACGATGTGGATGATCCCGGAGTCGTCGACCGCCATGGTCGGCCAGCGAAAACGGCCCTCGGAGGCCAACTCGAGATCGGTACCGAAGACGGCCCCACCGTCGGAGCTGTGGTCGAACCAGATGGAGGCGGCAGTCTGATCGGGATAGATGGACTGACGGGCGTCCATCCACGTGATCAGCAACTCGCCGTCGTGAACGGCCGTTGCAGGCCCGCTGAAAGGGCATCCGTCCAGGAGCCAGTCGTCGTCGGCGACGGCGACAGGGATTTCGAAGCTCCGGCCGCCATCGGTAGACCTGACCGCAACCACATTGCGTGCCATCCCGGCGTGGAGGTGTTCCAGATCACGGTATGCCACGACCAGGTCTTCACCCACGAAGACCGGCACCGAATTGCAGCAGTCACAGGTGAGATCGTCGACGGCCTCCGACTCCGTGAGACCCGATTCGGCGTCGACGGCCACCGACAAGGTCGAGTCCTCCAGCCAAGCAAAGACCGCGGCACCATCCGGTGAGGATGTGACATGAACCAGGTTCGTCTCGGGGCGTGGTGGACCGCTGATCGGCAGCGGCTCGGCACCACCCCGGCTCAGGTAGACGCTTCCGCCATCACCGGCGGGGGCGGTGAAAGCAACTGTCACCGCGTCGCCGTCGTCGACCAGGACCGCCGGGCGTTCGATGGGATGGACCATCGGGGCTATCGCTCCGTTCATCCTCACGTCGTCGACCAGCCGGCCATTCTCGATGTCGAGACGACCCGAATGGACACTTTCGTGATCGACCCAGGCCACCGCGGGCATCCCGCTCGACGACGCGGCAACGTTGACCGCCACCGCCTCTGGAAGATCTGCCGTGAACAGCGGACTCCCGCTGATCCCGCCGGCGGCGGGGGCGCTGGTGACGCTGGTGCTCTCCCCCACCTGAGCCTCGGCGCACCCGACCAGGAGACCGATCGTCATCGGCACCAGAGCGAGGTACCTCTTGCTCACGACGGGACTGTAGGGCGGTGTCGCTCTCGCCCCTATCGTCCCGCTCATGACCACGACGCACGACGGCCAACCGGTCGGGCCGGCCCTCGATGGCTGGACGGCGCCGCCGTTCCCCCCGAGAGAACCCATGGCCGGACGGTTGGTGAAGGTGATCCCCCTTGAGCCCGACGCCCACGCCGCTCCCCTCTTCGAGAGTCTCGCCGGGGCACCGGAAACCCTGTGGACCTACATGACGTTCGGGCCTTTCACCGAAGTGGGACAACTCGCCGCCGTGCTGCGGGCGATGGTCGAGACCGCAGACTGGTCCCCGTACGTCTTCGAGGTCGACGGCCGGCTGCTCGGCTTCGCCTCGTACCTGCGGATCCAACCGGCTGACGGCGTCATCGAGATCGGAGCCATCGTGCTGGCGCCGGCGCTGCAACGCACCACAGCGGCTACCGAGGCACTCTTCCTGATGATCGACAACGTCTTCGACCTCGGTTACCGGAGATGCGAATGGAAGTGCGACGACCTCAATGCGCCTTCCCGGGAGGCGGCGGTTCGGCTCGGGTTCACACACGAGGGGACGTTCCGACAGGCCACCCACTACAAGGGACGCAACCGCGACACCGCCTGGTACTCGATCACCGACCGGGAATGGCCGGGTCTGGCGACGGCTTTCCGAGAGTGGCTGGCGCCGGAGAATTTCGACGAGACCGGAAAGCAACGACGGTCTCTGCAACAGATCAGGGAGGAATGACATGGGATTGGGATTCGGACTGCTGAGCGCGCAGCTACGGCCGGGTGAGACCCGATGGGATCGCGCCTACGAAGAGACGATCGCGGTGGCCGTCGAGGCTGAAAGACTCGGCTTCAACTCGGTGTGGACCACAGAACACCACTTCGTAGACGACGGGTACATGCCCTCTCTCTCCGTGGTCTCGGGTGCCATCGCCGCGGCCACCTCGGAGATCGAAATCGGCACCGGTGTCATCCTGGCTCCGCTCCACCACCCCCTCCGGCTCGCCGAGGACGCCGCCACGGTGAGCCTCCTCAGTGGCGGCCGTTTCGCCCTGGGTCTGGGTCTGGGATGGATAGACATCGAGTTCCGGGCTTTCGGCCAGGACATGACCAAACGCGGCGCCGCCATGGAGGAGATCCTCCAGATCCTTCCCAAGGCTTTCACGGGTCAGCCCTTCCGACACACCGGCTCCGTGTACGACCTGCCCGAGCTCGCCGTGCGACCTGCGCCTACCTCCCCGATCCCGATCCTGATCGGCGGTAGTGCAGAGCCGGCGGTGCGCCGCGCCGCCCGGCTTGCCGACGGCATCTACGCCAACGCACCGGTGCCCGGATTCCTTCGCCAACTGGAGTGGATCGCGGATGAGTGCGAGAAGGTGGGCCGGGACATGAGCGAGCTGCGAATCGTCCACTACTCGGTGATGCTTCCGGGCTCCTCACGCGAGGAGGCGGAGGAGAGATATGCCGAGCACCTCTGGCACATGTCGTGGAAGTACTCGGACATGGAAGCTTCGGCGACGCGGCCCGGGCCACCTCCCGCGGCTCCGCCTCTCGACGAGGAGCGAAAGCAGCGGATGTTTGCTCGGTCGGTCACGGCCGGAACCGGCGAGCAGATCGTGGAGTACCTGCACGGGATCAGGGAGGCTGCGGGGGTCCCCGTCGAATTCGCGGCCCGGAGCTACTTCCCCACCCTCGACTACCAGCAGCAGGTCGAGCTTATGCATCAGCTCGCCGAGGATGTGGCGCCACACGTCTGACGGATGCTCGGGCTCATTTCGTCCTGATGACGATCAGATGATCGGCCGATGACTCCGCCCCCCAGACCTCGCCCGGGCGGCCGAGGATCTGGCGAACGTCCCCGGGCTGGTGCGGCAGCCGCAGGACCGTGAAGCTCTCGCTCGTCGGGTCGAATCTCACCATGGCGTTGGCCCCGAAGTCGCTGACCCAGACCACGTCGGCCTCGTCGACGTACACGGCGTAAGCGGCCGGGTCGTCGCCTGGGAGACGCCATGACTCCCACTGGCCACTCTGCGGGGTGAACCTGCTCAGACTGCCCGCGTTCCACTCGCTGACCCATATGTTGCCGTTCGAGTCGGACCAAACCCTGCGTGCGCCCTGCTCCGCTGTGGGCGGCTCGATGACGGTGGCCGATCCGTCCTCTTCGATGGCGGCGATGTGCGAGCCTGCCAACGAGGCATAGAAGACAGCGCCACCCGGTGTCGTGGTGATGCCATACGGCCCGCGCCCTTCGGGTGCGTCGTACACGGCCATGTCACCCGTGGCCGGGTCCAGCGACCCGTAGACCCCCGACTGCCCGGTGAACCAGAGTGTCCCTTCACCGTCGAAACTGGCGGTGTTGAGGTTGGTGTCCGGCCGGTCGTCCGGCAGCGGGTACGTGGTGACCTCGGATGTCTCCGGGTCCACCGTCACGATGGCGTTGAGACCGCCGTCGGTGATCCATGGGACGCCAGCCTCGTCGACGATCACACCGTGAGGTGCGGATCCTGGCCCCAAGGCGATATGCGACGTCTCACCTGTCTCCGGGTCCAGCCAACCCAGCTCACCCGTGCGCTGGGCGGTGTACCAGACGCCGCCGTCGGCTGCCGGGGCGACATCATGAGGATGTGAGCCCGATGGGACAGGGAAGGCCTCGATGGTCAGCTCGTCCGCCGGCAGACTGCCCACCGTCGTCGTGGTGTCGCCCGCGCTCGAGACCGTGGCCGCCGACGCAGTCGTGCTGGTGCTCTCCCTTGCCGGCGAAGTGGTTGCCATTGTCTGACCGGTCGTCGTCGACGGCTGCTCACCCTGACCGGCGCAGGCACCTGCCAGCAGCAGCCCGATGATCACCGCGATAACGCCGACCCGACTCACGGGCTCGGGACCCGGATCACCCCTCCACCCTGATCGTCCCGTTCATGTCGGGATGGAAGAAGCAGTAGAAGAAGAACTCGCCCGCTTCCTCGAAGGTGAACTCGAAGGACTCCCCCTGTGCGAGGGTCCCGCTGTCGAACACACCGTCGGCGTTGGTCCACGTGTGCCCGACATCGTCTTCGTTGACCACCTCCACCGTGTCCCCGACCGACACGCTTGCCGGAGCGTCATAGGCGAAGTCGGCGATGGTGATGGTGGCGTCGGGAGCATCCGCGTCGTTGCTCTCGGCGCGATCGCCACTACACCCCGCAAGCAGGAGGCCGGCTACCACGAGCGCGCCGAAGATGATCCTTCTCATGCCGCTCGGGTTTAGCAGACGGCGATCAGCCTTCGACTGTGATGGTGCCGGTCATGTCGGGGTGCACCGAGCAGAAGAAGTCGAACTCCCCCGCCTCCTCGAAGGTGAACTCGAACGTCTCTCCCTGGGCCAGGGTCCCGCTGTCGAACACACCGTCGGCATTGGTCCACGTGTGCCCGACACTGTCTTCGTTGACCACTTCCACCGTGTCGCCGACCGACACGCTCGCCGGAGCGTCGAAGGCGAAGTCGGCGATGGTGATGGTGGCGTCGGCAGCGGCCGGACCGGTGGTGTCAGCGCCATCGCCACCCGACTCTCCGCTACACGCCGTCAGAAGCAAGCCGAGTACCAGGAGCGCGCCAAAGATCTTCCTTCTCATACCGATCCCTACGAACGGTGGCGGGCAACGGTTCAGCCCCAGATGTCGGACCACATCTCCGTAGCCGTATCCGAGATGTCACCGGCGGCTCTCTTTCCGTTCTCCCACTCGGTCTCGAGGTCGGATCTCGTGTTGTCGAGGGTGGTGACGAAGGACTCGGTGGCGACGTCGACCGTGTCGGTTACGGCTTCAGAGGTGGCATCGACCGGCGCTATCACCGCTTCGACGATGCGGTCGATCCGGTAGTCGATGTAGAAGACGACCGACACCGCGGTCACAGCCGCGACGAACACCGCGATGCCTGCGGTCTTCAGGTACTTCACGGCGTCTTGGACGACCGATGCGATGTGTCGGTTCCCTAGCCTCCGATCGATGGAATCCGATCCACGCCAGGCTGCGGCCGTCTACCGCCAGGCCCAGGGATGGAAGATCCTTGCCGAGTTCGCCGATTTGCTCCGACTGCCCAACGTGACCCGCCAGACAGACGACCTCGAGGTCAATGCCGCCGAACTGGTCCGCAGATTCGAGGATCGGGGCGCATCCATGGAGATCGCCAGGCTCGACGGGGCGGCACCGGTGGTCATCGGTGAGCTCAGAACCGAGGCGCCGACCGCGGTCGTCGGTGTCTACGTCCATTACGACGGCCAGCCCGTTGACCCCGACGAGTGGACCTTCCCGCCTTTCTCGGCCACCCTCACCACTAGTGCCGGCCAGCCGGTGCCCTACCCCGGTGCGGGAGACCCGATCGATCCGGAGTGGCGGATCCACGCTCGCGGCGCATCGGACGACAAGACCCCGTTCGCCGCACTGACCTCGGCCCTCGATGCCCTCGCCGAAGCGGGGATAGCCCGGACCGTCGATCTCGTCTTCCTCTTCGAGGGTGAGGAGGAGTCCGGATCCCCCAGCCTCGATCGCTACCTGACCGAACTGGCGCCCCGTCTCCGGGCAGACGTGTGGCTCCTGTGCGACGGTCCGGTTCATCAGAGCAGAGCACCTCAGGTTGCGTTTGGTGTCCGGGGGTACTGCGGTTTCGACCTCACCTTCTACGGGCCTGAGCACGAGGTTCACTCAGGGCACTACGGGAACTGGGTGCCCAACCCGGCCTTCGAGTTGGCCGTGTTCCTGGCCGGGTGCAAAGACGAGTCGGGCAGGGTGACGATCGAAGGGTTCTACGACGACACGGCTCCCATCACCGATGAGGATCGTCGCGCCATCGAAGCCCTGCCCGACGTCGAAGCGAGCCTCATGGAGGAGATCGGGTTCGCAGGCCCCGAGGTGGAGGGCGCGGGCTACGCCGAGCTCCTGATGATCCCCAGCTTCAACGTGCGCGGTCTTCGCGCCGCCGGCGTGGGCGTGGAGGCCCGCAACGTGGTGCCTTCCCATGCCACCACCTCGGTCGACATCAGGCTTGCCGCAGGTGACGACCCCGAAGCGATGTTGTCCCGGGTCCGGGCCCATATCGAGAAACAGGGTTATCACCTGGTGGACGACGATCCCGGCCCCGTCGATCGTCGGACCCATCGGCGGCTCGCCCGCCTGGTGCCCACGGCCGGTTATCGGGCCGCACGCATTCCGATGGACTCCCCCCTTGCCCGTGTTCTCCTCGATGTCTGCTCCCGGGCCTCCCATGGAGACGTGGTGGCCCTGCCCACTTTTGGCGGCTCGATCCCCCTCTATCTCTTCGAGGACATCCTGGGCGCCCCGGTGGCGATCCTCCCCATCGCCAACCACGACAACAACCAGCACGCAGCCGACGAGAACATCAGGATCGCCAACCTCTGGTACGGCGTCGACCTGTGGTCGGTTCTCCTCACCACCGACTTCTCCTCTGTACGGGACGACCCGGTCAGCGGGTGAGCCACTCCCAATCGAGGCCGAGAAGACGGTCCGCAGCCTCGGGCCCCATCGAGCCACGGCGGTAGAGGTGCGGTTCGAGACCGGCGTCGAGGACCGGCTGGACGATCCGCCACGCCTCCATCACGGCATCAACCCGCGAGAAGAGTGCCTGATCTCCCTTCAACGCGTCGCCGAGGAGACGGTGATAGGCCTCCTGGGCCTCCCCCCGATCCGCCTGGTACTCGAGGGTGAGACTCACCGGCTCGCTGACGATCTTGGGCCCGGGTCGCTTTGCCTGCATCTCCATGACGATCCGGTCCTGAGGCTTGCTGCGAAACACGATGCGGTTGGGCCCCGGTGCGTGCAGTTCGTCGGCGAAGTAGAGACGGGGCGGCCGGTTGAACTCGACCACTGCTTCGGTGACGGTGGTCCCCATGCCCTTGCCCGCGCGGAGGATCCAGGGGACTCCGGCCCAGCGCCAGGAGTCGATCTCGAGCCGGGCCGCGAAGAAGGTTTCGGTCCTGGATTCGGGATCGACGCCCGGCTCTTGACGATAACCCTCGTATTGACCCATGACGGCGTCCTCCGGGGCGATGGGCTTCGCCGCCTCCAAGACCTTGACCCGCTCGTCGCGGAGAGCGTCGGGCTGGTCGGATACCGGCGGCTCCATGGCCAGCAACGAGACCAGGACTAGAAGATGGTTCTGAACGACGTCGCGGAGAGCACCCACCGAGTCGTAAAAGGCTCCCCGACCCTCGACCCCGAACTCCTCGGC
>DASSVE010000063.1:0-2512 GCA_035706345.1 Acidimicrobiia bacterium
CAATCGGGAAGAAAGTGCCGCCGAGCATGCCGAGCACGACTGCGACGATCGCCGCCAGGCTCTCGGCGCCCTCTGGCGTCTTGGCGATCGAGGCGACCAGCCCCATGATCCCGATGGCGGCGAGCACCCCTGACACGACCAGGAGGGCCACTCCAAGCACCGAGCCCCACGTGGCGCCCATCAGCAGCGACGTGGCCGCGATCAGCACGGTCATGGACACGACGCCGAGGACGAACGCCATGATCGCCTTGCCGGCCACCACCGCCGAGCGCGGAATGGGGGCAGCCATGAGACGGGCCAACGTCCCCTCCCGCTCCTCCTCGAGGAGCCCGGTCACGCCGTACTGGACGGTGAAGAAGAGGAAGAACACGGCCATGCCGGCGGCAAAGAAGGTGGAAGTGTCCAACTGCTTGGTGGTGGCGGTCTCGTCGACCAGCCGGAAGGACATGCCGGCAGTGGCGGGGTCGGAGGACAGCCCCGCGATCACATCAGGGCTCACTTCGATCCCCTGGAGGGTGGCGGTGGTCGCCACCGCGAGCTGGCTGGCGGCCACCCCCGAAGCGAACTGACGGGCGAAGGCGGCGGCGATCTGGGTCGAGGTGGGCTCGTCGACATCCCCGACTATGTCGATCGTGACCGACTGATTGGCGAAGATGGCCTCCTCGAGACCTTCGGGGATCGAGAAGTAGGCGTCGATGTCACCGTCGTCGAGAGCTGCGGTGGCCTCTTCTGTGTCGTTGAAAACGATCAGCTCCAGGACTCCCTCGGCTTGAGCGCCCTCGAGGACCTCGGCGAACGCCATGGAGATGTCCGACCGGTCGGCATCGACCAGGCCGTACCTCAGTCCGAGACCTTCTCCCGAGGCCGCCGTGCCGAAGACCAGATAGAAGACGTACGCCAGGACCACCGGGGCCAGGATCCCGAGGATGAAGGCGGACCGATCCCGGACCCTGAGCCGGAGGTCTTTGACCGCGATCCTGAGAGCGTCGCCCACGATCAGTCCCGCAAGGCCTTCCCTGTCAGGTGGAGGAAGACCGCCTCCAGATTGGGTTGCTCCACCTCGACGGCATGGATCGAGCCGCCGACCTCTGCCACGGTGGCCAGTATCTGCGGAAGGATCGAGGCGGCGTCACCGGCCAGGACTTCGATCCGGTTCTCGGACACCGACGCACTTTCCACACCCGGGATCTGGCGGAGGGCGTCGGCCGCGTCGGCGAGGTTGCCCGTGCCCGCGATGGAGACACGATCCATCTGACCGACCAGCGACACCAGTTCACGTCTGGTGCCCTCCGCCTGGATGCGGCCCTCGTCGATGATGGCTACCCGATCACAGAGACGCTCCGCCTCCTCCATGTAGTGAGTGGTGTAGAGGACAGCCATCCCTTCGCTGGAGAGGCTCTCGACCGCCTCCAGGATGGCGTTCCGGGACTGGGGGTCGACACCGACGGTGGGCTCGTCGAGCACGAGAAGGGCCGGCTTGTGCAGGAGCCCTATGCCGATGTTGAGGCGACGCTTCATGCCCCCTGAGTACTCCTTCGTGTAGTCGTCCTTGCGCTCGGCGAGACCGATCAAGTCGAGCACCTCGGCCACCCTTCTCTCCAGCTCCTCTCCCCTCATGTCGTAGAGCCGGCCGAAGAAGCGCAGGTTCTCCGCACCCGTGAGGTCCGGGTAGATCGCCAGCTCCTGGGGAACCAGGCCGATCGAAGACCTACCCCTGGTCGAGTTGGTCCTGATCTGCTCCCCGACGACGGTCACCGACCCGGCGTCCGGCTCGAGGAGACCGCAGATCATGGAGATCGTGGTGGTCTTCCCGGCGCCGTTGGGCCCGAGCAGCCCGTAGGTCTCGCCCTCGGCGATGTGGAAGCTGACTCCGTTCACGGCGGCGAGCTCGTCGAAGCTCTTGGCGAGGTCTCTCACCGTGAGGATGCTGTTGCTCACTTTGCCTTCCTCTCTTCCCCGACCTGGTCGATCAACTCTTGAAGGGCCTTCAGATGGGCATCGAGCGCTCGCCGCCCGGACTTGGTGGCGCGCACCCACGTGCGGGGGCGTCGATCCCGATAGCCCTTCTCGATCCGCACGTACCCGGCTTCCTCCAATACACGGAGATGACGGCTGAGGTTCCCGTCGCTCAATTCCAACGTCTCCTTGAGATAGCCGAAGTCGGCTTGGTCGGCCTCGGCCAGCACGGCCAGGATCCCGAGACGCACTCTCTGGTGGATGGTCTCGTCCAGAAGATGAGAGGGATGCTGGGCTCTCACTTCCGGCCCTGGATCATCATCCCGGCCAGGGCGGCGCTGAAGGCTAGACCCAACGTCGGGCACAAGGTGTCCTCCACCAGGAGATCCAGCATCCCGATGCTCGAATGAATCCCGACCTCGATCAGCCCGCGCCCCTCCTGCTCGCCCAGATTCATGCCCAAAGTCGAACTTGCGATGCAAAGTACCTTGCGTCAGGTAGTCAGAGACAAGCAGTCAGAGAGTTGTCAGCGACGTCCGATGGTGACTGTTTGGGC
>DASSVE010000064.1:0-4285 GCA_035706345.1 Acidimicrobiia bacterium
GCCCTCACCGGCGGTGACTACCCGGCGCCATGGGCCCGGGAGCGTGGTCTGGTGAGCGACGTCTTCGACGACCCCGAGACCTTGTTGGCCGGGGCCCGTGACCTGGCGAGCCGGATCGCCGCCAACTCTCCCCTGGTGACCAGGGGCATCAAGCGGATTCTCCAGGCCAACCAGGGCCGGACCGTGGACCAGGCGTTGGACTACATGGCCCAGTGGAACTCGTCGTTCCTCATCTCCAACGATCTGGCCGAGGCCATGGGCGCCTTCCTGGAGAAGAGGGACCCCGACTTCACAGGGACGTGAACTCCCGCCGGTCCTGTCTCAGAAGGGTGCGGATGGCCGAGTTCTTCCAGATGTTCTTCCACTGCGACCATTGACGGCGCTTGTCGATGAGGGCGGCCTCCATCTCCACCGGCTCGCTGCTCCCGAAGTGGGCAGCCAACGACTTCAGGGTGTGGATCCAGATCTTGTCCTCGAGACGGCTGGTGTAGAGCTTGAAGCCGACTTCGTAGAGCGGATCCATGGCCCGCACCATCAGATCGATCTTGGCGATCGAGCCTCCGTCCGCGGCGTCATCGGCGCTGAAGGTGATGATCGCCGCCCAGGCGTGGCCTTCCGGGGTCATGTACGACCAGGACCGCTCGTCCGAGTAGATGATGCGGACGCCACTCGTCATCTTGGCCGGGCCCTTGCCGCCACCGATGATGGCAACTTCGCCCGGGGCCATCCCCGCCGCCGGGGCGTAGAACTTGTTCGAGGGGTACCAGAAGTCCCCGAACTGCTCCTTCCAGGTGCTGATCACTTCCTCAGGAGCGACTCCCGGGATCGACACCCGATAGGCCTTCTGCCACAGCTGTCCGAAACCCTGTAGGGGCCCGGTTGGCTTCCGCCCCTCGACGTTCCCCTTTGGCGCCCCCTCGGCGACATCACCGACGTGGAGGGCATCGACCGGCTTGGCCCAGTTGTCTGCGTTTCTCGGTTCCGTCACGTCATCTCCTTTCAGGTGCCGGTCTATCGGTGCGGCGTTCCGCAACCGTTACGGGGCGGAATCACCTTGTCGTAACGGGGATCGGCCACAATCCCCTCGATGAGCGAATTCGATGCCGCCGTGGTCGGCGCCGGGCCCAATGGCCTCTCCGCCGCGGTCGAGTTGGCCCGGTCGGGCAGGAAGACTCTCCTGGTCGAGGCCGACGAGCAGGTGGGAGGGGGCGCCCGGACCGCCGAACTGACCCTCCCCGGCTTCAAGCACGACGTCTGCTCCGCCATCCACCCTTCGGGTGTCGCCTCGCCCTTCTTCCGGGAGATCGACCTGAAGGTGAAATGGGCGCAGCCACCGATCCCCTTCACCCACCCGCTCGACGGCGGGCGGGTGGCGGCCCTCCACCGGTCGGTCGACGAGACCGCCGACGGCATCGGAGAGGACGGGCCCGGCTACCGGAGCTTGATGGGGCCGATCGTCGAGAACATCGAGGAGATGATCGACGTGGCCTTGGGGCCGGTGACCGTGATTCCCGAGCACAAGGGCGCCTTCGCCCGCATCGCCCTGATCGGCGGTTTGCCTGCGGCCATGCTGGCGAAGCGATTCTCCACCGACGAGGGGAAGGCCTTGATCGCCGGGATCTCGGCGCACTCCATAGCCCCGTTCCACGCCCCGGCCACGGCCGCGGTCGGGTTGATGCTGGGGGCCATCGGCCATTCACATGGGTGGCCGGCGGCCCGAGGGGGATCCCAGACCATCGCCGCCGCCCTGCTGGCCCAGTTCCTCGAGCTGGGCGGCGAGGTCGAGGTCGGTCGTCGGGTCTCGTCCGTCGACGAGGTCCCCGCCCGCCTCGTGTTTCTCGACGTCATGCCGCCGGCGGCGCGGGCCATGGCCAGCCATCGGATCAGCTCCGCCAGCTCACGCCGTCTGGCCCGGTGGCGGCCGGGGCCTGGGATCTTCAAGGTCGATTGGGCCCTGGACGGCCCGATCCCGTGGAAGGACCCTCTCAGCTCACTGGCGGCAACCGTCCATCTGGGTGGGCGGTATGCCGAGGTGGCGGCGGCAGAGCGGGCCGTATCGCGTGGCGAGCACCCCCGGAAGCCCTTCGTCCTCCTTGCCCAGCAGAGTCTGTTCGACCGCACCCGGGCCCCGGAGGGGAAGCACACCGCCTGGGGCTACTGCCACGTCCCCAACGGCTCGACGGTCGACATGACCGACGCCATCGAGGACCAGATCGAGCGTTTCGCCCCCGGTTTCAAGGACCTGATCCTGGAACGGTCGGTGATGGGAGCGAGCGACTTCCAGGCTTACAACCCGAACTACATCGGGGGCGACATCGGGGGCGGCCAGTACGGGCTGAGGAAGGTCCTCCAGATCGGGGACAAGGCTCCTTACGAGCTCGGCGGCGGCGTCTACCTGTGCTCGTCGGCCACGCCGCCCGGGGCCGGTGTGCACGGCATGTGCGGTTATCACGCGGTGCGGGCCGCACTGGGCTGACCCGCACCCCGTTCTCTGGGCTCAGCCTCTGATTGCCGAAGCCTCGTCCTCGTAGATGCCGATCGCCTCGTCGAGACGGGTCAGCGAGAAGATCTGGCGGTAGTGATCGCTCAGACCGTAGGCCCTCAGGGCATGTCCGGAGCGCTGGGCCCGGATCAGGGTGGTGACCAGGAGCCCGATCCCGCCACTGTTCATGTAGTCCAAACCCTCGAAGTTGAGGATTACCGCAGTTGCCCCGTCCCCCGCCTTGTCGTGGGCCCCGCTGATCTCCTGCTCCGAGGCCGCCGTGATCTGCCCGACGACGTCGATCACCCGGACACCGTCGGCTACTTCACGGATGTTCATGGTCAGATTTGGTGCAGTTGGCAATGTTCGTCTCCTCAATTTCCCGCAGTTGTGTCCTGGTATATGTGCATGAAGTCGGCGAGACGGGTGATCTCGAACACTTCCCGGTAGTGATCGGTCAGCCCGAAGGCGCCCACCTCGCGCTGCTCGGCGCGGGCCATCGCCAGGATGCCGACGATCACGGCGATACCCGTCGAGTTGATGTAGTCGACCTTCCCGAAGTCGAGGAGGATCTCCCCCTGAGTCGCCGACGCCTCCCGATAGGCGCGCTCGATGCCGTCCTTGGCATCACGGTTGACCGTACCCACCAACTCGATCACCGACCCTTTGGGACCGGGTCTCACGGTCGCCTGGAATTCCTCAGCTGCCATGACCGTCTCCTTCCCGGTTCATCACCAGTTCGACGATGTGGTGCCCGTTCTCACGGGCGGTCTTGACTTCGTCCACCATCTGCTCGATCAGGAAGAGCCCCCATCCCCGTGGGGTCTGGGTCCCGGCCAGCTTGGCTTCGATGTCCGGGGTGGTGGCCTCGGGGATCTCCTTGTCCCCGCCCTGGTCGGTGACCTTGATCGTCAGCCGGGTCGGGCTGGCGACCACCTTCACTCCTACCCCCAGGTCGGGATCGTTTCCGTTACCGTGCTCGATGGCGTTCATCACGGTCTCCCCCACCGCCGTCTTCAGCTTCGCGACCTTGGCGTCGGCGAGCTTCAGCGACCCGACCGCCTCAACGACCTTGTCGATGGCGAGCCGCTCGTTCCCCTCGACGCTCGAAACCTCGAACTCGGCGAGGATCTCCTCGTTGGTCTTGAAGGCGTCGGCGGAGGCAGCAGCCGAGATCGCCCTGCGCACGACGACGAGGGTGATGTCGTCCTCTTGCTCGGCGTCGGGACCGGTCCATCTCTCCAGATCGCCTACCAGGGAGTCGACCAGGTCGTCGTCCTTGCCGCTGGTGCCGACCTTGCCCAGCAAACGGGAGAAGCCGTACATCTCACCATCGGGGTTGTGAGCCTCGGTGATGCCATCGCTGGTGAGGACCATCAGGTCGCCATCCTCGAGACGATGGGTGCGCTCCTCATAACCCATGCCTTGCATGAGACCCAGGGGCATCCCGGTGGCGCGCAGTTCGACGACGCCCTCGCCGGTGCGGACATAGGGCAGGTTGTGGCCCGCGTTGGCGAACACCACCTCGCCGACCCCGGTGTCGATGATGGCGTACAAACAGGTCACGAACATCGCCGGTGGGATCTCCGGCACCAGGGCGTCGTTCACGTCGGCGAGAACAGCCGATGGCGAGTCGTGGTTCAGGGCTGCAGACCGCAACATCGAGCGGCAGGTGGCCATGACCAGAGCCGCCGGCACCCCCTTGTCGGTCACGTCGCCGATCACGACCCCGAGACGATCGCCTCCCAGGTCGATGAAGTCGTAGAAGTCGCCACCCACGGCCCGCGCCGGGCGATAGAAGGC
>DASSVE010000065.1:0-25834 GCA_035706345.1 Acidimicrobiia bacterium
GCCAGAGGTGATCCGGTAGGCCCGCCCAAAGCGCTCGGCCCGGTCCTGTGAGACGTACTTGGCCATGTGGTTCACGAGCCACTGGATCTTCTCCTCGACCTCCGCCTCGGTCCGGGCGCAGAGGATGTTGAAGTCGGCAGATCGGGTGATGGCCCCGAAGTCCGTGCCCACGTTGGCACAGTGCTCTTCGAGGATCTCCGACTTGCGCACGAACGCCTCCAGGTCGTCGCCCCCGAAGTTGGAGTACTGCGCGTACCGGGCGACGATCTTCAGCGTCACCTTTTCGCCTCCACCGGCGATCCAGAGCGGGATGTGCGGGTCCTGGAGCGGCTTGGGCTGGCATATCGCCCCGCCCAACTCGTAGTACTTGCCTTCGTAGTGGACCACGTCCTCGGTCCACATGGCCCGCATGATCTCGACGCCTTCCTTGAGCATGCCGAGCCGTTCCGCCGGTGGCTTGAACTCGTAGCCGTAGCCGATGTGCTCGTGCTCGTACCAACCGGCCCCGATCCCCATCTCCAGGCGTCCCCCCGACAGGACGTCGATGGATGCTGCCACCTTCGCCAGGTAGGAGGGAGGTCGATAGGTGTTGCAGGTGCACATCTGGCCCAGACGCACCGTCTCGGTGGTGACGGCGAAGGCGGCCATCAGGGTCCACGCCTCGTAGGTCACCTCCTGGGTGGGCTCGGGGATGGTGTGGAAGTGGTCGTACACCCAGAGTGACTCGTAGCCGAGGAACTCGATGTCGCGGGCGATGCCGAGCATGGTCTCCCAGTGGTCGGCTACGTCGATGCCGGCGAGGTCGATGCGCCAGCCCTGGGGTACGAAGGCTCCGAATCTCATGGGTCGGACGCTAGCGGGGCCGATGCCGGGCGCCACCGCCGTCCTCTGCCTTTACGGCGGATTAGCGGGACTCGAATACCGTGTTGACCCGTGGAGAAGACCCGGGCACGCGATGCCATATCCGGCGCCGCCGCGGCTGCTCTGGCCCTCGGTGTGTCCGAACTGGCGACAGGGCTCTTCTCCGGCCTGCCTTCACTCGTCGAGGGTCTCGGCAACCGGGTGATCGACAACGCCCCCGATCCGGTGAAGGACTGGGCCATCGCCACCTTCGGCACCGCCGACAAACCGGCGCTCCTGGCGGGGATCTTCGTGCTCACCATTGCCATCGGGGCTCTCGTCGGTGTCCTGGCCAGAGGACGCTTCTGGCTGGCGGTCCTGGTCTTCTCCGGTTTCGGTCTGGTGGCCGCTCTCGCCGCCAGCGGAGATCCCAGGGTGTCCCCGGCCCTGGCGTTCATCTCTGCGGGACTGGCGGTCGTCACCGGACTGGCCACGCTTCGCATGCTCTACGACGTCGGTGGAGGGGAGACGACGGACGGCTCCCGGCGTCGCTTCATAGTCGCGGCCACCGCGGTGGTGGGTCTGGCCGCCGTCACCGGTGTCACCGGCCGGGTCTTGCTGGAGCGGGCCAAGCGCCTGGTCGCCGGTCGGGAAGAGGTGGTCCTCCCCACCCCCGTGGAGGCCCTCCCACCCGTCCCTGAGGCGGCGGACTTCGACATCGAGGGCCTCACCGACATCCTGATTCCCAACGAGCGGTTCTACCGGATCGACACCGCCTTGTCGGTGCCCCGTGTCGATCTCCGGGAGTGGTCGCTCTCCGTCACCGGGATGGTCGACCGTCCCTACACGATCGACTTCGCCGACCTCCTCGACATGCCCATGGTCGAGCGGGACATCACACTCTCCTGTGTCTCCAACCAGGTCGGCGGCGATCTGGTCGGGAACGCCCGCTGGCTCGGTGTGCCGCTGGTCGAGATCCTCGACCGCGCCCTGGTGCAGTCGGGCGCAGAGCAGGTGGTGGGCCGATCGGTCGACGACTTCACCGTCGGCTTTCCACTCGAGGCCGTCTACGACGGCAGGGAGGCCCTGGTGGCAGTGGGGATGAACGGGGAGCCGCTGCCCTTCGAGCACGGGTTCCCGGCCAGGCTCGTCGTGGCCGGTCTGTACGGCTATGTCTCGGCGACCAAGTGGCTCTCGGCGATCGAGTTGACCACCTGGGACGGGTTCGACGCCTATTGGGTCCCGCGTGGTTGGGCCAAGGAAGGCCCGATCAAGACCCAGTCGCGGATCGACACCCCGGCGGCGAGCACGTCCATCGCTCCCGGCCGTCACGTCGTGGCCGGGGTGGCATGGGCGCCCGGCCGCGGCATCTCCAAGGTGGAGGTCCGGGTAGGGGACGGCGATTGGATGGAGGCCGAGTTGAGCGAGCCGCTGTCAGACAACGCCTGGGTGCAGTGGAAGCTCGACTGGGACGTGGAGGCCGAGGGGCGCTATTTGATCACGTGCCGGGCCACCGACGGTCTTGGTGAGGTGCAAACCGACGAGATCCGCCCTCCTGCACCGGATGGGGCCAGCGGCTGGCACACCCGCCGGGTCGTGGTCGACGCCTGAGTCAGTCGGCGGCGTCGGCGGCCGAGATCGCCCAGGCCAGCCCGGAGCGCGAGTCCTCTATGGCGATCCGGAGATACCAGCCGGTCCCGGGCGAACCGTCGTCGAACCAGTAGAAGGTGAGCCCCTGCAGCGCCCGCTCGACTTCGGACTCGTCCGGCGGCCAGTCGAGATCGCACAGGGTGGCGATGACCCACCAGGCACCGTATCTCCCGACGGCAGCCCCTCGGCGTCTTCCGTGGGCGCCACCCGACGCCGCCGCCCAGGCCATCCAGGCCAGGGCCTCCTCGCCGCTCAAACGGCCCGCCCGGGCGCGGGTCAGACCGAGGGCCCTGATGGCGGCCGGCGCCGTCCCCTCGACCGCAACCACGTCGGCGCGCCCGTTGGATTGCGTCACCCAGGTGTCGACCAGATCCATGAGGGCGCCCTCGGAGAGCGGGTCGTCCACCGGGGTGAAGTCGTCGGGCAGGTCCATCTCCTCGACGTCGGGCACATCCGGCGAGGGGGTCTCCACCTTGTCCGCCTTGTAGGTTGCTACCGGGTAGACCGGCTCCCACTCGAGGAGACGATCGGGCAGATCCGGGATCGGGCCGATATCTCGCTCGCCCCTGATGACACGTTCGGCGGCGGTCACTTCCCGCCACGGCCCGGCCGCCAGATGAGGGTCGAGCTCGGACCAGGTCTTGGTCGAAGCCGCCACCTCGGGTAGGGGACCGAGGCTGAATCGAGCCTCACCTTCGCTCACCGCGCGACCCGCCCACGCCCCGGGCGCCTCGAGAGCGAGTCGGTAGCGGATGTGCTCCTCGACCCCCCAGAGCTGCTTCCCCCTGCTCACTGCCTCCCGGCAACGCGCGGCCAGCTCGACGAGACCGTCCCAGTCCTTGCTCGAGCAGAGCCCGTCCACCACCCGGAGCAGCTCGTCAGTGTCCGATTGCTCGATTGCCTCTATGGCGCGGCGGCTGATCATCGATCGGCGCCCGTGGCCACGGGGAGATCGTTGCGGGACCACTCCGAGAACGACCCGACGTAGACGTCGGGCAGGTCCCGGCCGGCCACCACCATGGCGAGGGCGTCGTGACAGGCATTGACTCCGCTCCCGCAGTACACGACCGCCCCCTCGCCGACGTCGCCATACACGGTGGCCAGGGTGTCGGGGTCCAGGAAGCGACCGTCCGGACCGAGGTTGGACTCGTTGGGGATGTTGATCGCCCCCGGGATGTGGCCGGCTTTGGGATCCACGGGCTCTACCTCGCCCCGGTAGCGGTTCCCGGCCCTGGCGTCGATCAACACACGCCCTTGCAGTTGGTCCTTGGTGACCACCCCGGAGAAGCCGTCGGGGACCGGGTACACGGTCGGGGCTGGCATCACCGAACCTATGCCTATGTCGTGACCGGCATCGACCCACGCCTGGAACCCGCCATCGAGGACCTCAACGGCCTCGTGACCGATCGACCTCAGCATCCACCACAGCCTGGCGGCCACCCTGCCGCCGACGTCGTCGTAGGTCACCACGTGGGTGTCGGGGTCGATGCCCAGCCTCCCCAGGGTGGCGGCGAAGTCGACGATGTCCGGGAGGGGATGCCTGCCTGACATTCCCGGGGGAGCGGCTAGATCGGTGTCCAGATCGACGAAGACCGCCCCCGGGATGTGACCCGCTTCGTACGAGGCCCGGCCCTTGGCCCGATCGACCAGGTCCCAGCGCAGATCGAACACCCGGTAATGCTCGAGATTCGAGGCCAGCTCTTCGCTGCCGATCAGCGGATCCATCGACTCATTTCAGCAGACGCAGGGTCTGGAGGAATGTTCTATAACATTTTGGTAGACTTCTGCCGACATGCTGTTACGCATCGACATGCGGTCGGAGACCCCGATCTACGCCCAGATCGCCGACTCGATTCGCGCCCAGATCGAGACCGGGGCCCTGGAGCCGGGTGCCCAGCTGCCCAGTGCCCGATCCCTGGCGGTGTCTCTCGACATCAACATGCACACGGTCCTCCACGCCTACTCCCAGCTTCAGGACCGGGGTCTGGTCGAGATGCGCCGTGGGCGGGGCGGTGTGGTGGTGGTGGGCCGGGCCGGGCTGGGACCACAGGTCGACCGGGTGATCTCCGAGGCCAGGCGTGTCGGAATGAGCAGAGATGGGCTGCTCGACCTCGTGAAGGAGAGATGGTCATGAGAGGATGGGGCCGGATCCTGATCTGGGGCCTGATCTTGGCCGTGGTCGGGTTGATTCCCTTGCTGCTCGGCTGGGACCGCTTCCCTGACCCGATGGCCGTTCACTGGGGAGCCGACGGCCAGCCCGATGGCGCCATGCCCCGGAACTTCGTTTGGCTCGTCCCGTTCGTGCTGACCGGAGTGGGTCTGGTGCTGGGCGTGTTGTTCAGGGTGGATGGCCAGCCCAGCGCCGAGGGCGTGGCCCTGATCGGCTTCTTCGGCGGCATGGGGATCTGGACAAGCGCCAGCCTGGCCATGCTCAATCTGGATGCCGGTGTCTGGCAGGCGGCGGGCACATTCGATCTGTGGCAGGTCCTCGGGATGGTGGTCACCGGCGGGGTCTTCGGAGCGCTCGGGGTCTGGCTGGGGCGACGTTGGTATCCACCTGCACAGAGGGATGTCCCCGACGCCCCGGCGTTGGAGTTGGCGCCGGACGAGAGAGCTGCCTGGGTGGGGACGACCCGGGTGATGTGGCCGTTCTTCCTGCTGTCACCCTTTGGGCTCCTGTTCCTGTTCCTGCCGGGCTGGCTCAAGTTCCTGGCGCCGGTCTACGTGGTGCTGGCCTATCTGATGTCCCAGGTCCGGGTGGTCGTCGACGGCAACGGAATGAGGGTGCGGCTCGGGGGCATGCTCACGGTGCGCAAGATCCCCCTGGAGAAGGTGGAGATGGCCCGTGCCATCGACCTGGAGCCCACCCAGTGGGGCGGGTGGGGCTTTCGCATGATCCCGGGGGCCACCGCGGTGGTCCTCCGGCGAGGCGACGGGATCGAGGTGGTGATGGAAGGGGGACGGAGGTTCGGGGTGACCGTGGACGATGCCGCCACCGGTGCCGCTTTGCTGAACGGTCTGGCGAGACGTCAGCGGTTGGCGACCTGACCGGATCGGCAGGCGGGTCAGGCGGCGTCGGTCCCGTCAGCCTGCTCCCGTGATCCCAGCTCGGTCCCCAATTCGCTGATGGTGTTCCCGACTGCGGTGGCCAGGGAGCTGGCGGCGGTCCTCAGACGTTGCTGGATCTCGGGATCGCGCAGGGCGCTGCCGACAGACTCGGCCACCTGGTCCCATGCGCCCAGGAGTGTGCTGAATGCCTGTCTGATCTCCTCCTCGGACGGGCCACCGTCGGCTGAAACACGGCGATACGTGTCCTTGATGGTCTCGCCAAGGGCGCGGAGCTCGGTGCGGAGGCTATCCCAGGGATCAGGAGACTCGTCTGCCGTAGGATCAGTGTCGTGCGTCTCCACCTCCTGGATGGTACCTACGAGCTGTTCCGCGCCCACTACGGGCGTCGGGACACGGTGCTCGCCTCTGACGGGCACGACATCCACGCCACGTTGGGCATCCTCGAGTCGACCCTCGCTCTCCTGCGAGAGCCGGGCGTCACCCATCTCGCGGCCAGCTTCGACACCGTGATCGAGTCCTTCCGGAACGAGATGTTCCCTTACTACAAGTCCTCCGCCGGCATGGACCCGGAGCTGCTGAGGCAGTTCCCGTACGCCGAGGACGCCCTGGAGGCGATCGGGGTCGTGGTCTGGCGCAACATCGAGTACGAGGCGGACGACGCCATCGCTGCGGCCGCGGTCCGTTGGGTCGACGACGTGGAGCAGGTCGTCATCTGCAGCCCTGACAAGGACATGTCCCAGATCGTGGTGGGCGATCGCATCGTCACCTACAACCGCCGGGAGCAGAAGATCCTCAACGAGGCGGCGGTCGTGGAGAAGTTCGGGATCCACCCCGAATCCATCCCCGACTATCTCGCCCTGGTGGGGGACACCGCCGACGGAGTCCCCGGGCTGCCCGGATGGGGGGCACGGTCCGCCGCCACCGTTCTGGCCCAGTTCCCCCGTCTCGAGATGATCCCCGAGGATTCTGCCGACTGGGGCGTGGTGGTCAGGGGAGCAGCCAAGCTGGCGACCACCCTGGCCGAGCGCCGGGAGGAGGCGTTCCTCTATCGGGAACTGACCACGCTTCGTCTCGAGGTGCCTATCGAGGAGTCACTCGACGATCTCGAGTGGCGTGGGGTCCCTGAGGAGCGTTTCCGCAAGTTCTGCGCCGAGATGGGGATCGACGCCGACGCCATCAACGTGCACAAGTGGGCGGACTGAGGTCACGCCTGGCGGTTTGGCGTGCACCGGGTTTCGGAAACCGCCACCTGTTGCTATAGCAACGCCGTTCAATCGTCCTCGGGCTCGTTCGTCCAGACCAGGTCGTGGCGGTGGAAGCAGTCGGGGCAGACGTAGGAGAGGGGGAATCCGTCTTCCAGCAGCTCGTCCGTCGGCAGGAAGGTGCTGAGCCGGGCCGTTCCTCCGCACTCGACGCAGACGATGGTGTCAGGTGGCTTGTTCATCATCGACCCACCGTTCGACCACGTGACTTGAGCATCTCGCATGCTTCGACGACTCGTTGCGCCATGCCTACCTCCGCTTTCTTCATGTACGACCTGGGGTCGTAGGCCTTCTTGTCGCCTACCTCCCCGTCCACTCTGAGAACTCCGTCGTAGTTGGTGAACATATGGTGGACGATGGGGCGTGTGTAGGCGTACTGACAGTCGGTGTCGACGTTCATCTTGATCACGCCGTATTCGAGAGTCTCGTGGATCTCGGCGATGTCCGAGCCGCTCCCGCCGTGGAACACCAGGTAGTGACGGGCCTTCTCCCCGAATCTCTCCTCCACAGCCTGCTGACCGTCACGGAGGATGGTGGGGTCGAGCTTGACCGCCCCCGGTTTGTACACCCCGTGCACGTTGCCGAAGACGGCGGCGAGGAGATACAGGCCCCGATCGAACGTGCCCAACACCTCGGATACCCGCACCATGTCCTCCGGGGACGTGTAGAGCTTGGACCGATCGACCCCCGAGTGGTCGGTGGCGTCCTCGACACCCCCGACGATCCCGATCTCGAGCTCGAGGACGATGTCGAGGGCGGCGCACTGCTCGAGCAATTCGGCGGCCAGGGCCAGGTTCTCCTCCATCGGCAGCGTGGATGCGTCGAGCATGTGACTCTGGAAGAGGGGCGGCTCTCCGCGCGCCACCCTCTCTCTGCTCACCTCGAGGAGTGGTCGGATGAAGCCGTCGACCCGGTCCGGCGGGCAGTGATCGGTGTGCAGCGCCACGTTGATCGGGTACCTCGGGGCGACCACGTGGGCGAATTCGGCCAGGGCCTGAGCGCCCAACGCCATGTCCTTGTTGGACTGCCCCGAGGCGAACTCACCGGCCCCGTAGGAGAACTGGATGATCCCGTCGGACTCGGCCTCGGAGAAACCCTCGAGGGCGGCGAGGATCGTGGACGACGAGGTCGTGTTGATCGCGGGGAGGGCGTACTTTCCCGAGCGGGCGGCGTTCAGCATCTCGCGGTACTTCTCGGGTGTGGCTATGGGCACTCGTTCACTCCCTTGACGTTCTCCTCCGAAGGTAGTCGTTCCTCTTTGCCGACTCGCCGTCGGGAAAGAAGACGGATACCTTCGATTCTCGTGATGGCGCAGCCAGCCGAGCAGGCCGAAGCCGTAGCGCCACGAAAGGCGCGCAGCCCTGTTACCCGGGGCATCCTGTTCGTGTTCGGTCTGATCTGTTTGGCACTCATCCCGCTCAGTTACCTGCCCGGGATCCCCACCTTCGACATGATCCTGCTGGCCGCCTTCTTCTTCTCCATGTCCTCGGACCGGATGTACGGGTGGATGATGAACCACCGCTACTTCGGTCGGGTGATCCGCGGCTACCGAGACCACGGTCTGACCATGAGGATGAAGTGGATCGCCGCCGTGGGGATCACCGTCTCGCTGCTTGTCTCCGGGCTGTTCCTGACCGATCTGTGGTGGGTCCGTCTCATCCTCGCCGCGGTCGGCGTGTACGCACTTTGGTTCGTGTTCTCCAGACCGACCCGGGCGCCGGACACGGTCTGACCCGCGGCTAGCGTCCCTCATCGATGCGGTCGTTCTCCAAGATCGGTCTCGGCGCGGTCACGGCGGTCACGATGGCTGTTTCGACGTTTGCGGTCATCGCCGCCAGCGTGCTCGCCGCCCAGTTGATCGACGATTTCGGGATCACCCGGGCGCAGGTGGGAGCCCTGGTATTCGCCAACGGCATCGTGGGTGCCCTGGCGTCGCCGGCGTTCGGCAAGGTGACCGACAAGTTCGGTGCGGTCCGGTCGGTGGTGGGGTCCTTGGTGATCGCCCTGATGACGCTGGTCGGGTGGGCGCTCAGCCCCACCTATGGGCTACTCGTGGTGGCGGCCCTGGTCACCGGTCTGGCAAATGCCTGGTGCAACCCGGCCACCAACGCCCTCATCGTCAACAACGTCCCGCCCGGAGAGAGAGGCGTGGTCACCGGGGTGAAGCAGTCCGGTGTGCAGATCGGGACATTTCTGGGCGGTCTGCTCCTCCCCATCTTCACCGCGTGGTGGAACTGGCGGGCTGCGATGCTGGCCTTCGCCACCCTTCCGCTGGGCGGGCTCCTGGCGATGATCGGCCGGCGGGACGAGCATCGCTCCGCCTACGACCCGGAGACCCGCGCCGAGCGCCTGCCGACGGCGGTGCGTTGGATAGCGGCGTACGGATTCCTGTCGGGTCTGGCCACCTCGTCGATCATCGGGTTCCTCCCTCTCTTCGCCAACGAAGACCTCGGGTGGGCCGAGGCGGCGGCGGGCACCCTGATCGCTCTCACCGGTCTCGCCGGGATCACCGCGCGCATCATGTGGCCACGGCTCTCGGAGAGGTGGTTCGGGCACAGTCTCACGCTGCGGATCCTCTCGGTGATGACCTTCTTCACCGCCATCATCCTCACCCTGGCCAGTCTCGATGTGCTGCCCGGATGGACCCTGGTCCCCGCCGCTCTCCTCCTCGGTGGTGGCGCGGTCGCCTGGAACGCCGTCGGCATGTTGGCGGTGATGGACCTCTCCCCGAAGGGTGCCGTGGGCAAGGGGACCGGGCTGGTTCTCTTCGGATTCCTCTCCGGGCTCGCCCTTGGGCCGCCCCTGATGGGTCTCTCTGTTGACCTCCTCGACACCTACACGGTGGGCTGGGTGTCTGCTGCGTTGATCCTCGTGGTCGCGGCCACCATCTCGTTCCGGGTGCCCTCGGGAACTACCCTCGCCCGCTGAGTGGACCCTCTCATGGAGCGCTGGTGAGGCTGGTCGTCGCCCGTTGCACGGTGGACTACTCGGGACGACTTACCGCCCATCTGCCCGAGGCGACACGTCTGATCATGGTGAAGGCAGACGGCACCCTGGCCATTCACTCCGACGGCAACGCTTCCAAACCGCTGAACTGGATGATCGCCCCCAATCTCCTCGAGATCCACGAGGATCGCTGGGAGGTGTCGAACAGCAGAGGTGAGCGGCTCGTCATCCGGATTCACGAGATCCTCGAGGATGTGACCCACGAGTTGGGCGACGACCCCGGTCTGGTCAAGGACGGCGTGGAGGCCCATCTCCAGGAGTTGCTGGCCGCTTCTCCCGATTTCCTCGAGGAGGGTCTGGTCCTGATCAGGCGCGAGTACCCCACCGACATCGGCCCGGTCGACCTCCTGTGTGCCGACAGGGCCGGACGCACCGTCGCCGTGGAGGTGAAACGACGCGGGGAGATCGACGGTGTGGAGCAGTTGTGCCGCTATCTGGAGAGACTGGACCGGGACAGCCGGCTGGCGCCGGTGCGGGGGATCCTGGCGGCGCAGGCCATCACGCCGCAGGCGAGGGTTCTCGCCGAGGCGCGCGGTGTCGAGGCGATCGAGGTCGACTACGACGGGCTCAGGGAGGTCGAGGACACCGAGCTCAGGCTCTTTGACCTGCGCTGATGTTCGAGATCGTCTTCTACACACCTGAGATCCCACCCAACACCGGCAACGCCATGCGTCTGGCCGCGGTGACCGGGTGCCGGCTGCATCTGGTCGAGCCGCTCGGGTTCGACATGGACGACGCCAAGCTGCGCCGCGCCGGCATGGATTACCGGGACAAGGCGGTGGTCCGGGTTCACCCGAGTCTGGACGTCTGGCGCGATAGCACCCGCCCGGAGCGGGTGTTCGCCTACACCGTCGACGCCGACGCCCTCTACACCGAACAGGCCTACCGCGAGGGAGACGTCTTCTTGTTCGGGCCCGAGTCGGTCGGTCTCCCAAAGGAGGTCACCGACCAGCCCTGGATCACCAGGAGACTCCGGTTGCCGATGGTCCCGGGCGTCCGCTCGCTGAACCTGGCCAACTCAGCCTCGATCGTCGTCTACGAGGCCTGGCGTCAGCTCGGGTTTCCCGGGGCCCGCTGAGGCCTGCATACCGTTCCGTGTCGATTTTCCCGTGAAAGACACGAGTTTCTCGACACAGAACGTGTTTCAGACCCCCCGTTCGGCGAGGAGACGGAGGGCGATGGCCTCGCTGAGGGTGGCTCGCTCCAGTTCGCCGAGGTCCTGGCTCTCGTTCGGGGCGTGATAGGCGCTGGTGGGGTCGGAGGCCCCGACGACGAGGATGGGGGAGTCGGGGAAGAGCTCGGCAAAGGTGGCGATGAAGGGGATCGACCCACCGGCGCCCATCTCCACGGCCTCGTTCCCGTAGGCCTCGCGGAACGCCTCTTTCCAGATGTCGACGGCGAAGTTGTCCGAGCCGAGCACGGTGGCGTCCCCGGCCTCCTCGTAGAAGAAGCTGAGCTGCGCCCCCCAAGGGACATTGGCCTCGAGATGGCTCTTCAGGGCGGCCAGGGCCTGCTCGGTGTCCTGACCCGGTGGGATGCGCATGCTCACCTTGGCCCTGGCCACCGGGACCAGCTGGTTGATGGCCTCGGCGGTGGGCGGGGCGTCGATGGCGAGGATCGAGATGGCGGGACGGGTCCACAACCGGGAAGGGATCGAGCCTTGACCGATGAGTTGCAGACCGTCGACCGCGCCTGCCTGGGCTCGAGCGAGCTCCTCGGGGACGTCGAGGCCTCCCTCGACCTCTCCGGACTCGATCCCGGCGACCGCCACGTTGCCGTGGTCGTCGTGAAGGGTTGCGAGGAGACGGGACAGGGCCATGAGCGCGTCGGGCACCACGCCGCCGTACTGACCCGAGTGGACGGCGGAGTGCAGGGTGCGCAGCTCCAGCTTGACGGCGACGATCCCGCGCAGTGACGAGACGAATGCTGGTGTGCCCACGTCCCAGTTGCCCCCGTCCCCGATGACGATCACATCAGGCTGGAGCATGTCGGCGTGCTTCTCGAGGATCTCGGGCAGCCCGACGGACCCGGCCTCCTCCTCGCCCTCCAGGAAGAGCTTGATCCCCACCGGCGGTTTCCCGCCGTGTGCCGCGATCGCACCCATGTGCATGACGACTCCGGCCTTGTTGTCGCTGGCGCCCCGGCCATAGAGCCTGCCGCTGCGTACCACCGGGTCGAAGGGACCTGTCTCCCAATCCTCGATCGGGCCTGGTGGCTGCACGTCGTAGTGGGCATAGAGCAGGACCGTCGGTGACCCCTCGGGGCCGGGGATCTCGGCGAAGACCGCCGGGTGACCGGAGCTCGACTCGAGGAGCTGGGCGTTGGAGAAGCCGGCGTCTTCGAGCATCTTCGCGATGGTCTCACCGGCTTCGCGGACTTTCCCGGCCGGGTAGCCGTCGGCGGAGACGGACTCCATCCGGATCAGGGTCGCCAACAGTTCCTGGAGCCGGGGCATGTCGGCGGCCACCGCCGATCTGAGGTCGTCATGCATGCTGGGAGCGTACCGATGCCAAGATGGGACCGGTGTTGAGGTTCCGTCTGTTCGGGATGCCGGTCACGGTGCAGGGCTCGTTCATCCTCGTCGCCGCCCTGATCGGCTTCACCGGGGTCGGCGACATCGCCCAGACGGTGGCCTGGATCGCCATCGTCTTCGTATCGATCCTGATCCACGAGCTCGGCCACGCCTTCACCGCCCGTTCCTTCGGATCCCAAGTCGCCATCGAGCTCAACGGTCTCGGTGGCCTGACCAGATGGTCGCCTCCGGAGAAGGAGCTGACACCGGGTCGGAGGGCGCTGATCGCGGCGGCCGGGTCGGCCACCGGGCTGGTCTTCGGCGCCCTGGTCTGGTTGGTTGCCTCACAGATCGAGCCCACGGATCGGCTGGTCAGGTTCGTGCTCAGCAACCTCGTCTACGTGAACGTCTTCTGGGGCTTGCTCAATTGGCTCCCGATCAGACCCCTCGACGGCGGTCATCTCCTCGAGTCGTTGCTGGAGAAGATCGCCCCGAAACGGGCGAATTTGATCGCCAAGGTCATCTTCACCGTGACCGCGGCGGCGGCGCTGGTCGTCGCGGTCTGGTTGAACCTGATCTTCGTCGCGGTGCTCGCCGGTTGGCTCCTGCTCATGGAGTTCAACACCGGTCGCCGGCCCCGGCAGCCCTCTCCGGGCCTGCCGACTCTCTCCTACGATGATCCCGAGCCCGATCCGGTTGAGGACGAGCCCGTCGACGACGATGGGACGGCCCGCGAACCGGAGGTGGCTCCCACCGATGGGCGGGAGGAGACGCCGGGCCCGACCCACTAGCGTTCCCGGCCGATGGACTTCTCATACAGCGAGCGCGTCGAGGAGTATCGGAGCCGTCTGTTCGACTTCATGGACAGCCACGTCTACCCGGCCGAGCCGGTGTACCGGCACCAGATGGAGGACTCCGGCGACCCGCATAATCACCCGCCCGTCCTGGAGGACCTGAAGAAGGAGGCGCGCAGCCGCGGGCTGTGGAACTTGTTCCTGCCCGATCCCGAGCTGGGGGCAGGTCTCTCCGTCCTCGAGTACGCCCCGCTCGCCGAGATAACAGGGCGCAGCGTCCACATCGCCCCGGAGGCGCTCAACTGCTCGGCGCCCGACACCGGCAACATGGAGATCCTGCACATGTTCGGGACCCCCGAGCAGAAGGAGTTGTGGCTTCACCCGCTTCTCGAGGGGGAGATCCGGTCGTGCTTCTCGATGACCGAGCCTGACGTCGCCAGTTCCGACGCCACCAACATCAGGACCCGCATCGAACGGGACGGCGACGAGTACGTGATCACGGGCCGGAAGTGGTTCAGCTCCGGCGCCGCCTCGCCGCGTTGCAGGTTCTCCATCGTGATGGGGGTCACCAACCCCGACGCCGACCAGCACCGCAGACAGTCGATGGTGATCGTCCCAATGGACACACCCGGTGTGGTCGTCGAGCGGGAGCCGACCGTGTTCGGCTATCAGGACCGCGGCGGGCACCCACAGATCAACTTCGACGGGGTGAGGGTGCCGGTCACCAATCTCCTCGGGGAGGAAGGTGGCGGATTCGCCATCGCCCAGGCCAGGCTGGGACCGGGGCGGATCCATCACTGCATGCGGGCGATAGGCGCCGCCGAGCGTTGTCTCGACCTCATGGTGCAACGGTCCCAGGCGAGGACTGCCTTCGGGAAGCCGCTCTCGGAGCAGGGGGTGGTCGCAGAGTGGATCGCCAACGCCCGGATCGAGATCGAGCAGGTCAGGCTGCTGGTGCTCAAGACCGCCTGGCTCATCGACAACGTCGGCACCAAGGGGGCCCGCATCGAGATCGCCGCCATCAAAGTGGCCGCGCCCAACCTGCTGACGTCGATCGCAGACCACGCGATGCAGCTCTTCGGGGCGGCCGGGTTCACCGAGGACTGGCCCATCGCCGGGCTCTACTCGATGGGTCGGTGGCTGCGGATCGCCGACGGGCCGGACGAGGTGCATCGCCGGTCGGTGGCCCGCGCCGAGTTGGGGCGTCTCGGTCCCGGCGCCGTTCCCGAGCCGTACGGAAATTAGGTCGAACCAAGCGGCGATCTGCGTCGAATTGCCCACGACGGAAGGGGCACGGCGCAGGTGCGGGTTTCGTGAGGAACCAAACCCCCTGACACTGCGTTTATGGGTGCTCGTGAATGATGGGTGTGGCGTAGTGATCGATCTGACTGTGACACCGTGGCGGGAGGCGGCGGCTTGTCTCGAGGTCCAGGGAGAGGTCAACTTCTTCCCGGACAAGGAAGACTTGATCGCGATCGTCCAGGCCAAGGCGATCTGCTCCTCGTGCCCGGTCTCCGACATCTGTCTGACCTGGGCCATCGAGACCAACCAGAACGAGGGCATCTGGGGCGGCCACACCGCAAAGGAGAGACGCCGACTCCGTCGACGCTGGATGGACGAAACCCAGAAGGCGAGCTGAGTCCTACTCCTCCATCCGTTCCGCCCGCTCGTCGTGGTCAGGGCCGTGCGGCATGGCGATGTGGACCAGGCCGTCCCCCGAGTTGACCAGGGGACGTAACGACTGGGCGATCACCCATCCGGATTCGGGTGCTTTCACCTGGGTGGGTCTGGTGCCGAAGGCGTCGGCCACGTAGGCCAGGGTTTGGCCGGCCACCACGGGGTCTCCCAGGTCGACGACGATGTCGGCGATCCCGCCCCGGCGGGCCCGGACCCACCTCGTGCGGCGGATCAGCTTGGTCGGCTCGGCCTTGGGGAGACGGGCGTCGATCATCCCCATGGCGCGCAGGGTTCGCATGATCCCGACCACGCCCATTTCGATGGCGTAGTCGTCGAAACGGTGCGCCTGCCCAGCCTCGTAGAGCAGAACCGTCTTCTTGCGCTCGGCCGCGGCCTGACGGAGAGACCCGTCCCGGAGCCGGGCATGGATCGAGAAGGGGGCGCCAAACGCTCGAGCCAGACGCAGTGTCTCCGGATCGTCCAGGTTCCCTCTCAGCTGGGGGTGGTTGATCCGATGGTTGGTCGCCGTGTGCAGATCGATCCCGACCGAGCAGTGGTTGACCACCTGGTCCATGAAGAGATGGGCGAGCCGTGAGGCGGTCGAGCCTCGGGCAGAGCCCGGAAACGAGCGGTTGAGGTCGCGGCGGTCCGGGAGGTAGCGGCTCTGGTTGATGAACCCGAGCGGGTTGACGATCGGGACTGCGATCACCGCCCCGCGCAGGGTCTTGGCGTCCAGGGCGGAGAGGACCCGCCGGATGATCTGGATCCCGTTGAGCTCGTCGCCGTGGATCGCCGCCGACAGCCACACGTGGGGCCCCGCGGAGCGACCGTTGATGACCTTCACGGGCAGCGACTCCGTGGCCCCGGTCACCACCCTGGCGAAAGGGAGTTCGATCTGGACCTTGCGGCCGGGGCGCACGGTGACCCCGCCGACGGTTATCGGCCGGTTGAGCTTCGTGTCAGGCGCCAACGTTGTCTTCGATGTACTCGACTATCAGATCGGCGATGTCCACCCCACTGGCATCCTCGATGCCTTCGAGACCGGGGGAGGAGTTGACCTCGAGCACCATCGGCCCTTCGTCCGATTGAAGCAGGTCGACACCGGCCACACTGAGCCCCACCGCCTTGGCCGCCCGGACCGCGGTCGACCGCTCCGCCGGGGTCAGCTTGATCACTTCGGCGGTTCCGCCCCGATGCAGGTTGGAGCGGAAGTCACCGGGGGCGCTGTGTCTCTTCATCGCGGCCACCACCTTGCCGCCGACCACGAAGGCGCGGATGTCACTGCCACCCGCCTCCTTGATGAACTGCTGCACCAGGATGTTGGCGTCCAGCTGCCGGAAGGCCCCGATGACCGACTCGGCCGCCTTCTTGGTCTCCGCCAGCACCACCCCGAGACCCTGGGTCCCTTCGAGGAGCTTGACCACGACCGGGACCCCTCCCACGACTTCGAGGAGCCCGTTCACGTCCTGGATGGAGTGGGCGAAGCCGGTGGTGGGCAGACCGACGCCGGCTCGTGACAGGATCTGCAGGGAGCGCAACTTGTCGCGCGACCGGCTGATGCCATCCGACCCGTTCAAGGCAAACACATCCGCCATCTCGAACTGTCGGACGACGGCGGTCCCGTAGAACGTGTAGGAGGCGCCGATCCTCGGTATGACCGCATGCGGTCTCACCTCCTCGCCGCGGTAGAGGACCTTGGGCCTGCGGGCGGTGATGTCCATGTAGCAACGGAGGTAGTCGACCACCGACGCCTCGTGGCCGCGGTTGGTGGCGGCCTCTTTGAGACGGGCCGTGGAGTAGAGGCTGGCGGCCCGGGAGAGGATTGCGATCTTCACTTCTGGGCCCTCCGGCTCGGTCGACCCCCGATATAGCTCCGACCCGGGTCCACGAGGAAGTGCTCGCGAACGGTGCGGCGGCCCAGCAGCATCCTGAAGGTCATCTCGTCTCTCGTCGTCAGGTTCACGAGGGCATCCAGCTCTTCGCCGGCGACTATCAGCCTCGTTCTGATCACCGGCCGAATCTCCGACCGACCCCCCGGGTTCTTCACCTTACGCTCCCCGACCACCTCCGCCACACAGTCGATGACCGGTCTCCGCTTGCGCTGCCGGGGGTGGACTTCGAAACGAACCTTCTCGACGCCGTCCTCCGTGAACCGCTCGATGTTGAAGGCGTGGAGGGAGGAGTTGTCGGCGCCGGTGTCGACCTTGGCCTTGACCTCGGTCACCCCGAGATCCGGCATGGCCACCCATTCCCGCCAACCGATCGTTTTTCGTCGCCGTCGCTTCATCTGATGGACAGGTTAGGAATAACAGTTGTCTTGATTGCGTTATCCGGGTCGACAGAGATCTGTACTTTGTCAGGTCACTAAACTTGATACTTGACACAGGAGATTTCATCATCCATAATGATGGAGATCGAAGTCATTGGAAAAGGAGGTGGATCGAAATGTTGATGCGATTTGACCCCTTTGCTGAATTCGACCGTCTCACCCGTCAGATGTGGGATGGCGACCGCGTCAACTACATGCCCGTTGACGCCTATCGCAAGGACGATCGGTTCTACATCCATGTCGACCTCCCCGGCGTCGATCCCGATTCGATCGACGTGACGGTGGAGAAGGACACCCTCACCATCTCGGCGGAGCGCCGCTGGGAGCGTGGGGAAGACGAGCAGGTGCTGATCAATGAGCGTCCGATGGGGACGTTCACCCGTCAGTTCTTCCTCGGCGAGTCCCTCGACACGGACAACATCGAGGCCGGGTATGACCATGGTGTCCTGACCCTGGCCATCCCGATCGCCGAGACCGCCAAGCCCCGCAAGATCGCGGTGAGCGCCACTCAGGAGGCACTGCCCGCCTGAGGACCATCTAGTCCAACCAAGGGCCCCGTCCCCAGGGACGGGGCCCTTTCTGTTTGCCGCCGGTACCCTCGTGCCCGTGCACCGCGAGACCACCGAGCGAAGACGACCGCCGGCCTGGCTGCTCGGTCTCGCGATCGCCGTCGTGGTGACGGTGGCGGTCCTGTTGCTGATGGCCGCCCTCGGGATCGGGGACGATCCCGTGGTTCAGGGACTGTCACACATCCTCGACTGACGATGGCGGCGAACATGCCTCCCGCCGAAGTGGTGGTCACTCCGGCTCTGGTTCGGTCCCTTCTGTCCGATCAACGTCCTGATCTTGCCGACCGGGACATCTCTCTCCTGGCGCATGGGTGGGACAACGAGACCTTCCGCGTCGGCGACGACCTGGTGGCCCGGATGCCGCGACGGGACATGGCGGCGGGGCTGGTCGAGAACGAGGCCCGGTGGCTGCCATTACTCGCCTCTCGATTGACCGTTCCCGTGTCCGCGCCGTCGTTTCTGGGCGAGCCCGGGCACGGATATCCCTGGCGCTGGGTATTGGTCCCGTGGATCCCGGGCGAGTCGGCCGCTCTGTCCGAGATCGACCACGACCATGTGGCGGTGGCCCTGGCCGAATTCCTGCGCTGCCTCCACGTGCCCGCCCCCGCCGATGCCCCGGTCAACCCGTTTCGGAGTACTCCGCTCCAAGTCAGGGACGAGGCCGCGCGCAGCCGGATCCAGCTGCTCTCGGACGAGATGGACACCGAACGTGTCACCGGGATCTGGGATGAGTCCCTGGGTCTCCCGGAGCACGCCGGCCCGAAAGTCTGGCTACACGGCGACCTGCACCCTCACAACATCCTGGTGATCGACGGCCGGCTCAGTGCTGTCATCGACTTCGGTGACATCTGTCGGGGTGACCCGGCCATCGATCTCGCCATCGGCTGGACCTTGTTCCCATCCGATGCCAGAAGGAGGTTCCGCGAGCACTACGGAGGTGACGAAGCACTCTGGGGTCGGGCCAGGGGATGGGCGCTCCACTACGCCCTCAGTTTCCTGGCCAACTCCGCCGACAACCCGACGATGGCGCGTCTGGGGGCAATCGGAGTCAACAGGTTGTTGGAAGAAGACTGACTCAGTTGTCCCGTCTCGGGATCGTGTTCCCTCTGCAATCGATGCCGTCGGCCGGCCGGTAGTTGGCCACGATCGTGTCGACCACCACCCGGCCGTCGGAGAAGGTCCGCTGCCGGTCGATCTCGCTGTGGCGGCACTGCCCGCGATAGCTGAGCCTCTGGTCGATCTCCTCCACCTCGACGTTGCGAGTCGAGTACATGGTGACGGTTATCGACGTCGAGTCGTAGGTGGGCCAGATCAGGATGGGGTGGTCGGTGCTGTTGGTCAGCACCAGATCGGGACCGGGGACGGACAGGGTCGCCTCGCGGCCGAACGGGTATCGAGAGAAGTACACCGAGTGACTCTGGTACACGTCGAGATCGAGACCGGCGAAGAAGGCGGCGTTGAAGAGGGTGGTGGTGAACTGGGAGACGCCGCCCCCGACTTCGTCGGTCATGTAGCCGCCCCGGATGGCGCCGGCGGCGACATAACCCTTCTCCCGGGTGCGGGGCCCGATGTACTCGTTGAGCGAGAACGTCTCGCCGGGAAGCATGTAGTAGCCCCTCACGGCGTCGGCCATCGTCTGGATGTTGATGACCCGGTTCTCACAACAGGGATGGCGGGTGGTGAATTCGGACACGACCTCGGTCACGCTGGAGCCGTTCGCCCACGCCACCGCCTCGGGGGAGTCATCGGGTTTGGTCTCCAGGGCGTACACCGGCGCACCTCCGGCGAGGATCTCGGCTGCTGCCTTCTGCACCGACTCCTCCGAACAGCACACCGAGGGCGGGATGCCCGGCTTGGCCACGCTGACCTGGCCATCCACAACCTCCACGGTGGGCTTGACGAACTCCCCTTGCGGTTCGGGGAAGAGGGCCTCGAGATCGGCGCGCAGAGTCTCCACGTCGAGCACCGGCTCCATCTCGCCGTCGACCACGCGGCTGGAGAAGAGACGACGTGCCTCCTCCGGCGCCAGACGGGCCGTGGTCAGACCGAGGGCGAAGACCAGCTCGTCCGACGTGACCTCGTTGAGGCGCCTCACGGTTCGCATCGCCTCGTCGTCGCTCACGTCAGGGGGAAGGGGAGCGGTGGCCGCGGCGATCTCCACCGGCCCGGCAGCGACTCCGGCCGAACCGAGCTCCTCGATCGTCGCCTCGATGTCGATGGCCAGCCCGTCCTCGCCTGGGACGAGTGACAGCGCCCCGTCGGACATGGTCACAGCCGGCTCCACCGGTTGCTCGAGGATGAAGTCGTTCCCGGCGAGCACCGACTTCGCCTTCTCCTCATCGAGGCGATAGACGTCCTCGATGGTCTCCTCGCTGAACGGTGTGCTCACCCAGGAGACGAACTCGCCCCAGGCGTTGTCCCGGTGCCGCGCCGACACCACCGCCTGCACGGTCCGGTCGTAGTCGTAGTCGAACCCGATCTCCTCGGCGGTCATCGTGACCACCTGCTCGCCGAGGTCGATGGTCACCGGGGTCTGCAGGAAGGCGGTCTCCCGCCAGCCGACGTGGGCGGCCGCTTCCTCGGGAGTGGCACCGGAGAGGTCTATACCTGCGAAGTGGACATTGGGTGCGATCTCGTCGCCTTCGCTCGAGACGTGAGAGGTCCATGCCGTGGCCGAGATCACGAGTGGGATCGCCAGCGACGGCAGCACCCAGAGCCATTCGGAAGTCGTGTCGCCATGCCTCGCCACGGGGGGCATGCTAAGTAGCGTCCCTCGCAATCCCGTTGCACCGGCGAGCTCCGGGGAAACATCGTCCCCGGGAACCTTGACGGCTTTCGCGGATGTGCGATAGAGTGACCAGGAGCCTGAGGGCTCCGAGTCGACGCTTTCGGTCACGCCGAGAGGGTCGACTCCACAATTTCAGATTCCTTTTGGGGACATGCTGGCGCGTGTGCTAGCATGTCCTTTCTTGCGTTACCCCCTGACCATCGACCACCTCAAGGAGGCATCCTTTGGCTTCGCGCGTGGCTGAGCGCTTCTCATTCGGAAAGATCCCCGAAGTCCTACCCCTTCCCAACCTGCTGGCAGTACAACACGAATCGTTTCAGTGGTTCCTCGACGAGGGTCTCCGCGAGATCTTCGAGGAGATCAGCCCGATCGAGGACTTCACCGGCTCCCTCGCCCTCGAGCTGACCGACCACCGCTTCGGCGAGCCTCAGATGTCACTCGAAGAGGCCCAGGAGCGTGATGCCAACTACGCCCAACCCCTGTTCGTCACCGCCCGGTTCATGAACCGCGGCACCGGTGAGATCAAGGAGCAGCAGGTGTTCCTCGGCGACTTTCCGATCATGACCGAGAAGGGTGTGTTCGTGATCAACGGCACCGAGCGGGTCATCGTGTCCCAGCTGGTCCGCTCCCCCGGCATCTACTACGACGTCACCAAGGACAAGACCTCCGACAAGTTGATCTACTCCGGGAAGATCATTCCCGGCCGTGGCGCCTGGCTCGAGTTCGACACCGACAAGAAGGACACCATCGGTGTCCGTGTCGACCGCAAGCGGCGTCAGTACGTCACCGCGTTCCTCAAGGCACTCGGCATCGCCGAGACTGACGAGGAGATCCTGGACATGTTCGACGGGGCCGAGTCGATCCGGAACACGATCGAGAAGGACACCAACGCGGACAAGGAAGAGGCACTCCTCGACCTGTACCGGAAGCTCCGTCCCGGCGAGCCGACCACGGTCGAGTCCGCCCGCGGTCTCATCCAGACCCTGTTCCGCAATGCCAAGCGTTACGACCTGACCAGGGTCGGTCGCTACAAGGTGGCCCAGAAGTTCGGTGAGGAGTCTCCCAAGGACTACCGCGCCGAGGGTCTGCAGATGCTGCGGGACGAGGACATCGTCGACGCCATCAAGTACCTGGTGGCGCTGCACGCCGGCCAGCCCACGATGACCACGCACAACGGCATCGAGGTCGCCATCTCGACCGACGACATCGACCACTTCGGCAACCGCCGCATTCGCACCGTCGGCGAGCTGGTCCAGAACCAGGTCCGGGTCGGTCTGACCCGTCTGGAGCGGGTCGTCCGCGAGCGCATGACCACTCAGGACCCGGATGCGATCACCCCGCAGAGCCTGATCAACATCCGCCCGGTCACCGCGGCCATCAAGGAGTTCTTCGGCACCAGCCAGCTGAGCCAGTTCATGGACCAGCCCAACCCGCTGGCCGGGCTCACCCACCGCCGTCGTCTCAACGCTCTGGGCCCCGGTGGCCTGAGCCGTGAGCGCGCCGGGTTCGAGGTCCGCGACGTGCACCCGTCCCACTACGGCCGCATGTGCCCGATCGAGACCCCGGAGGGGCCGAACATCGGTCTCATCGGGTCGCTGGCGTGCTACGCCCGGGTCAACGACTTCGGGTTCATCGAGACTCCCTACCGCAAGGTGGAGAACGGTGTGGTGACCAACAAGGTCGACTACCTCACCGCCACCGAGGAGGAGCGCTACGTCATCGCCCAGGCCAACGCACCCCTCAACCCGGACGGCTCGTTCAAGAACAAGAGGGTCCTGGTCCGCAGTGCGGGTGGTGGCGGCGACGTCGAGTTCGTCGAGCCCAAGAACGTCGACTACATGGATGTCTCCCCGAAGCAGATCGTCTCGGTCTCCACGTCCCTGATCCCGTTCCTGGAGCACGACGACGCCAACCGCGCCCTGATGGGCTCCAACATGCAGCGTCAGGCCGTGCCCCTGCTCACCGCGGAGTCACCACTGGTGGGCACCGGTGTCGAGCGCCGCGCCGCCCAGGACTCGGGCGACATGATCGTCTCCCCGGTCGAGGGCGAGGTGGTCGAGGTAACCGGTGACGAGATCGTCGTCAAGGAGAAGGGCACCAACAAGAAGCACACCTTCGCCCTGGACAAGTTCAAGCGGTCCAACCAGGGCACGTGCATGAACCAGAAGCCGGTCGTCCGCGAGGGCGACACGGTCAAGGTCGGCGACGTCCTGGCCGACGGGCCCTCCACCGACGCAGGCGAGCTCGCCCTGGGCCGCAACCTGCTGGTGGCCTTCATGCCGTGGCAGGGTCACAACTACGAGGACGCCATCGTCATCAGCGAGCGTCTGGTGAAGGACGACGTCCTCACCTCGATCCACATCGAGGAGCACGAGATCGACGCCCGCGACACCAAGCTGGGCGCCGAGGAGATCACCCGGGACATCCCCAACGTCCCCGAGGAGGTCCTGGCCAACCTGGACGACGAGGGGATCATCCGTGTCGGCGCCGAGGTCGGTGCCGGCGATTACCTGGTGGGCAAAGTCACCCCCAAGGGTGAGACCGAGCTGACCCCCGAGGAGCGTCTCCTCCGGGCGATCTTCGGTGAGAAGGCCCGCGAGGTCCGAGACACCTCCCTCAAGGTCCCTCATGGCGAGGCCGGCAAGGTCATCGCGGTCAAGGTCTTCAAGCGCGAGGACGGGTTCGATCTCTCCCCGGGTGTCAACGAGTTGGTCCGCATCTACGTCGCCACGCAGCGCAAGATCAGCGAGGGCGACAAGCTGGCCGGACGTCACGGCAACAAGGGAGTCATCTCCAAGGTCCTCCCCGAGGAGGAGATGCCTTTCATGGCCGACGGGACCCCGGTGGACATCATCCTGTCCCCGCTCGGTGTGCCGAGCCGCATGAACCTGGGGCAGGTGTTGGAGACCCATCTCGGATGGGCCGCCGCTCAGGGCTGGGAGCCGTTCGACGGTGACTCGCCGGCTGCGGTCGGCACCAAGCCGTGGACCAAGACGGCCACCCCGGTCTTCGACGGCGCCCGCGAAGACGAGATCATGAAGGTCATCGCCAACGCACATCCGAACCGCGACGGCGAGCGTCTCGTCGGCGAGGAAGGCAAGGCCATCCTCTACGACGGACGCACCGGCGAGCCCTTCGACACCCCGGTGACCGTGGGCTACATCTACATGTTGAAGCTCGTCCACCTGGTGGACGAGAAGATCCACGCCCGCTCCACCGGCCCGTACAGCATGATCACCCAGCAGCCGCTCGGTGGTAAGGCCCAGTTCGGCGGTCAGCGATTCGGCGAGATGGAGGTCTGGGCACTGGAGGCCTACGGCGCCGCCTACGCCCTCCAGGAGCTGTTGACCATCAAGTCGGACGACGTCCAGGGCCGGGTCAAGGTCTACGAGGCCATCGTGAAGGGCGACAACATCCCCGAGCCGGGCATCCCGGAGTCGTTCCGGGTCCTGGTCAAGGAGATGCAGAGCCTCGGTCTCAATGTCGAAATGCTCTCCGCCGGTGAGGAAGTCGAGCTGCGCGAGCTCGAGGAAGACACCTACCGGTCGGTGGAGACCCTCGGCATCGACCTCAGCCGACCAGAGCGACCGGACTCGGAATAGCGATTTGTTGAACACATTGCCCGCCCCACGAACGAGGTACTGAATTTTGGCCCAGCAGATATTCGATGAACTGAGAATCAGCCTCGCCTCGAGTGATCAGGTACGCGCCTGGTCCTACGGAGAGGTGAAGAAGCCGGAAACGATCAACTACCGCACCCTCCGCCCGGAGAAGGAGGGTCTCTTCGACGAGCGCATCTTCGGTCCCCAGCGGGACTGGGAGTGCTACTGCGGCAAGTACAAGAGGATCCGCTACAAGGGGATCATCTGCGAGCGTTGCGGCGTCGAGGTCACCCGGTCCAAGGTGCGCCGTGAGCGGATGGGTCACATCGAGCTCGCCGCCCCGGTCACCCACATCTGGTTCTTCAAGGGCGTCCCGAGCCGTCTCGGCTACCTGCTCGACATGTCGCCCAAGGAGCTGGAGAAGGTCATCTACTTCGCCAGCTACATCGTGACTTCGGTGAACGAGGAGAACCGTCAGCGCGACCTGCCCGAGCTCGAGGCCGCCATGGTCGACGAGATCGAGGTGGTCGAGAACGAGTTCAAGGAGTGGCACCAGATCCGTCTCGAAGCCCTCGAGGACGAGCTCGAGCGCATGGAGGAGGGTGGCGCCAAGACTCAGGAGATCAACGCCCGGCGCAAGGAAGTCGAGAAGGAGATCAAGGAGCGCGAGGAGCGCACCGAGCGCGAGATCGAGCTCATCGAGGAGGCCTTCTCCACCTTCCGGACCATGGCTCCCAAGCAGCTGATCGAGTCCGAGCAGCTGTGGCGTGAGATCTACTTCCGCTACGCCGACTACTTCGAGGGCGGCATGGGCGCAGAGGCAGTGAAGACACTGCTGCTCAGCCTCGACCTCGACGAGGAGATGGCCCGTCTCGAGGAGCACCTCAACGGATCCTCACAGCAGCGGCGTCAGCGCGCCACACAGCGGATGAAGGTCGTGAAGCCCTTCTGGGAGGGCAACAACCGACCCGAGGACATGATCCTCGAGACCGTCCCGGTAATCCCGCCCGATCTCCGCCCGATGGTCCAGTTGGACGGTGGCCGTTTCGCCACCTCCGATCTGAACGACCTCTACCGGAGGGTGATCAACCGCAACAACCGTCTCAAGAGACTGCTCGACCTGGGCGCCCCGGAGATCATCGTCAACAACGAGAAGCGCATGCTCCAGGAGGCCGTCGACGCCCTGTTCGACAACGGCCGCCGCGGACGCGCCGTGACCGGGCCGGGTAACCGCGCCCTGAAGTCGCTCTCGGACATGCTCAAGGGCAAGCAGGGCCGGTTCCGTCAGAACCTTCTCGGCAAGCGGGTCGACTACTCGGGCCGCTCGGTGATCGTGGTCGGGCCCCAGCTCAAGCTGCATCAGTGTGGTCTTCCCAAGATCATGGCCCTCGAGCTGTTCAAGCCGTTCGTCATGAAGAGACTGGTCGACCTGGACCTCGCCCAGAACATCAAGGCCGCCAAGCGGATGGTCGAGCGCCAGCGACCGCAGGTGTGGGACGTGCTCTCGGATGTCATCCAGGAGCACCCGGTGCTGCTCAACCGGGCCCCGACCCTGCACCGTCTCGGCATCCAGGCGTTCGAGCCGGTGCTGGTGGAGGGCAAGGCGATCCAGATCCACCCGCTGGTCTGCGAGGCGTTCAACGCCGACTTCGACGGTGACCAGTTGGCAGTCCATCTGCCCCTGTCCGCCGAGGCTCAGGCCGAGGCGCGGATCCTCATGCTCTCGAGCAACAACG
>DASSVE010000066.1:0-4089 GCA_035706345.1 Acidimicrobiia bacterium
GGTGAAGGAAAGGGTGTGGTCCCGCCGAGCATTCTGCGCGGCGCAGATCCGGTATTTCGGATCCCCTTCCTTAGGAAGACGAAAGGACCATAGATGGGTCCACCGTTTCTGCCCAGTCGGTGAGCCGGCCGCGAGACAGCCAGTGGGCGCCGGCAACGCCGATCATGGCGGCGTTGTCGGTGCACAGGATCGGGTCGGGGACGGCCAGGGCCACCCCGCGTTTGTCGGCCTCCTCGGCAAACCGCTGGCGGAGCCGGCGGTTGGCGAGGACGCCGCCCCCGCCTCCGACCACGCGGACACCGGTGGCGTCCACCGCGGCGAAGGTCTTCTCCACGAGGACGTCGACGATGGCCTCCTGCACGGAGGCGGCCACGTCCGCCAATGGGGGGAGGTCGCCGCTGGCCTGAGCGCGTTCGAGGAACCTGACCACCGAGGTCTTCAGACCCGAGAACGAGAAGTGGAACGGGCGCTCCGGCAAGGCGCGGGGAAAGTCGACCGCGGTGGGATCGCCGCCCTCCGAGGCGGCGTCGATCGCCGGACCGCCGGGGAAACCGAGACCCATGACCCGGGCCAGCTTGTCGAAGGCCTCACCGGCGGCATCGTCGATGGTGTGGCCCAGGATGTCGTACTCACCCCAATCCTCCACGAGGACGATCTGGGAGTGCCCACCTGACGCGAGCAGACCGACCATCGGCGGATTCAGATCCTCGTATTGGAGACGCGGCGCCATGAGATGCCCCTCCATGTGGTCGATCCCGACGAAGGGGAGCTGGCGGGCCCACGCCGTGGCCTTGGCGAAGGAATGCCCCACCAGGAGCGCCCCGACCAACCCCGGTCCGGCGGTGGCGGCGACACCGTCGAGGTCGGAGGGGTGGACCCCGGCCTCGGTGAGGGCCTTGTGGGTCAGTGACCTGATCGACTCGACGTGTGCCCGGGCCGCGATCTCGGGGACGACTCCGCCAAAGCGGGCGTGCAGGTCGACCTGGGAGGAGAGGACGTTGGACAGGGCCTCGGTGCTGCCCCGGACCACCGCCACGGCGGTCTCGTCGCAACTGGTCTCGAAAGCGAGGATGATCGGATTCATGCCAGGATCTCCTGGTACTCGGGCTGGTCGATGTCGTGCGCCCAGAGGATGAGGGCGTCGTCGTCCCCGTAGTAGCGGGGACGGATCCCTACCGGAACCAGGCCCAGAGACGAGTACAGAGAGCGGGCGGCCAGATTCTCCTTACGCACCTCCAGGGTCAGATGTCTCGCCCCCTGCTCGATGGCGGCCCGAATCAATGAGACCATGAGCTCACGGCCGATCCCCCGGCCTCGATGCTCCTCATCGACGAGCAGATTGGTGATGTGTGCCTCGTCACCGATCACCATGACACCGCCGAACCCGGCAATGGCGTCGTCGTCCAACGCCACCAGGTAGGTGCGGTTCTCCGCTTCCATCTCGTCGAGGAAGACTTGCTCCGACCAGGGTCGGGGCTGGTGGGCCGTCTCCATGGCGACCACGTCGGGGAGATCCTCGAGACCCATGGGCCTGATCGAGGTCACTGTGACGCCCATGGTCCCTCCGGGCGCAGCTTCTCCCAATTGATGGTGACGTCGGGCTCGCGCAGATACATCGGGCGGATGTCGTCGGGTGGGGGGAACTCATCCCGCTCGTACTTCCCGGCCCCGATCTCGGCCAGGGCCACCGCATACGGGTAACGGGGGCGTCCGGTCTTGACGTGGTGCATCCCCCTGAAGAAGGCCTCCCCCAACTCGGCGGCGTCACCGACCAACAGACTGTCCTCGGCCGTGGACTCGAGGGCGGCCCGGAGCCGGTCCGGGTCCATCAACTCGATGGGCGAGTCCCGCACCACCCCACCCGGGACCGGGCGGTAGCGGGCCACGGCGAACTCCCCGCGCCGGGCGTCGATGACGGCCCAGATCATGCGATGACCGGTCTTGGCCTCCAAGGCGAGGGCATCGACCGACAACGCCGGGATCACCGGGATGCCGAAGGCGGCGGCGAGCCCCTGGGCGGTGGCCAGCCCGACCCGGATGCCCGTGTAGAGACCGGGACCGATGTCGACCACCACGGCGTCGAGGTCGACAGGCGACCAACCCACCTGGTCGAAGCAGAAGTCGATGGCTGGGACCAGGAACCCGGCGTGGCCCATCCGGTCGATCCGGGAGGCGGCGGCGAGAGTGCGGCGGTCCTCGACGACGGCTACCGAGGAGCCCGGGGTGGCGGTCTCGATGGCGAGCAGCCTCACGTGGCCACGTCCAGCTTGCGCTCCGACCAGGCCCCCTCGCCGACGAACCGGAGGACACGGCTCTCGTCCTCGCGGATCTCGAACTCGATCCGGAGATGGTCCTGGGGCAGGGCAGACTCGACCGCCTCGCCCCACTCGATGACCAGCAGACCGTCCTTGGTCAGCTCCAGGACATCGAGATCGTCGAACTCGTTGATCGAGCTCAACCGGTAGACGTCGACGTGAGTGACAGGCATGAACCCGGTTCGGTACTGCTTCACCAAGACGAACGACGGGCTGACCACAGGCTCCTCGACACCGAGACCGGTGGCGATCCCCCTCGTGAAGAGGGTCTTGCCAGCCCCGAGCGGCCCGGCCAGGACCACGACATCACCTGGTCGAAGACCCGAGGCCAGCCGTGCCCCCAGGGCCTCGGTCTCGTCGGCGGTGGGGCAGACGACTTCGATCACGTGAGCCCCATGCTGGTCTGGACAGGCTCGGGATCGGAAACCGGCGCGGTCTTCTCCTCGAGCACGGTCGCGGCCAAGGAGAAGTCCTCCCGCATCTGCTCGGTCACCTCGGGCCGACCACGCAGTGCCGCCGCGGGGTGGAAGGTTGGGATGAGGGTGGCCCCGAGCCACCACTCGATGCGGTGGCCCCGCATACGGGTGATGCCGACGTCGGTGGGCACCAGCAGCTTGGTGGCGAAGTTGCCCAGGGTGATCACCACCTGGGGGTGGATCATCCGGATCTGCTCCCGCAGATAGCCCTTGCAGGCGTCGATCTCGTCGTCGCGGGGATCGCGGTTGCCCGGTGGCCGGCATTTCAGGACGTTGGCGATGTAGACCTGTTGGCGTTGGATGCCGATCCCGGCGAGCAACTCGTCGAGGAGCTGGCCGGCAGCGCCGACAAATGGCTCGCCCTGCAGGTCCTCGTTTCGACCGGGCGCCTCCCCCACCAGCATCAGACGCGCCTGCGGGTCGCCGACCCCGAAGACGACGTTGGTCCGGGTCTCGGCCAGACGACAGGCAGTGCACGCCATCGCGGCGTCGCGGAGTTCCAGGAAGGCAGGATCGGCCGGGCTCAACTCGCCCATTGTGGCAAAGCTCAGAGCGACTCGACCGTTCTGTGCGGGTTGAGTACGCGTGACGCGTACCTAATCCGCACAGAACGGTCAGAGGGTCTCGTTCGAGGCGCGCACGGCTCTCTCGATCGCGTGGGCGGTGGCCCCGAAGGCGGCCTCGGCGAGCGTGTGCACATCCCCGGCCTCGGTCCCCACCGACGCGGCGAAGACCATGTCGCCGTCGAAATCGGTGTGCACCGGTCGGAGACAGGCGGCGAGGGCGTCGTGGGCTCTCACCACCAGACGGAACAGCTGGAGACGGCTCAGGGCGGCGTCGGTGGCGATCACGACCAGGGTGGTGTTGGTGAAGGCCTCCGGAGTCAGGTTGGGAGGACCCGGCTCGGCATCGCCTCCGGTCAGCGACTCGCCGTCGAGGGTGAAGACGTCGCCCACCGCGTTGAGCACGACCAGGGCCCCGACCGTGGCCCCGGCCGCCATCCGGATCGCCGAGCCCAGACCTCCGGGGCGACGGTGCTCGGGCCCGCGCCATTTGGCCACGGTGGCTCCCGTCCCGGCGCCGACCAGACCGGATGGCACCGGCTCGTCGGAGGCGTCCCGGTAGGCCGCCTCCCCCTGGTCGGGCCCGGGACGCGCGCTGAAGTCCGGGTACAGATCGAAGATGACGGCCCCAGGGACGATCGGGACCCGGCCCACCGGGGTCTCGTGCCCCCTTCCGTCCGCCTCCAATGCCCTCATCACGCCGTCGGCGGCGGATAGACCGAAGGCACTGCCTCC
>DASSVE010000067.1:0-10563 GCA_035706345.1 Acidimicrobiia bacterium
GACCAGGCATATCCACATGCGCATAGTGACGAGCCTCAGTCTCATACTCCACATGAGAAATCGAAATCGTGATCCCCCGCTCACGCTCCTCAGGAGCCTTATCAATATTCTCAAACGACGTAAACACATTGTCCCCACCAACACGCTCCGCCAACGTCTTCGTAATCGCAGCCGTCAACGTCGTCTTCCCATGATCAATATGACCCATCGTCCCCACATTCACATGAGGCTTCGTCCGCTCAAACTTTGCCTTAGCCATCGCTAGAGGTTTCCTTCCTTCTTCTTTCTTGCGGCCGACGAGACTAGATGTCGGCCTTGCTGTAGCGGCGGGCAGACTCGAACTGCCGACCTCTCGATTATGAGTCGAGCGCTCTCACCTACTGAGCTACGCCGCCTCAGTGCAGCCCTTTCCCGGGCCGCAGAGCCCCCTTCCGGATTCGAACCGAAGACCTCTTCCTTACCATGGAAGCGCTCTACCGACTGAGCTAAGGGGGCTGGGTTGTCACCGTCCGGGGACGGTGTCGACGCTTTGGGGGCGTCCGCGTGCCGGGAGAAGGATTCGAACCTCCGTAGGCGTTTGCCGGCAGATTTACAGTCTGCTTCCTTTGGCCGCTCGGACATCCCGGCGCACACCGAAACCGTGCGCAATGGCACGGTGTCAGACCTCAAATATTAGCGACGCCCCCCAACAGAGACCAATGGAGAGGTCGGCCGTGCACGAGGGTTCGGAAACCGCCCCCTGTTGCTATAGCAACGCCGTCAGCGCACCCCCATCGCCATGTCCTGGAGCCGTTGGATGCGCTCCTCGACCGGCGGGTGGGTGCTGAACCAGCGGGTCAGCCCGCGGCCCCGGAAGGCCTTGAGCGGGTTGTCGATGAAGAGCTGGCTGGTCGCCTCGTTGACCCTCATCGGGATCCGCGCAGTGCCTTCCGAGATCTTCTGCAGAGCGCTGGCCAGCTGAAGCGGCCGGCCGGTGATCTCAGCCCCGGAGCGATCCGCCTGGAACTCACGGGTCCTGGAGATGGCGAACTGGATCAGCATCGCCAGCAGCGGCGCCAGGATCAGGGAGATGATGGCCCCGATGGCGCCCAGCGGGTTGTTCCGATTGTCGCCGCCCCCGAACCAAAAGCCCATGCGCGCCAGCACGGCGATGGAGGCGCCGATCATGGCCGCGATCGAGCCGATCAGGATGTCGCGGTTCTGGACGTGGGCCAACTCGTGTCCCAGCACCGCCTCCAGCTCGTCGTTGTCGAGCGTCTGCAGGATCCCGGTGGTCACCGCCACCGCGGCGTGCTTGGGGCTGCGACCTGTGGCGAAGGCGTTCGGCTGGGGTGAGTCGATGATGTAGATCGACGGCTCCGGGATGTTCATCTGGGCCGCGAGCCGACGAACCATGGCGTACACCTGGGGAAGCTCCGCCTCGGTGACCGGACGGGCCCGAGTCGCCGCCAGCGCCATCTTCGAGGAGAAGAAGTAGGCCAGGAAGTTGAAGCCGATGACGACGGCGAGCATCACGCCGACGTTGTCGAAACCGCCCAGCCAGCCGACCAGACCGGCGAGCAGGGCGGACATCAAGGCGAGAAGACCGACCGTCTTGACGTTGTTCATGCCCGAATTCTACGAAGCAGCCGCCGTTAACCCACCGACTCGACAACGACCGACCGAACACCACTAGGGTGCGGCCCCCTGTGGGCAACGTGGCTGGGCCTACATCAGGAGGAACAAGTGAAACGAGCGATCGTTTTGCTCACAGCCCTCGCAACGGTCTTTGCGTTGGTCCTGCCAGCCGTTGCGCAAGAGGAGAGGCCCGAGCTCCCTCTACCCGAGAGAATCGCCGATGCGAAGCTCTCCCAGGCTGTGACCATCGACGGCCCCGCCGCCGTATCCAAGCTGGACCCCAGCTTGCTCAGGAGCGACGGCGAGACGTCCGTCATCGTCAGGCTGAAGGACCCGTCCCTGGCCGAGTCGGGCAAGAGCGGAGATGCGGCCCAGGCCGCACACGTCCGCGATCTCGAGCGGAAGCAGGACACCTTCCTCGCCAAAGCCGAGCGTGAAGGAGCCGAGAACCTCGGCCAGACCCAGCGGGTGCTCAACGCTGTGTTCATCAGCGCCGACACCGACACGCTGCTCGAACTGGCGGAGGACCCGAATGTCGAGCGCATGACCCCGGCCGGGGTCTACCAGCTCGCTGTCGACAGCGAGACACAACTCGACGAGACCGTCGACTACATCGGCGGCACCGCGGTGCACAACGCAGGCGAGGATGGCAAAGGCGTCAAGGTCGCCGTTCTCGACTCCGGTATCGACTACACCCATGCCAACCTCGGCGGGCCCGGGACGCCCGAGGCATATGCGGCGGCCACGGCCAACGCCACCTCGCGGGACGGGGTCTTCCCCACCGCCAAGGTGGTAGGCGGCTGGGACTTCGTCGGTTCCACCTGGCCCAACACACCTGAGGCACCCGATGAGGACCCGATCGACGACGGGCCCGAGGCGGGTCACGGCACCCACGTCGCCCACATCATCGGCGGGCTTCCCTCGGAGGCCTTCCCACATGGCGGGGTGGCACCGGGTGTCGACCTGTACGCCGTGAAGGTGTGCTCGTCCGTGTCGACCTCGTGTTCGGGGATCGCCCTGATCCAGGGCATGGACTTCGCGGTCGATCCCAACCAGGACGGCAAGACCAAGGACCACGTGGACGTGATCAACATGTCGCTCGGTGCGCCCTACGGCCAGCCGTTCGACGACGACCTGTCCCAGGCTGTCGACGGCGCCACCGCCCTCGGTGTCCTCACCGTGGCGGCGGCGGGCAACGACTCCGACAAGCCGTTCATCAGCAGTTCCCCGGCGGCGGCGCCGACCGCGATCTCGGTCGCTCAGACCCAGGTCCCGTCGGCAACCGTGCCTGCCCTGACCATCCTGCAGCCGGCGAACATCGCCGGGATCATCGAGGACGTGGCCTTCCAGCCATGGTCGGTGCCCCCGACTGACGTCATCGAGGCCCCGATGCAGTATGGAAACGGCGCCGGGGGCAACCTGGACGGCTGCGCCCCATTCCCCGCCGGATCATTGGCCGGGCGGATCGTCCTGGTCGATCGGGGTACCTGCACCTTCAGCGCCAAGATCAGCAACATCAGCCAGGGAGGTGGTCTGGCGGGAATCATCGGTCTCATCGCCCCGGGCGTCCCCTTCGCTGGAGGCGACGGCGGCGAACGGCCGATCGACATCCCCGGGTACATGATCGACCAGGCGACCTCCAACAGGATCAAGGGCGCCCTGAGAAGCGGAGCCGTGGTCATCATGCAGATCGACCCGGCCGGTCTCCCGGCAGTCGGCCAACTGGTCGGATCGTCGGCGCGTGGCCCTCAGTTCGAGGACTACCGGATCAAGCCCGAGATCGGAGCCCCCGGCGCCTCGGTGTCCGCCATCGCCGGTACGGGATCAGAGACGGGGCCATTCGGGGGCACATCCGGTGCCACGCCCATGGTGTCCGGCTCGGCCGCACTGCTGATCGCCGGTTTCGACAACCACAAGGGCAAGGGTGCTCGGATGACGCCTCTCGAGGTGAAGTCCTTGCTCATGAACACCGCCGAGACCGAAGTGGACACGTCACCGTTCGACCCCGATGCACCGATCACCCGGATCGGAGCCGGTGAGGTCCGGGTCGACCAGGCCTTCGGCGCCGACGCAGTGGCCTGGGTGCAGGGCAACGACGGAGCCAGCCTCAGCTTCGGCCACGTCGACGTGCCGGGCACGGTGACCTTGACCAAGACCGTCGAGTTGAAGAACTACGCCAACGAGCGGACCACCTACCAGGTGTCCGCCTCGTTCCGGAAAGCCGACGACGAGGAGAACGGCGCGGTGAGCATCGAGGTCCCGGCGACGGTGCAGCTGAAGCCCGGGCTGGGACGGACCACGAAGTTCGACGTCTCGATCACGATCGATGGGTCGTTGCTCCGTGGCAACGCCATGAACTCGGGGTCCGAGGGCGCCAACCCGGATGCCCTCACGCTCAACGAGTACGACGGGTACATCACCCTCGATGCCGGTGACGACCGACCGATCACCATCCCGTGGCAGGTACTGCCGCGGAAGGCGGCGGAGGTCAGCGCAAGCAGCGCCTCGTTCCCGAATGGCGGGGCGACCATCGAGCTCGCCAACAGGGGCGCGGGTGTGGCTCAGAATGATGCCTATGCCCTGGTGGCCGTCGACGAGGACCTGCCTCCGGGCGGGCCTGGGGAGCAGTCACCGACTCCGGACATCCGGGGTGTGGGTGTGAACACGTTCCTGGTCGGACCTGGCTTCTGTTCGGCGGACCCCTCCTTCGTGTGGGCATTCGCCTTCGACAGTTGGGAGCGGCACGCCCACGCCAACTTCCCGGCGACCATGTGGCTCGATCTGGACACCGACCAAGACGGGACTCCCGACTACGCGGTGTTCAACGCCGACGTCGCCGGTCTGGCGCAGGCGGCGGACGGACGCACCCTCACCTGGGTCTTCGAATGGACGGACTACCCGGACGAGATCGGCAACGGTGAGGCGTTCTTCTTCGCCGAGCACGCCACGGTCACGGGCAACTACGTGTTGTTGCTCTGTGGCGAGCAGATCGGGATGAACCAGGACGACCTGTTCACCCCCGTCGACGTCGAGGCGTTCGCCTTCGACTTCTACTTCGGCGGGCCCGGTGACGAGGTCGACCCGTTCACCATCAGCCCCTTCGGCGAGCGGTTCTTCGCTCAGGTCGGGGACATCCCGGGCAACGGAACCGGGTCGATGAGAATCTTCGACTTCGGAACGGGCTCCGACGCCAACCTCGGGATCCTGTTGTTCACCAACGGGGACCGGGGCGCGAACAACCATGGCGGGGCCACCGACGAGACCGAGGCCCTCTACTTCATGCTGGAGTAGTCAGCCGCGGTCCATGTGTTGCGGGCCCTCTTCGGAGGGCCCGCTTCGCGTCTAACCCCCGGGACGGAGCTGGGTCTCGCAGAGCTTGATGTTGTCGACCGAGCCGATCCGGTAGTCGAAGGTCTGCTCACCCACTTTCAGCTCCACGTGATGACCCTCGACCAGCGCCTGGGTGTAGCTCAGACCCGGCTCGGGGCAACCCAGGGCCCCGTTGGGCCAGGTGACAGCTTCGGCGCGGACGACCTCCACGTCTTCCAGCGTGAGGTCGGGATCGGAGAGACGGTCCCGCAGATCACCGATGAGCCGGTTCATGATCTCCTCGGGGACCTCGCCTGTGATCGGCGGCGACGTGCTCGGCACGGTCTCACCCGGGGATGTCACCGTCGTGGTGTCGCGGATGTCGTCGGTCGTGGTGGAGGCCTCTTGCCCGCCTTCTTCGCCCGTGCCGCAGGCGGTGAGCAGGACGAGGGCCAGACCGGTCATCAGAATCCGGCGCATACAGGACTTGGACGACTCACCAGGTGGCGTGGGTTCCCCCATCGGGCACCGATCAAACCCGGATCTCGAGCACCCGGAAGTCTCCCAGACCGCGGGGATGGAGCAGGGTCTCGGCCTCGGTCTTGAGGGAACGCAACCGGAGACGCTCCATCTGGTCGCCGGACCGGGCCACTTCCAGCTCGGCCTTGCGCAGCTCGGAGAGACGGTCGCGCAATCCGAGGTCGGTGAGGAAGTCGTCCTGCCGCCACAGTCGGGCCCCGGGATGGAGGTCGACCAGCGCTGTGAAGTTGACGTCGGCGGTGATGTCGGTCTCCCCCGGCTCGTCGAGAGGGTGCGGGCCGAGATGATGCGCCCGGTAGGTGCGCAGCGTGCCGTCCTGGCGTCGGGGCAACAGGTTCTCGGCGGTGTCCCCGTAGTCGATCAGGACGATGGCGCCGGCCTCCATTCGGGCGAGGGCATCGGCAAGCCAACGTCTCGCCTCCAGCTGGACTTCGACCCAACCGCCGTCGGCCACTTCACCGGCATATGCCTCCAGCCATTCGACCACTTCGGGTCGGGGCGGGGCGTCGACGAAGATGAGCTCACCCGAGTCGGCGCCCACCCAGCGTTCCCGCCACTCGCCGTCGATCTTCTGGGCGAGGGCCATGGGAAGGTTGTCGAGCAACTCGTTGGCGATCAGCACACCCCGGATGCGGTCCCGGAGCCGGTCGGACACCGGGACGACGCCGGCGAGGAGCTCCCTGGCTGCCGGCGACGCTTCGACAGCAACGGCCTCGACCTCGATGGTGTCCAGGAGAGGTCTCAGCAACGACCCCGATCCGGCCGCCGCCTCGACCACCTCGAAGGGCTCGCCGATCTCGTCCCGGATTCGCTGCACATACACGGCCAGAGTCTCCCCGAAGAGCGGGCTCACCTCGGGGGAGGTGAGGAAGTCCCCCGACCGGGTGGACCTCAGGGTGTCGCCGCCGAAGAACCCCTCCCGGTCGTAGAGCGCCAACTCCATGAACCTCTCGAAGGGCATCGGCCCCTTCTCGATGATCTCGGTGACGATTCGCTGTTTCAGGGTCATATACGGTGGCGGGATGAAGTACGGAGTGTTCATGTTCCCCACCGACACAGCAATTCGGCCCGATGAGCTGGCCCGTGAGGTGGAGGCCCGTGGTTTCGAGTCGCTGTGGTTTCCTGAGCATTCGCACATCCCGACTTCCCGGGTCACGCCGTGGGGCGGGCAGGAGGGGGCACCACCGCTGCCGGAGCAGTACTGGCGCACCATCGACCAGTTCGTCGCCCTTGCCTACGCCGCCTCGGCGACCACGAGCTTGAGGCTGGGGACGGGGATCACGCTGGTGGCGCAACGCGACCCGATCTGGACCGCCAAGGAAGTGGCGTCGCTCGACCACCTCTCCGGCGGGCGGGTCATCTTCGGAGTCGGGTACGGATGGAACCGGGAGGAGATGGCCCAGCACGGGACTGCCTATACGGATCGTCGAGCACTCCTGCGGGAGAAGATCCTGATGATGAAGTCTCTCTGGACGCAGGACGAGGCCTCTCATGAGGGCGAGCTGTTGCGTCTGGAGCCGTCTTGGGCATGGCCCAAACCGGTGCAGGATCCGCACCCTCCGATCGTCATGGGAGCGGCGCCGGGACCGAAGACGTTGGAGGACATCGTCGAGTTCTGCGACGGGTGGATCCCGTTGGCCACCCGGCATGACGTGGTCGGACAGGTGGAGCGGGTGCGGGAGGCGGTGGCGAATGCCGGTCGTGACCTCTCCACGTTCGAGATCACCGCCTACGCGGTCAAGGTGGCCCATCTCGAGACCCTGGAGGAGGCCGGCGTAGACCGTGCGGTGTTCTCCCTCCCCGCCCTCGGCCCCGACGTGGTGGTCCCCAAGCTGGACGAGTGGGCGGCGGCACTTTCGCTTTCCTAAGGAAGGGGAGCCGAAATACCGGCTCTCCGCCGCGCGGAATGAGCTCTGGTCACGACACCCTTCCAACCGGGCTCCCGTCGGGTCATGATCGCGGAATGGGGGAGCCTGGGAAGCGCCTGATGGACCACATCCGCCAGAACGGCGGGGTCGTCACCCGGTCGACGGCATTGGCGCTGGGTATGCCCTCCTCGACGCTTCAAGATTGGGTGAGGGTGGGCCATCTGGTCCGGGTCGGACAGGGTCTATATGTGGTTCCCGGTGTCCTCGAATCGGAGCGGGCGTTGCTACGAGCAGCCACTGGCGCCCTCAACGCCGTGGTCTCGCACGAATCGGCGGCCCGCCTGCACGGTCTCGATGGGATCGCTCCGACCCGCCCGACCGTTTCGGTCCCGATCCGACGCAGCAACCGGTTCGCCGATGTGATCGTCCACCAACTGACGGACCTGGAACCCTCCCACACCACCATCCTCGACGGGATGGCGGTCACCACCCCGACTCGGACGATCGTGGACCTGGCAGGCAATCGGTTCTCCCGCAAGGGTCTGGCTGCGGTCCTCGACCAGGCAGCCCGTCTGGAACTGACCACGCATCAGAAAGTCGCGGATCTCCTCGAAGAGCTCGCCCGCAAGGGCAAGCCAGGCGTCAAGAAGCTGCGGGCCGTGCTGGCTCCCCGCCTTCATCGAGTGCATATCAGCGAGAGCAACCTGGAGACCCGACTGTTCGACGTGATCGTCGACGGCGGTCTTCCGCCACCCACCACCCAGTATCGACCGCGCTGGCTGCGGAAGGTGAACGGCCGAGTGGACCTCTCCTATCCGGACCAGGAGATCCTCATCGAAGGAGACAGCATCGGCTGGCACGACAATCCGGAGGCCTTCCAGATGGACCGCGCCCGGGACAACCTGGCCGCCCTGGCCGGATGGATCTACCTCCGATACACATGGGAAGACATCACACAGCGGCCGGCAAAGATCGTCGCCGAAGTGTCCCAGGCCCTTTCTGTACGTCGGAGAGACGGTTATCCGGATCCTCTGCATTAGGAAAGAGAAAGGGCCCCCGGAAGGGGCCCTTTCTTCTTGCGAACGGTTTGGACTCAGAAGTCCATGCCACCGCCGTGGTCGTGGCCACCGGCCATGGCCGGAGAGTCCTCCGGCTGCTCGGCGACCAACGCCTCGGTGGTGAGCAGCAACGCTGCGATCGAGGCTGCGTTCTGCAGTGTCGAGCGGGTGACCTTGGCCGGGTCGATGACCCCAGCGGCCAACAGGTCCTCGTACTGGCCAGTCGCCGCGTTGAAGCCGTAGCTCCCCTCGGACGCACGGACCTGCTCGACGACGACGCCGCCCTCGAAGCCGGCGTTGACCGCGCTCTGACGGAGCGGCTCCTCCATCGCCTTGCGGACGATGCTGCGGCCGGTCTTCTCGTCATCGGTTCCACCGCGGACCTTGTCCAACGCGTTCTGGGCACGGAGCAGAGCGACACCGCCGCCGGGGACGACGCCCTCTTCGACGGCCGCACGGGCGGCCTGGACGGCATCCTCGATGCGGTGCTTCTTCTCCTTCAGCTCCACCTCGGTGGCGGCCCCGGCCTTGATGACCACGACCCCGCCGGAGAGCTTGGCGAGACGCTCCTGGAGCTTCTCGCGATCCCAGTCCGAGTCGGTGTTCTCGATCTCACGCTCGATCTGCTTGATGCGAGCCTTGACGTCGGCCTCGGACCCGGCACCATCGATGATGGTGGTGCTGTCCTTGCCGCAGACCACCTTGCGGGCACGGCCCAGCAGCTCGGTGGTCACGTTCTCCAGCTTGAGACCGACCTCCTCGGAGATCACGGTGCCACCGGTGAGGATGGCGATGTCCTGGAGCATGGCCTTGCGACGCTCGCCGAAGCCAGGGGCCTTGACGGCGATCGACTGGAAGGTGCCCCGGATCTTGTTGACCACGAGAGTGGCGAGTGCCTCACCCTCGACGTCCTCTGCGATGACCAGGACGCCCTTGCCGGTCTGCATCACCTTCTCCAACACGGGGACCAGGTCGTTGACCGAGCTGATCTTCTGGTTGGCGATCAGGATGTACGGATCGTCGAGGACGGCCTCCTGACGATCGGGGTCGGTGATGAAGTACGGGGAGATGTAGCCCTTGTCGAACTGCATGCCCTCGGTGAACTCCAGCTCCAGACCGAAGGTCTGGCCTTCCTCGACCGTGATGACCCCGTCCTTGCCGACACGGTCCATGGCGTCGGCGATCACCTCGCCGATGGACGTGTCGTTGTTGGCGGAGATGGAGGCGACGTGTGCAATCTCCTCCGTGGTCTCGATGTCGCGCGCCATGTCGCCGATCGCCTTGACGGCGGTCTCGACGGCGGCCTCGATGCCCCGCTTGAGCTCCATCGGGTTGGCGCCCGCGGCCACCTGACGGAGACCCTCACGCACCATTGCCTGGGCGAGGACGGTGGCGGTGGTGGTGCCATCGCCGGCGACGTTGTCGGTCTTGTTGGCCACCTCGTAGGCCAGCTTGGCGCCCATGTTCTCGTACGGGTCTTCGAGCTCGATCTCCTTGGCGATGGTCACGCCATCGTTGGTGATGGTGGGGGCGCCCCACTTCTTCTCGAGGACGACGTTGCGGCCCTTGGGGCCGAGTGTCACCTTCACGGTGTCGGCGAGCTTGTCTACACCCGCCTGAAGCCCTTTGCGGGCCTCCTCGCTAAAGCGAAGATCCTTCGCTGCCATTGTGTCTCAGCTCCTCAGTTGACGATTGCCAGGATGTCGCGCTCGCTCAGGACGAGATACTCGCCAGAGTCGAGCTTGACCTCGGTCCCGGCGAACTTCGAGTAGAGGACCTTGTCCCCCACCGATACCTCCATCGGGATTCGTTCCCCGTTCTCGTCGCGGGCGCCTGGCCCTACGGCGACGACCTCTCCAATTTGCGGCTTCTCCTTGGCGGTGTCGGGAATGACCAAACCCGAGGGTGTGCGGGCCTCCGCCTCCTCAGTCGGGGTGACCACCACCCGGTCGCCGAGCGGTTGAAGCTTCATACGTAGCTCCTCCTTGAACGTGTGCTTTCCTTCTGGGCTCAGGCGTCGGATTCAGTCATCCGTGACCTGTTGACCCCATCCGTTAGCACTCTCTGATTGCGAGTGCTAGGTCAGAGTAGCACTCGCCGGATTGGAGTGCTAAATCGAATCTGAGTGTAGTGCGCTCAGGTTAGGTGAAGGAACGGGTGTGGTCCCGCCG
>DASSVE010000068.1:0-2693 GCA_035706345.1 Acidimicrobiia bacterium
CCTCGTGGATGACATGGCCACTGGTCTCTCGGACAGCCAGCGTCGACAGCCCCAACCCGAGACCGGCGAACACCACGCCGAGATAGAAGGGCTCGGGTCGAAGGCCTTGCCGGGCTGCGATATAGCCGGTGGCGAGCGCCGTGAGCGAGACGGCCAGATATCCGGCGGCTTCGTTGAGACCCATCGCCAGGCCTCGGCGCTTCGGCCCGGCCAGGTCGATCTTCATGATCACGGTCGTGGACCATGTGAGCCCCTGGTTGACACCGAGGAGGATGTTGGCGGCGACCACCCACGCCCACGATGGTGCCCACATGATCATGAACGGCACTGGGAGACCGACGATCCAGCCGGCCACCAGGATCCGCTTCCGCCCGTATCGGTCCGACATGGCGCCCGCGGCGAAGTTGGTGACCGCCTTCACCAACCCGAATGCGACGATGAATGTGAGCGCAGCGGTGAATCCGGAGAGCCCGAACTCCTCTCCCGCGAGCAGGGGCAGCACGGCGCGTTCCTGACCCAGCATCCCCCCGACCAGGGCGTTGACCCCGACGAGGAGGGCGAACTGGGGGAGGTTGGCGGCGATCCCCAGCTTCACACGATCGGTCACCCGAGGATCCTCGCCGATTCGGGCCCTTGCCGCCAGCAGTAGGCGCCCGGTGGGCAGTCGTGACCCGGAAAATAGGTAGTAGTCCCCCATGACGGGGTCTGACGGCCGCCCGTACTTTGCGATGGTCGACCTGCAGAGAGGAGCTGCCATGGGGACCATCACCACCAACAACGGCATCGACGTCGAGCAGTTGGTGCAGACCATCGAGGCGATCGAGGCGGACCCCGGGTTGGGCCAGTTCACCTTCCGGGCCAGGAGCCGGTGGGAGGAGGGCACACACAACGTCGGGGAGATCTCCGGCTTCACCCACGCCGGTGCCGAAGACAGCAGCCGTGGGGCATCCTTCTCGCTGCAGGGCGACGAGCCGCCGGTCCTGCTCGGCTCGAACCACGGTCCCAACGCCGTCGAGCTTCTCTTGCAGGCTCTGGCCTTCTGCTACGCCGTGGGGTTCGTTGCCAATGCCGCTGCCCGGGGGATCGAGATCGAGCGCATGGACTACGAGATCGAAGGCGACTTCGACGTCCGGCCGTTCCTCGGTTTGGACGGACCCCGTCCCGGGTTCACCCGTATCAGGGCCACCGGGACGGTTTCCAGCCCGAATGCGACTCGGGAACAACTCGAGGAGCTGAGCCAGTACGTGCAGGACACGTCGCCGGTCCGCGATTGTCTCGCCAACCCCGTCCCTGTCGAGACGATGTTGCAGGTCGTTTGAGATGGCGACCAACACGTCACCAGTCGTCGATGCGACCGAGCTCGAGGCCAAGGTCAAGCGGATGTATCGCGCGGTCGCCGATGAACCGCTTGGCAGCTACCACTTCGAAGTGGGGAGAGACCTGGCAGTGAGATTGGGGTATCCGGAAGATGTTCTGGACCGGGTCCCCACCAACGCCGTGGCGTCGTTCGCCGGCGTCGGCTACTTCTTCGATCTCGCCGAATTGAAAGACGGAGAGGAAGTCCTCGACCTCGGATCGGGGTCGGGGACAGACGTGTTCTTCGCCGCACTTCAGGTCGGTGAGTCTGGTCGAGTGGTCGGGGTGGACATGACCCCGGAGCAGCTGGCCAAGGCGGAGCGACTGCGAGTCGACGCCCGACTGGGTCAGGTGAGCTTCACCGAGTCCCACATCGAAGACCTGCCGTTCCCAGACCAGTCCTTCGATGTGGTGATCTCGAATGGTGTCATCAACCTCTCTCCGAGCAAGACCCGGGTGTTCGCCGAGGCGGCCCGTGTGCTGCGTCCCGGCGGACGGATGGCGATCGCCGACATAGTCACCGAGATCGAGTTGGCACCCCAGGTCGTGGCCAACACGGACCTGTGGGCTTCGTGCATCGGTGGGGCGATGCAGCAGGATGTCTATCAGGGGGCAATCGCAGCTTCGGGTCTGCGTCTGGAGCTGATGAAGAAGAACCAGTATCGGTTCCTGTCCGACTCGGCGATCAAGGCAGGCGAACGCTACGGCGTGAAGAGTGTGTCCCTGCTGGCCCGCAAGCCCGAGCAAGGATGATCGCCGGCTCGACCGAGGCACTCCTCAGGGGAGCGGCCGATCGGGCCCTCGCCTACCTGGCGGATGTCGATGAGAGGCCAGTCCGTCCCGAGTCCCTGCGTGACAACGGGTCCTCGGGACCTCTCCCGGAAACCTCGACGGAGCCCGAGGTGGTCCTGAAGTTGCTCGACGAGACGGTCGGGCCGGCGACGGTGGCCAGCATGGGCCCGCGGTTCTTCGGATGGGTGATTGGCGGGTCGTATCCCGTGGCGCTCGCTGCCGACTGGCTGACCGCGGCCTGGGACCAGAACACGATCTTCGCCGACGCGACCCCGGGCACCGCACATATCGAGGCGACGGCACTGAGGTGGGTCATCGAAGCCGCCGGCCTGCCCTCAGGGGCGTGGGGCGCGTTCGTCACCGGCACCACGGTGGCCAACATGGCGGCGATGGCCGCGGCCACGACATCGGTGCTCGCGGACGCCGGTTGGGACGTTGTCAGCGACGGGTTGTTCGGTGCGCCGCCGGTGACCGTGGTGGTCGGTGAGCAAGCGCACGCGTCGCTGATCAAGGCACTCGGTGTAATCGGGCTGGGCAGGAACCGG
>DASSVE010000069.1:0-9648 GCA_035706345.1 Acidimicrobiia bacterium
CGAGCTGTATCGGAGCCGTGGGCGGGGGAGGGGCCTAGTCGGTGGCCGCAGACATCATCACCGTCCTGGCCGTCGTCGCCGGGATCATCTGGCTGGGTCTCATGCTGGTCTCAGCCTTGCGGAACCGGGGCGGGGTGGAGGAGGTCGCCCCGAACCTGAAGCCGGGGATCGACGACCAGCAGTTGGAGACCAGACGGCTCGAGAAGGGCCAGAAGGCCGCCGTCGCCTTCTCCGCCTTCCTGGCCATCTCACTGCCTCTCTACTTCCTCGGTGAGAACAGCCGTCAGGAGGGTTTCGTCCAGGAGTTTTCCGGGGCATCCATCACCCGTGGCGAGCATCTGGTCGCGGAGTTCGGCTGCTTCAACTGCCACGGGCCGCTCGGGAGCGGTGGCTCGGCCAATTACGTGGAGCCCAGGTCGGGAGTGACGGTGACTTGGGCGGCTCCCTCACTCGACGACGTCTTCTACCGGTTCGACGAGGACGAGGTCAACTACTGGATCACATTCGGCCGGGCCAACACCCCCATGCCGGCCTGGGGTCTGGCCGGTGGCGGGCCCATGAACGAGAACCAGGTGCAGGATCTGGTCAACTACCTGAGAACCATCCAGATACCCCAGCAGCAGGTGGTCGACGAGGCGGTTGGCGTCATCCAGGAGCAGACCGCCCGTCTCGCCGGGGCCGACGCCACCGTGCAAGCCACCGTCATCGAACAGGCGCAGGTGGTTGCCGAGATCGACCAGGCGCCAGCCAACTTCGCGGTCATCGAGCCGCTCAGCGAGCAAGCGACCGAAGCCCTGGCCAACGCCGGCGAGGGCATCGACACCGACGCCGACGGTCTCTCTGACTCTGCGGAGTTGGAGCTCTCAGAGATCTCTGCGGAGGCGGTGGGTCACTACATCCTCTTCGAGCCCGTCCAGCTCGATCCAGCGACGCCTGACGCCGAACGGGTCGACGAGGGCGTGGCCCTCCTCGAGGCCGGTGTCGAGACCGATCCCATCCTGCAGGTGTACATCGATCGCGTGGCGGCGGCAGTCGAAACCGACGAGATCAGCGACGAAAGCCCCGACACGGATGGCGACGGGATCTCCGATGCCGGCGAGTCGGCCATCACCGGTCTCTTCGCCGAGGCGAGCGAGATCACTGTCCCCGAAGACTTGACGGTGATCAATCTCGACCCGGCCAACCCGGAGTCCGTCTCCGGAGTGCCCGATCTGGACACTGCTTCGAACATGGTCGGCGGTCTGGAGACCGTCACGATCAACTTGAGAGTCACCGTCGAGAACGAGCCCCGCATCCGGGCCCAGCAGGAGGCCGGGTTGGAGTTCTTGCTCCAGGCCCAGCAGGACCAGAGCTGGGCGGTGGACATCGCCGGAGTGGCCGAGTCGATGGGGGCGAGCGAGGACGAGGCCCAGCGGGCCGTCTCCCTGTTCAACGGCTACTGCGCCCGTTGTCACACCGCCGGGTTCAGCGCCGGGGTGCCCTTCACACTGGAGTCCGGCTCGGGTGGCTTCGGACCTGCCTTGTGGGATGGTCGGCCCACGGTCCAGTTCGGCGAGGCACCCGAGGACCCGGAGGAGCCCGATCTGCTCATCGACTTCATCACGACCGGGTCGGAGGCTCAGCAGGGTTACGGGCTCAACGGCATGGGATCGGGCCGGATGCCCGGCTTCGGCGCCATTCTCGACGCAGCTGACATCGAACTGCTGGCCAGCTACCTTCGGGGCGGCAACCTCGACGGGATGGAGGAGTAGCGATGTTCTTCCGTGAGCTTTTCAGGTCGCTTTTCTCGGCCAACCTCTTCGTCACCGGCATCATCCTCACCGCGGCCGCCATTCTCCTGTTCTACGGCTCGATCTACCTCTTCAACTACACGAACCTGGGGAGGCGTCTCGGGTTTCTGATCACCGGTGCCGCCGTCTTCGGGTGGCTCACGATCAGTTCCATGCTCTTCGTCGTCTACGCCCCTCGTGGCCCGCAGCCCAGGGGTGGCATCGAGGGTCTCAACGCCTTCGAGATCAGGATCCTCCCCATCACCTTTCTCCTGGTGTCAATGGTCCTCTTCCTCGTCTTCCTGGTGGCCCTCCACCAGTACGAGGAGACAAAGGAAGCCGGCGGCTAACGCTTTCCTAAGGAAGGGGAGCCGAAATACCGGCTCTCCGCCGCGCGGAAAGCGAGCTGGCCCGCTCTCACCCGTAATAGGACAGGATCTGTAGCTCCGTGCTCAGGTCGACCTGACGAACCGGCACTTCCTCGGGGACGGTGATCCGGGTCGGGGCGAAGTTGAGGATCGAGCACACACCGGCCTTCACCAGTTGGTCGGTGACCATCTGCGCCGAACTGGCGGGCACCGCCAGGATGGCCATCTCGAACAGTCCACTCACACAGTCCTCTCCGATGAAGGCTGCGTCCCGCACGTCGATGTCACCCACGTCCCGGCCGATCCGCGCCGGGTCGTTGTCGTAGATGGCGACCACATCGAAGCCACGCTGGCTCAGACCGCTGTATCGAGCGAGGGCCGTGCCCAGGTTGCCGGCGCCGATGATCGCCACCCGCCGTCTGCTGTCGATGCCCAGCTCCTTCTTGATCCGGGAGCGGAGATGCGACACGGAATAGCCAACACCCCTCGTTCCCTGGAAGCCGAGATCCGAGAGATCACGGCGCACGTTGGCCGGGTTGACCCCGGCGGCGTCGGCCAGCTCGCCGGAGCTGACGGTGCTCTGCGACTCCCGCAGGTCGTCGAGAAGACGCAGGTAGCGGGGCAATCTGGAGACAGTGGCACGTGACAGCCCGGTCATCGCCGGTGACGTTACAACCGGGCTTCGGGCTTTCTGCACTCGGCGATTTACGATCATCCGCACATGTCCTCACCAAAGGTCCTGGTGATCGGGGGCGGTCCGGCAGGCTCGGCCGCCGCTCTGTGGATGGCCCGCGACGGTCTCGACGTGACCCTGGTGGAGGCCAAGTCCTATCCGCGGGACAAGACCTGCGGCGACGGGCTCACCCCACGGGCGATCCTTCAACTGGAGGAGATGGGGTTCAACTTCGAGGTCCCCGAGTTCCATCGGATCACCGGGCTGCGCTCGTATGCGGGCGACGATCTGATGATCGAGATGGCGTGGCCCGATCACTCAAGGTTCCCCAACTGGGGCGGGGTGATCCGTCGCCGGGATCTCGACCAGCAGGTGGCACGGCTCGCCGCAGCCGACGGTGTCACCGTCCGGGAGAAGACCACGGCGACCCCGGTGATCGATGAAGGGCTGCTCACCTCGGTCTCACTGGCCAATGGAGCCGCCACCGAGATCATGACCCCCGACGTCACTGTCATCGCCGACGGCTCGATGAACCGGTTCGGCCGCGAGTTGGGGACGAGTCGACGACGCGACTACCCGATGGGCATGGCGGCCCGGGGCTATTTCTCGTCGCCCAAATCGGATGACCCGTTCCTGGAGAGCCAGCTCGACCTGCGTGACCCGACTGGCGCCACCATGCCCGGTTACGGGTGGGTGTTCCCGCTCGGCGACGGCACGGTCAACGTCGGGGTCGGCCTGCTCTCGACGTTCAAACGGTGGAAGGACGTCAACACGACCCGGATGATGAACGACTACGTGGCGACGGCCCCCGAGTACTGGGGTCTCAGCGAGGAGTCGCGGCTGAGCAAGCCGATGGGCGGGAAGCTGACGATGTCGTTCTCGAAGGGCCCGCTGGTGGGGGCCAACTGGATCACCATCGGCGACGCCGCCGGGGCCATCAACCCCTGGAACGGCGAGGGGATCTCCTACGCCTACGAGACAGGACGTCTCGCCGCCGATTACGTGAGGGAATCGCTGGCCACCGGCGACCTGGGGCTGCTGCGTCGTTACCCGCAGCGTCTGCTGGACGAGTACGGGCTCTATTACAAGATGGCACGGATCTTCGTGAAGCTGATCGGATACCCATCGGTCATGCGCACCCTGGCCCACACCGGTCTGCGCAACCGCCCACTCATGGAGTGGACCCTGAAGGTGATGGCCAACCTCCTCGACGAGGACGACAAGCACATGGGGGAGCGCACGTACGACGCCCTGGCCGCCCTGGTCCGCACCCTCCCCACTGCCTGACCTCTAACCCAGACCGGCCAGGACCTCCAGCACCCGGTCGACTTCGTCGGCGGTGTTGTAGTGGCAGAAGCCGATGCGGACCAGGCCTCCTGACTCGAGGACACCGAGACGTTCCATGGCGTTCAGGGCGTAGTAGTGGCCCGACCAGACGAAGATCCCGTGCTCGGCCATCCGGTCAGCCACTTGGTCAGGGTGCATCCCGTCCACCGCGACCGCGAAGGTGGTGACCCGCTGCCCGTTCATCTCGGGAACGCCGTAGAGACGGACGTGGTCCATGCCCAACAGCCCGTCCAGGAAACGCTCCCCGAGACTCCGCTCGTGAGCGCCGATCCGGTCGAACGCCGAGGTGATGGCGTCCCGGCCCTCGCCGGTGCCGAGAGAGGCGATATGGCCCACCGCAGCGGCGACGCCCGCCAGGGACTCGAAGCTCTGCGTTCCCGTCTCCCACTTGTCCGGGGGGTCCGAGGGAGCGGGTCGCACCTTGTACGCCTCTAGCGAGGCGAGAAGCTCTGACTTCCCGTAGAGGGCACCCGTGTGCGGGCCGAAGAACTTGTACGCCGACGCCACCAGGAAGTCGCAATCCAGCGCACCGACGTCGATGAGGTGATGGGGCCCGGCATGTACTGCGTCGACGTACAGGAGGGCCCCCGACCGATGCGCCGCCTCGGCGATCGGGGCGACGTCGACGAGAGTGCCCAAGGCGTTGGAGGCGAGACACACGGCTACCAGACGTGTCGAGTCGTCGATGCCCTCGATGACCGCGTCCGGATCGAGCAGACCCGTGGTGGTGTCGAACTCCGCCACCCGGACATGGACCCCGGAGTCGTCGGCGGCCATGTCCCACGGCGTGAAGTTGGCGTCGTGGTCGAGACTCGTCAGGACGATGGAGTCTCCCGAGTCCCAGGTGCGGGCCAGTGCCCGGCTCACCGCGAAGGTGAGACTGGTCATGTTCTGGCCGAAGACGATCTCGCCCGGCGAGGCGTTGAAGAGACGGGCGACGGCGATCCGGGCTTCCTGGGTGACCCGTTCCGCGTCCCGTGACGGCCCGAAGCCACCGCCCAGGTTGGAGACCCCGGCGCTCAATGTCCCCGACATGGCGTCGATCACGCCCTGAGGCGCCTGGGTGCCGCCCGGGCCGTCGAGATAGGCGGCCGGCAGGCCGTTCTGGGTCCGGGACAGGGCGGGAAAGCGGCTCCGCACCTCGGCAACGTCAAAGGTCTCGGTCATGGGCGCACACTAAGACGTGATTACGGCGATGGGCGCACAGCCCCCTATCCTCAGAGAGACGTGACGTTGGCCGACTACGCACCGATCCTCGTGATGATGCTGCTGGCTGGGGGCTTCGTCGCCGTGTCGCTGCTCGCCTCACGGCTCTTCGCCCCGGATCGGCCCACGCCCGAGAAGCTGGAGCCGTACGAGTGCGGGATCATCCCCGAGGTCGAGCCGAGCACCCGCTTCCCGGTCAAGTTCTATCTGGTGGCCATGCTCTTCGTGGTCTTCGACGTCGAGATCATCTTCCTGTTCGCCTGGGCGTCGATCTGGGACTCCCTCGGGTGGTACGGAGTGGCGGCGATCCTCATCTTCACCTTCTTCGTCGTCGAGACCCTGATGTATGTCTGGAAGCGGGGAGCTCTCGACTGGAACGTGCACCGGCGTGCCCGGTACCTCCCCGAGGAGATGGAGAGGGCGGCCTGAAGTGGCCACGACCGCACCCGGCAACCTCCTGATGACCACGGTGGAAAAGGCGGCCAGCTGGGCCCGCACCCGTTCCATGTTCCCGGCCACCTTCGGTCTGGCCTGCTGCGCCATCGAGATGATGGCCACCGGTGTCGCCCACTACGACCTGGCCCGCTTCGGCATGGAGGTGTTCCGGGCCTCGCCCCGACAGGCGGATCTGATGATCGTGGCCGGCCGGGTCAGCCAGAAGATGGCTCCCGTGCTGCGTCAGGTGTACGACCAGATGCCGGATCCCAAGTGGGTGATCTCCATGGGTGCCTGCGCCAGCACCGGCGGCATGTTCAACAACTATGCCCTGGTGCAGGGGGTCGACCAGGTCGTCCCGGTCGACATCTACGTCCCGGGTTGCCCGCCCGGCCCGCAGAGCCTCATGCACGGCATCCTCACCCTCCACGACAAGATCATGAGCGGGGAGATCGCCAGTTGAGCCCGGTCCTCGAGCAGTTGGCCACGGTCTTCGACTCAGTCGTCTGGGAGGAGTCGCATGGCCAGGACGTGGCCCGTGTCCCCGTCGAGATCTGGGGGGAGTTCGCCCTCGCCGCCAAGGAAGTCGGGTTCGAGTTGTGCGCCGACGTCACCGCCGTCGACTGGCTGAGACAGCGCCCACAACGATTCGAAGTGGTGGCGAACCTGGTCTCGATGAGCCACAAGACCCGGTTGCGCATGATCACCGCTGTCGGCCGGGAGGACCCGAGGGTGGAGTCGATCACCCCGATCTGGCCCGGCGCCGGATTCGCCGAGCGCGAGGTCTACGACATGTTCGGCATCGTCTTCGACGGCCACCCCGACCTCACCCGGATCCTGATGCCCGACGACTGGGAAGGACATCCGCTGCGGAAGGACTTCGGGGTCGGCTCGGTCCCGGTCCAGTTCAAAGCTGCGCACCACGTGGAATGACATGGTCGACGAGAAGACCCGAACCACAGAAGATCTGACCGAAACCCTCGACATCTGGGTGGCAGGGACGGAAGAGCCCGAGTTCCAGCCGACCGACGAGGGGAGCCAGGAGTTCGGGCCCGAGGAGTCGGAGGCCCGTCTCGCCGACCAGTTCGGGCGGGTGGTCTCCGACGACTACATCTTCGACGACGAGGTCGCCGAGGACGAGCGGATGGTGGTCAACATGGGCCCCCAGCATCCCTCCACCCACGGCGTGCTCCGTCTCCAACTCGAGCTCGAGGGCGAGGTCATCCGGCGCACGAAGCCCATCATCGGCTACCTGCACACCGGGATGGAGAAGACCGCCGAGCAGCTCACCTTCGCCCAGGGGCCGACCAACGTCACCCGCATGGACTATCTCGCTCCGTTGCACAACGAGTTGGCCTATTCGCTCGCGGTGGAGCGTCTCCTCGGCGTGGAAGTGCCCCCGAGAGCCGCGGCGATCCGGATCCTGATGACCGAGCTCAACCGGGTGTCCTCACATCTGGTCGCCCTGGCCACCAACGGCATGGACATCGGGGCCATCTCCATGATGATGTACGGGTTCCGTGAGCGGGAGTCGATCCTGGCCTTCTTCGAGAAGGTCACCGGGCTCAGGATGAACCACAACTACATCCGCCCCGGTGGAGTGGCGGCCGATCTGCCTCCGGGCTGGAAGGACGACGTCGCCGCGATCCTCGCCGACATACCCACCCGCATCCAGCAGTACGACGACCTCCTCGAGAACAACCCGATTTGGCTGGCGAGGACCAAAGGTGTCGGCGTCATCACCGCGGAGGAGGCCATTGCCGAGTCGGTGACCGGGCCGGCGCTGCGCGCCACAGGCGTCGATTGGGACCTGCGCAAGGCGCTCCCGTACTCGGGGATCGATCAGTACGAGTTCGACGTGCCGGTCGGGGAGAACGGCGACGTCTACGACCGCTACCGGGTCCGCATCGAGGAGATGCACCAGTCGCTCAAGATCGTCGAGCAGGTGATGGACACCATGCCCAAAGGCCCGTACCGCATCGGCGATCGCAAGATCACCCCACCTCCACGGGAACGGATCGACGAGTCCATGGAGGCGCTCATCCACCACTTCAAGCTGTTCACCGAGGGATACAAGGTCCCCGAGGGCGAGACCTACGTCGCCGTGGAGTCACCCCGTGGCGAGCTCGGCTGTTACATCGTGTCCAACGGCGGAGCCCATCCCTATCGGATGCACACCAGGGCGCCGTCGTTCTACAACCTGCAAGCCTTGCCCATCGCCATGTCCGACAGCCTTGTCGCCGACACCATCGCCACCATCGCATCGATGGACCCGGTGATGGGTGACGTCGATCGATGAGATCGTTCTCAGATCGCTGACCTAGCCGTGCGGGTCTTCCTCGCGGGCGCCACCGGTGTCCTCGGCCTCCGGATCGTGCCCCTCCTCGTGGAGAGCGGACATGTCGTCGCCGGTCTGACCAGGAGCCCGGAGAAGGCCTCACTACTCACAGCCCGCGGGGCGGTCGCCGTGATCGGAGACGTCTTCGATCGGGAGGCGATCTCCCAGGCAGTCGCCGACTTCCGGCCCGATCTGGTGATGAGCCAGCTCACGGATCTCCCTGACGAGGTCGACCGAATCGGGGACTTCCGGGACGCCAACATCCGGATACGCCGCGAAGGAGTGGCCAATCTCCTGGGAGCCTCCGGCGGTGCCGGGGTGGAGCAGGTCCTGGTCCAAAGCGTCGCCTGGGAGTTACCGGGAGAAGCCGGCCGGGCGGTCGAGGACATGGAACGGGCCGTGCTCGAGGCCGGGGGCACGGTCCTCCGTTACGGGCAGTTCTACGGGCCCGGCACCTATCACCCCGAGAGCCCACCCGAGCACCCGCGGATCCATCTCGACGATGCCGCCCGGCGAACGGTCGAGGTGCTCGAGTTCGGGCCCGGCATCGTCGAACTGGTCGAAGACCCCGGCTAGCGGTCGAGGACCTTCACTTCCGCGCCCACGTCGGGCCAGGCCAATTCGATCAGCCGCTCGGCTTCGGCGACGACGGCTTCCTCGTCGGAGCGACCGTGCCCGGTGAGGGTCAAATGCAGTTCCGAACCATCCCGCCGCCAGCTTCCGGCGAACGCCCCGTCGACCAGGACATTCCCCACCCAACCGGCGGGCACCGCGTCCCCCAGGAAGAACCGACTCCGGTCGGAGTGACCCAACAGGACGTTGTCGTACTCGGGGAGGAGTCTCGGCGGGGCCGGCGTGTCCGGGTCGGGAATCTCGATGTCGGGCAGATCGAACAACTCGGCCCCGTTCTCGTCCCGGTAGACCCGGAGACCCGGTCGGAGACGGTCGAAGACCTCCCTCAGGCCGGCCAGACCAGACCAGATCCGCATGTCCTTGACCGCCGCCGGCCCAAATGCGGCCAGGTATCGCCGCACCAGTTCGTCTATCTCGATGCCCTGGCCATAGGGCTTGCCCAAGAAGAGATCCATCGGCGCCCATGCCGTTGCGGCCGTCGATCCCCACACACCGCGCGGCGGGACCTGGACGATCGGCACCAGATAGGTCGCAGCCATGGAAAGGGACTCCGCCGGATACCCGGGGAACACCACGCTCAACTCCTCACCGAGCCTGGCCCGTGAGCGAGGGGCCTCCTCGAGCAGGGCCCGCGCGGTCTGGATCAGCGCCTCACGGTCGATCCCGGCGAGGTCCTTGGAGAACTGGGTGGAGCCGAAGACCCGTTCCAGGACGCTGCGGGTCACCGGGTGCACCGCCAGCGCGTCCTCGGCGGTGAACAGGTGGAGGGTCCCCCTCATGAAAGAGCCCCGGACGGCTTCACCCGAGGCGACCATGTCCGCCAGGACGGCCGGATCGAAGCCCTCCAGGCGGGCCCACAGCCCGTAGTACGGGTCGAGC
>DASSVE010000070.1:0-9157 GCA_035706345.1 Acidimicrobiia bacterium
TCCTTCTTCGGTGGGCGCTGATCGGCCGGCTTCTGATGCTTGCCCCGTGGCTTCTGCTCCACGATCTGCACCGATCTTGCCGTGTGGGCTCCGCGCTCGCGGGGCTCGGGGCTCAAGATGTCTGTGACCACCCGGACCACCCGTCGCCAGAGATCGACCAGCCCCAGCGACAGCTCGCGCACCGAGGTGTGGGTCATGATGAGGACTCCCATCCCCACGGCCGACGCCAGGACCACGAAGGCGCCCCAATGACCCAGGATGCGTCGCAGCGGGAACGAGATCAGCGAGCCGACCGCGCCGCCGCGCTCCTGCACCATCTCCAGGCTGGTGCGGAAGGCGACGGCCCCGGTGAGGAGATGGAACAGGGCCAAGGTCCCGAGGAAGGTGGTGATGCCGCCGAGGACCAGCCGACGGGCGCCGTCACGCGGCTTGCCCACTATCAGCGCCACACCGACCCCGATCAGGGCGACGGGCAGGGCGAACCGCCAGACGCCGAACAGGAATCGGGATCCGCGTTCGAATCCGTCCCCGACCGGTCCGGCCAGATCGAAGAAGGCGAGGACGACGAGTATCGCCACCACGAGGAGGATGAGACCCCACACGTCATCGGTCTGACGTCCCAGGGTGGTCCGAAGCGAGTCCCGCACCGCGGCCAGCATCCGCGTCGGCGACTTCTTCGGCGAGCTCTTTCTCTTGTGCTTCGAGGACACCCGTCTCCGCCCGGAGCCCTTGCGGGTGGATGTCCGGGTTGGCATGTGCGGGGGAAACACTAACCACGATCGTGGGAAACGCCGTGAATTCCTGGCCCGGTCGGCCTCGATTCGCTTTCTGCGCGGCGGAGAGCCGGTATTTCGGCCCCCCTTCCTTAGGAAAGCGTTAGACCTCCATCACGATGGGGATGATCACCGGGCGCCGCGCCGTCTCGGCGCGAATGACTTTGCCAGCGGCTTGGCGGACCGTCTTCTGCATCTCGGCGTGGTCGGTCCGGCCCGCATCGTGGGTCTCGATGGCAGTGCGCACCGCCTCTGCTGCCTTGTCCAGGACCGCGCTCGGGTCGTCCATGAGCCCGTGGCTGTCCAGGTCGGGCCCGTACAGGATCTCGCCGGTGTCGTGGTCGATCCCCACCGTGACCACCACCACACCCTCGTCGGCGAGATGGGAACGGTCGCGCAGCACCGCGTCCTGGACGTCTCCGACCGCCGAACCGTCCAGATAGACGTATCCGGCGGGGGCGGCGCGCCGCTCCACCTTGGTCTTGTTGCCCTGGATGATCACCCGGTCGCCGTCCTCGAGCACGTCGACCTGACTCACCCCCATCTCACGGGCCAGATCGGCATGAGCGGCCAGATGGCGATACTCGCCGTGCACCGGCACGAAGGCCTTGGGACGGACCAGGTTGATGAAGGTGAGCAGCTCGTCCCGGGCGGCGTGACCCGACACGTGGACGTTGGAGTTGCGCCCGTGCATCACCCGGGCGCCACGTCTGATCAGGTTGGAGATCACCTTGGAGACGGCGGTCTCGTTGCCGGGGATGGGACGGGCGGAGATCAGCACGGTGTCGTTCTGGTCGAGCTCGACGAATTTGTGCCGGCCCTGCGACATCAGGGAGAGGGCGGCGAAGGGCTCGCCCTGGGAGCCCGTGGTGATCAGCAGTTGCTGCTCGGCTGGGTACTCGCCCAGTTCCTTGATGTCGACCACCGAACCTGCTGGGACGTCGAGGAGACCGAGCTCGGTGGCGATCGTCGTGTTCCGGTGCATCGACCTGCCGAAGAAGGCGATCTTGCGGCCGGCGGCGACGCCGGCGTCGGCGATCTGCTGCACCCGGTGGACGTGGGACGAGAAGCACGCCGCGATGACGCGGCCCGGGGCGTCCCGGATGATGTCGGCGATCGGCCTGCCCACCGAGCTCTCCGAAGGCTCGAACCCGGGCACCTCGGCGTTGGTCGAGTCGGAGAGCAGGAGCCGCACGCCCCGTCTCCCCAGAGCGGCCAGGGCGGGCAGGTCGGTGGGCCGCCCGTCGATGGGGGTCGGGTCGAGCTTGAAGTCACCGGAGTGGAGGATCACCCCCTCGGGTGTGTCGAAAGCCACCGCCGACGCCTCGGGGACCGAGTGGCTCACCGGGATCAGCATGAATTTGAACGGCTCGTGCTCGATCCACTGCTTCTGCTCCACCGGTCGCATGTCCATGTCGACCCCGAGCTCCTCGACCCGGCTTGCCGCCAGCTCCAGGGTGAGCGGGGTCCCGTACACCGGAACCGGGAGGTCGCGGAGGAAGTAGCCCAGGGCGCCCATGTGGTCCTCGTGACCGTGGGTGATCACCACGAACGAGACGTCGCGGCTCCGATCCACGAGCCAGGACCAGTCCGGGAAGACGAGGTCGACGCCGAGCATGTCCTCCTCGGGGAACATGAGACCCACGTCGACGAGGGCGATCTTGCCCTTGACCTCCACGGCAGCGCAGTTGCGGCCGATCTCCCCCAACCCGCCCAGGAACGTGACCGAGACGCTCACGAGGGCCGGATCGACCCCATCGCCTTCTCCACCTCGGCCAGCGTCTCCTCGCTGGCAGCGACCAGCGGCAGACGCACGTCGCCCACCGGCTCCCAGGCGCGGCTCAGCGCCCCCTTGACCGGCGCCGGGTTGGGCTCGAGGAAGCAGGCATGACAGAGCGGGAGCAGCTCGTGGTGGAGACGCCGGGCCTCCTCGTAGTCACCGCTCAGGGCCGCCTTGAGCATCGTCTTCACCGCCGGCCCGGCCAGGTGGGAGATCACCGAGATCACCCCCACGGCGCCGACGGAGATCATGGGAAGAGTGAGACTGTCCTGACCCGAGTAGACGGGAAGACTGGGGATGAGGTTGATCGTGGTCGAGGTGAAGTCGAGGTCCTCGACGGCGTCCTTGACCGCGACGATGTTCTCATGCGTGGCGAGCGTGGCCAGGGTCTCGATCTCGACGCGGCGCGCCGTCCGCCCGGGGATGTTGTAGAGGATCACGGGCAGCCCGACATCGGCGATGGCAGTGAAGTGGGCCACCAGACCGCCCTGGGTGGGGCGGTTGTAGTACGGGGTGACCGCCAGGATCCCGTCCACCCCTACCTCGGCGGCTTTCTCGGTCAGTTCCACGGAATGGGCGGTGTCGTAGGTCCCGGTGCCGGCCACCACCTTGGTCTTCTTCTCCGCCACTGCGTCGACCACGGTCTTGAAGAGGGCGATCTTCTCGGCGTCGGTCAAGGTGGGCGACTCACCGGTGGTACCCGCCACCACCAGAGAGTCCGAGCCGTTGGCCGCCAGATGGCGGGCCAGGTCGTGGGCTTTCTGATGGTCGACGGCCCCCGAGTCGTCGAAGGGGGTGATCATGGCAGTGGCCAGAGATCCGAAGGGTGCCGTGCCTTGCTCAGTCACGGGCACAAGGTTACCGCCCTCATGCGTCGGGACCGGTACGGCCCGCTAGAAACCCCCAAATGGAGCTCAAACTCCCCGCTCCCTGCCTCATCGTGCTGGTCGGTCCGAGCGGCTCGGGCAAGAGCACCTGGGCCGCCGAGCACTTTCAGCCCGGCGAGGTGGTCTCCTCCGACAAGCTCCGGGCCATGGTCGGCTCGGGCGAGCACGACCAGACCGCCAGCCCGGCGGCGTTCGAGGTCCTCGAGCGGATAGTCGACGAGCGTCTCAGTCGCCGGCTCACGGTGGTCATCGACACCCTCGGGTTCGACAAGGAGACGCGTCTCCGCTGGATCGAGAAGGCTCACGCCTCGGGGATGCCCGCCTACGCCGTGGTCTTCGACACTCCGGCCGAGGTCTGCGAGGAGCGGAACCGGGCCAGGGCGAAGCCGATCCCGAGAAGCGTCCTCCGTCGCCAGATCTCACGTTTCCCCGGTGTGCTGAAGGCGCTGCAACAGGAGCCGTTCGACGGAATCCATCGTCAGCAGCCGATCGCGGTGGTGGCCCCGGGGATGGCCGCAACGCCCGCCCCGACCCCGGCATCGTCTCCCGGAAGACGGCCACCCACCCACACCTTCGGGCTCACCGTGCCCCGTTTCGACTGGAAGGGGCCGGATTACGGCAAGGAGCTGGCCGAGGTGGCGAGAAGGGCGGAGGCGGCCGGGTTCCGTGACATCTGGGTGATGGACCACTTCCGCCAGATCAGAGGGATCGGCCGGCCCTGGGAGGACCTCCCCGAGGCGTACACGGCCCTCGCCTACATGGCAGCAGCCACGAAGACCATCCGGCTGGGCACCATGGTCACCTCGGTGACCCATCGCCCCCCGATCGTTCTCGGGAAGATGGTGGCCACGTTGGACGTCCTCTCCGGAGGGAGGGCGAACTGCGGTCTCGGCGCCGGCTGGGACGAGGCGGAGCACGTCTCGTACGGAATCGGGTTCCCCGAGCTGCGGGTGCGCTTCGCCCTGCTCGAGGAGACCCTGCAGATGCTGCCGTTGCTCTGGGGCAAGGGGACCCCGGCGTTCTCCGGTGAGTACATCGAGTCCCCCGAGCTGATCTGCTACCCGCGACCCATCCAGGAGAAGATCCCGATCCTGGTGGGTGGTGGCGGTGAGCGACGAACCCTCAGACTGGTGGCGCAGTACGCCGATGCCTGCAACGTCTTCGGGGACCCGGCCCGGGTGCGCCACAAGACCGGGGTACTCGAGGCTCATTGCGAGCAGGTGGGGCGCGACCCGGCGACGGTGGAGGTGACCCATCTCACCAGTGCCCTGCCCGTCGCCGATCGGGCCAGCCTTCGCAAGGAGGTCGATCGGCTCCGCGATCGCAACACCAGCGCCGAGGCGTACATGGCCCGGCACAACGCCGGCACCGTCGACGACCTGTCGGAGCTGTTCACCTCCTATGCCGAGGCGGGAGCGAGCCATTCCGTCGTGTCCCTTCCCACCGTGTGGGAGGAAGGCTCGATCGAGATCTTCGCCGATGTCATCGCTTCGTTCGCCCACCCTTAGACTCGGCCCATGGCAGTCACATCCACAATGCTCGCCCTGGGCACCGAGGCGCCCGACTTCTCGCTGACCGACGTGGTCACCGGCAGGACCGTGTCCCGCGACGACTACGCCGACAAGACCGGCCTGCTGGTCATGTTCATCAGCAACCACTGTCCCTACGTGAAGCACGTTCGGGCGGAGTTGGCCCGGATCGGTCGGGACTATCAGGACTCTGGCATCGGCATCGTGGCCATCTGCTCGAACGACCCCGAGCTCTCCCCCGACGACTCTCCGGATCTGATGAAGAAGGAGGCCGAGGAGCACGGCTACGTGTTCCCCTACTTGCACGACCCCCATCAGACCGTGGCCGCGGCCTTCACCGCCATGTGCACCCCTGACTTCTTTCTCTTCGGGCCGGAGCGGACCCTGGTCTACCGGGGCCGGATGGACGAGTCCCGACCTGATTCCGGGATCCCGGTCACCGGCCGCGAGCTGCGGGCCGCCATCGACGCCGTCCTCGCCGGCGAACCCGTCTCCGACGAGCAGTTCGCTTCCATGGGCTGCTCGATCAAGTGGGCCGAGGGCCGACAGCCCGCCCACATCGGCTGATCCGGGAGCGAAGCCGGGGACCTCAGGCCGTAGTGGGCCCGATTCCGCTCATCTCACAAGGAGAGACCATGACCAAGCAGTACGACAGCGCACCAGAGTTCACCATCGACCCCTCCAAGAGCTATCGGGCCACGCTGGACACCAGCCACGGCGAGATCGTCATCGACTTCGACGCCGAAAGGTCACCACTCACCGTCAACAACTTCGTGTTCCTGGCCAACGACGGCTTCTACGACGGGGTGACCTTTCACCGGGTGATCGAGAACTTCATGATCCAGGGTGGCGACCCCACGGGCACCGGCCGTGGCGGCCCCGGCTACCGGTTCCGCGACGAGATCGAAGGAGCGGGTTCGTACCCGAGAGGGACGGTGGCCATGGCCAACGCCGGTCCCAACACCAACGGCAGCCAGTTCTTCATCATGCACCAGGAAACGGGTCTCCCCCACAGCTACACGATCTTCGGCCGGGTCACCTCCGGTATGGAGACGGTGGACTCCATCGCCACCTCGGAGACGGACAGCCAGGACCGGCCGCGTCAGGACGCGGTGATCAACAAGGTCACCATCACCGAGAGCTGAGGCTCAGTACAGACGCGGGTTCAGGGTGTAGGTCCCCATCACCGATGTCTCGGAGAGGACATGGCCCTCGACGGCCTCCCTCACCTCCGGACCGGTGAAGTCGCCGTCCACGTCTGTTCGATCGACGTCCAGGGCGTACAGCGTGAACACATAGTGGTGGATGATGGAGTCGTTCCAGGGCGGCGCGGGCCCGTCGTATCCGTAGTACTTGCCGGCCATCTCCTCGTCGCCGGCGAACCACCCCGTGTAGTCGTTGAGCCCCTGACGGGTGCCGTAGGGCCCGATCTGCACCTGCTTGCCCCCGGGCGCCACCCCTGAGGAGAACTCGGCCTCCTCGAACACCCGCATGTCGGCCGGGATGTCGACGATCACCCAGTGGAAGAAGTCGACCCGGGGCAGGTCCGGGGGCACCTCCCGATCGGGCTGGTTGACGTCCTCGCCCGAGCTGGGACAGTCGAAGTCGTGACAGATGAGGGCGAAAGAGCGGGTTCCCTCGGGCGCGTCCGACCATGCCAAGTGCGGGCTGATGTTCTCCGCAAAGGCGACCCGGGTGTCCGGGTCCGGCCTGGCCAGGGCGTACCGCGAGGGAATCGGCCCGCCAGGGCTGAAGCTGTTCGTGGAGATCTCCATGGTCCTGACCCTATCGAATCAGGGAGACGATCCGGGCAAGTTCCTCGACCCCGGCGGCGTCGATCGGGTCCAGGACCACCTGGATGTGCCCGACCCCTGCCTCCTCGAACTCGCGGAGACGCGATGCGATGTCTTCATCGCTGCCGGTGATCGGCATCGCGCCCTGTTTCTCGGTGCTCCCGGCTCGCCGCCCCGACCCCCGGGCCAGCTGGACGTAGACCGCCGTGGTCCGCTCCACCTCTGACGGTGGGCGACCAACCTCCTCACAGATCTCGTCGACGAGCCGGTTGAGTGGAGCCAACCCCTCCGCCCGGTTCCCGATGTCGAGGTACCACGTGTTCCACATGTCGGCGTGGGGCAGCGCCGCCCGAAGCATCCGGGGCCCATTGGACCCGATGAGGATCTTCATGTCGGGTCGTGCCCTGGGCACCAGCTCCAGGTGGCGGTGGGTGTAGTGCCGTCCCTGGAAGTCGATGGCCCCCTCCCTGATCAGGGTGGAGATGATGGTGAAGGCCTCCTCGAAACGCGACACCCGATGGTCGTAGGGGAACCCGAACGCCTCGAACTCGGTGCGGTTCCACCCCGCTCCCAACCCGAGGATGAACCGGCCCCCGCTGATCTCGTCGACAGTGGCCGCCTTCTTGGCGATGATCCCCGGTGCGTGGAAGGCGGTCGCCGCCACCAGTGGCCCGATCTCGACGCGTTCCGTCGCCTCGGCCACCGCGGCCATCACCGACCATGCCTCCCAGGGCCCGCGGGCCACTCCGTTCTCGTCGCGATACAGGAGGTGGTCGCCGAGCCATACCGAGTCGAAACCGCACTCCTCGACCGTGCGGACGATGTCTCGCAGCTCCGGCCAGCGCACGTCTCGCTCGACTTCCGGAAGCTGAACACCGATCTTCATCGGAGCGATCGTATGCTCGGCGGGTGTTCCCGGTCGACGACCGCTCGGCGCTGAACGCGGCACAACGAGCCCGCCATCTCGCCGAGATGGCCGCGGAGCAGTTCGACATCGTGGTGATCGGCGCCGGGGTGACCGGATGCGGGGCCGCCCTGGACGCCGCCTCGCGGGGCCTGAAGGTGGCGGTCCTGGAACAGCGTGACTACGCCTCCGGGACCTCGAGCCGCTCCTCGAAGATGTTCCACGGCGGTCTGCGGTACCTGGAGCAGTTCAACTTCCGGCTGGTGCGCGAGGCGTTGCGGGAGCGCAACCTGATGCTCAACCTGCTCTGCCCGCACCTGGTCCGGCCCACCTCCTTCATCTACCCGCTGCAGCACCGGATCTGGGAGCGGCTCTACGTGGGTGCCGGGGTGATGCTCTACGAGCTGATGGCGCGGATGGCCCAGAACCCTCTCCCCTGGCACCAGCATCTCGGGGAGGAGGGTCTGCAGGAACTCGCCCCGGCCCTCTCCGCCATCGGCGGGGTCCGTTACTGGGACGCCGTCGTCGACGACGCCCGCCACACCCTGACCCTGGCCCGCACCGCCGCCGCCCACAGCGCCCGTCTCGCCACCAGCACCCGGGTGGTCGGCGTGGAATGGGACCAAGGGCGGGTGGCCGCGGTGGCAGCCCATGACCTCGAGTCGGGGCGGGACCTGACCGTCAGGGCCCGCGCGGTGATCAACGCCACCGGTGTGTGGACCGATGACGTCGAGAGCCTGTTCGGGGATCACCACCAGGACATCAAGGCGTCGAAGGGGATCCACATCCTGGTTCCCAGGGACCGGATCGAGTCCCAGACCGGGATCCTGCTCCGCACCGAGGCCAGCGTGCTGTTCGTCATCCCCTGGGACCGGCACTGGATCGTGGGCACCACCGACACACCCTGGACGCTGCATCTGTCGCATCCGGCGGCCAGCCGCTCCGACATCGAGTACCTGCTGCGGTGGGCCAACACCGTGCTGACCAAGCCGTTGCGAGCGGAGGACATCGTCGGCGTGTACGCAGGGCTCCGTCCCCTGCTCCGCGGCGAGTCGGAGGAGACGTCCCGGCTGAGCCGGGAACACGCCGTGATCGATCGTGGCAATGGGCTCGTGACCTGCGCCGGGGGCAAGTACACCACTTATCGGGTCATGGCCGAGGACGCCGTCGACGCCGCCTCGGTCTACCTCGGTCGAGAAGTGCCTGCCTCGGCTACGGCGACGCTGCCCCTGGTGGGGGCGACCGCGCCTCTCGACGAGAGGGTCCACACCCGCTACGGCAGGCTCAAGACCGACATCGGCGAGTTGATCGCCTCCAAGCCCCACCTCGGACGACCCGTGGTCGAGGACGCCCCATACCTGCTCGCGGAGGTGGCGTACGCCGTCACCCACGAGGGGGCCCTCCACCTCGACGACGTCCTCACCCGACGGACCCGGATCTCGATCGAGACCGCACACCGCGGGGTGGCGGCGGCCCCGGTGGTCGCCGAGG
>DASSVE010000071.1:0-9345 GCA_035706345.1 Acidimicrobiia bacterium
GCCCGACCTGCGGACCGTTTCCGTGCGAGACGACGAGCTCGTGCTCGAGGGCGACCGGCGCCAGCGCCCGGCAGGCGGCGCGCGCATTCGCGCGCTGGTTCTCGGCGGAGAGGGCCTGGCCGCGCCGGAGCAGCGCGTTGCCGCCGAGGGCCACGACGACTCTCATGTCGCTCCTCAGACCGCCACAGCCGGGCGCAGCGGTGGCGCGGTCTCAATCGGCCCGAGCCGCGAGCGCATGAACACCTTGACGATCTCGTCGACCAAGACCAGGGCGAGGGCCAAGCCAAACGCCACGAGCCACTGATATCCAGTGAGCTCGGTGAGACCAAGCCAGTCGGACAGGAAGTCGAGTTGTGTCGGGAGCACCGTCAGCAAGAAGGCGGCTCCTATGAGTATCAACTGCTTGCTCTCCGACACCGTGTCCCGGCTGAAGACGGTGTCGGTCTCGCTGCGGGACATCGGGCCCAGCACGATGTTGAACAGGCTGAACACCACGAATCCCATCGTCGCCGCCGTCGCCCTGCCCTCGGACTCGTAGATGGACTCGACCGCGACCGTCGCCACCGCCATCAGCACCCCCATGATCGTGACCCTGGCCCACTGGCCCCTGGAGAGGATGGGCTGACGCAAAGGCCTCGGCTTACGCTCCATCAGACCGGGTGCCGCCTTGCCGAAGCCAAGTGTGATGGCGATCGGCACCTGGATCAGGAAGTTCACCCAAAGGACGACCAGAGGCGTGAACGGAATGCCGCCCAACACGAGGAAGATCGCGGCCAGCAGATAGGCGACGATGAACGCCACCAGGGCGGTCATCTGGAAGCGGATGTACCCGAACAGGTTGTTGTAGATGGCCCGTCCGAACTCGACCGCCTTCACGATGGTCGAGAAGTTGTCGTCGGTGAGGATCATGACCGCGGCCCCCTTGGACACCTCGGTCCCGGTGATCCCCATGGCGACTCCGATGTCGGCCTTCTTGAGAGCTGGAGCGTCATTCACTCCGTCGCCGGTCATGGCGACGATGTGCTCGCCCTTCTGCAGCATCCCGACGAGACGGATCTTGTCCTCGGGCGCAACCCTGGCGACGACACCGATGTCGTCGAGACGGGCCGCCAGCTCCTCGTCGCCGAGGGCGGCGAACTCGGCACCGGTCAGGGCCGTTCCCTCGATGCCGAGCTGATGGCCGATCGCTGCCGCGGTCACGGCATGGTCGCCGGTGATCATGCGCACCTGGATCCCGGCGCTGTGGCACTTGGCTATGGCGTCCTTGGCCTCGGCCCGCGGAGGGTCGACGATCCCGACCATCGCCAGCAGCGTCAGATCCGTTACCTGCGACAGGAGATCTGACTTCGGATCGAAGGTGCGGGGATCGAAGTCACGACGCGCCACCACCATGACCCGCTCCCCGCGTTCGGCCATGCGGTCGTTCTCGGCCAGAGCCAGCGGGCGATTCTCGTCCGTGAGCGGCGTCTGCGGCTTCCCCGGCTGCCAGAAGTAGCCGGCCCTGCCGATCAAGACGTCGGGCGCGCCTTTCACGAAGCAGCGGATGACGTCGTTGCCCTGGTCGTCCTTCATGGCGTGGAACGTCGCCATGAACTTGTACTCGGAGTCGAACGGGACCTCGGCGACCCTGGGGTACATCTCCCGTGCCGAGTCCACGTGCACACCGCCTTTCTCGGCGAGGACGATGAGAGCGCCCTCGGTGGGGTCGCCGATCAGATCCTCACCATCGAGCCTGGCGTCGGCGCAGAGGGCCATCGGGAGCATCACGTCGTCGAGGGGCACCGAGGCGCCTCCGGCGTGGAGGATCTCCCCCGTCGTGCCGTAGCCCTCACCCTTGACGGTGAACCGGTTCTGGCCGGGGACCGTGAACTCGACGGCGGTCATCTTGTTCAGCGTGAGCGTCCCGGTCTTGTCCGAGCAGATCGCCGACACCGAGCCCAACGTCTCGACCGAGGGGAGACGTTTCACGATGGCGTTCATCGCCGCCAGAGCCCTGGTCCCCATGGAGTACATCGTGGTGACGACCGCAGGCAGACCGGTAGGGATGGCGGATATGGCCAGAGCCACGCCGGATATGAAGATCGTGTCCAGGTCCTGGTCGCGCGCCAGACCCAGAAGGACCATGGCCAGGAAGGCCATACCGGCCAGACCGGATATGACCACAGTGAGCCGGTCGAGCTGCTTCTGCAGCGGGGTCTTGTCGGCCTCGGTCTTGTTGAGCAACTCGGCGATGTGACCGATCTCGGTTTCCATCCCGGTGGCGGTGACGATGAGCTCGCCCCTCCCCCGGGTAACCGAAGTGTTCATGAAGGCCATGTTCAGCCGGTCGCCCAGGGCCACATCCTCCCCGGCGATCGTGTCGGTGCTCTTCAGGGTGGGAGTGCTCTCCCCGGTTAGGGCGGCCTCCTCGATCTCGAGCGTCGCAGCGACGAAGAGCCGGCCATCGGCGGGAACCACGTTGCCCGCCTCGACGAGCACGATGTCGCCGGGAACCAACTCGGAGGCGTCGACCTCGATGGCATTGCCTCCACGACGGACACGGGCGATGTTCTTCATCGTCTCCGACAAGGCGGCCAGGCTGGCCTCGGCCTTCGACTCCTGACGCAGACCGAGAACGGCGTTGAAGACCGTCAGGAGGACCAGGACGATCGTGGTCGACCAGACACCGGTCACCACCACGTTCACGACCGCCGCGGTCAACAAGATGATCTGCATCAGGTCCCGGTACTGACGCAGGAACGCCTGCCATCCGGTCTCCTTCTGCTTCTCCGCCAGCTGGTTGGGTCCGTAGCGTGTCGCCCTCTCCGACGCCTCCTCACGGCTCAACCCCATGTCAGGCGAGACCTGGAGACTGCCCGCTACTTCGCCGGCGTCCATCGAATACCAGGCCGTCCGGCTTCCAGTCGTCTGCGGTACGGCGCTCGTCTCCGTGTTGACAGCCATCGACTCAGCCGCCGGCCGGGAACAGATCGAATATCGGCACACTCACTCCTCTGAGAGCCAACGGGCTGCTTCGCCCCATGCCGAATGAACAACGGCGCTGCTTCGCAGGCATCCCCCACGGTGGGGGAAAGACCTGTGTGAATCACCCGTGGTGGGCGATGCCCCTATCCGTTCCCGGATTCATCATCGGCCGTGGACCATTCCGTTGGACTCTGAGCTGCGCCGCCTCCTTCGCCTGGTCACTCTCAACGACGAGGCTGCCCTGAGCGATGTCATGTCGGGGCGTGTTCCTGGCGGACCGAGTCTCGACCAGAAGACCAAGTCACTGGTGATCGTGGCCGGGCTCATCGCCTTGGACGCGACGACCGCCTCACTGCACGCGGCTGTGGACAACGCCTTCGCTGCAGGGGCCAGCGATGAAGAGATTCTCGAGGTGGTTCTGGCCGTGGCCCCGGTCGTCGGGTCCAGCAGGATCAGCGCCATGCTGCCCCGGATCCAGGTCGCCCTGGATCGAGACTGACGCCTCGTCGGCGGATGGGTAGTGTCTTGGGCGATGTCCGGCCATACGCCCGACCTCTCGGGCTTTGGACAAGAGGCCGGGAGAGACCCATTCCTGTGGGAATTCGACCTCCACCCCCCGCCTGCGAGGACGGGGATCGTGCTGCGCCGCGAACTCTTGGGTCGTCTCGCCGACACGACAGCAGACTTGGTGGTGTTGACCGCACCTGCGGGATACGGCAAGACCATCCTGCTCACCCAGTGGGCGGCCACCCTCGGCAAGGGCCGTGTGGCCTGGCTCACCTTGAGCGAGAGCGACAACCAGGCGGCGGTCCTGCTCACCCGGTTGGCAGCATCGGTGTCCCGCACCGCATCTGCAGCCTCGAGCAACGGGGCGCTGGTCCGCTCCTTGGCGGGCGCGGAACTGGCCGGTTCTGATGACGGACGTCTGATCAGAGCTCTGAGCAAGGTGGATCCTCCCATCGTTCTGATCCTCGACAACGTGCAGGTGCTGCGCTCGCGGGAGAGCACCGGCGTCATTGGGCAACTCGTCCGTCAACTCCAAGGTCATGTCCGGCTGGTCATCGCGGGGCGGGCCAAACCGCGGTTGCCGATGGCGGCACTGCGGGCACAGGGTCGCCTCCTGGAGCTCGACCCGGAGGATCTGGCGCTGAGCGAGGAGGAAGTCGGTGGGCTCCTCGAAGCCCTCAGCGGGCCGCAGGCGGCCGAAGCCGCCCGACTCACCGCCGCGACCGGTGGATGGCCCGGGGCGATCATGCTCTTGATCGCGGCGGGTTCGGCAGGCCGGGGCCTGAGCCCGACACTCGAGCTCGGCAACGACCATCGGTTTCTCGCCCAGTTCATCAGAGACGAAGTGCTTCCCTACGTCTCGGCCCCTCGTCGTGAGCTTCTCAGGCAACTGTCTCCTCTCGAGCGCTTTTCCCCGTCCCTCGCCGAGACTGTCACCGGAAACCCACAGGCGGGCCGATTGCTCGAGGACCTGGCCACGTCTTCGCATGTCATCTATCCGGCCGACGATCCCTCTGGCTGGTACGTGATGAATCGGGTCCTCCGACGCGTCCTCCGGGCCGACATCGAGGACAACGATCCAGCCTCCGCCTCGACTGTCCACGCCCGCGCCGCCGAGTGGTTCGAGACCCAGGACCAGCCGCTCGAGGCGATCGGGCACGCCCAGAGCGCAGGCGACACGGAGAGATTCATCGCCCTGATGTCCGGGCTCGTCAAGGCTCGGTACGCGCACGGGCACGTCGCCGACGTCCTGTTGTGGATGGAGTGGCTGGAGTCGCAAGTTCCTCTCGATCGCTATCCGCAGTTGGCTGCAGTGGGAGCCTTGGTTCACGCCCAGGAGGGCAACGTCCTGAGGATGGACAAGTGGCTCTCGGCGGCCTGCGACGGGTTGGCTGACGAGGACATCGACCCGTCGGCCCTGATCACCCGGGCTGCGTCCATGAGATTCGGTGTCGAAGGCTCGGACCAGGACATCGAGATGGCCGAACGGAATGCCGGTCCCGGCTCGGAGTGGCGGCCGGCGATCTTCCTGGTCAAGGGAACATCCCATGTGATCAAAGGAGAGCTCGACCAGGCCGAGTCTTGCTTCGCCGAAGTGGTCAGAACCGGAGTGGAGAGCGATTCCCTGCCCTCCGTCGTCATGGCGCTGGGACTTCGAGGTCTCATCGCGATCGACCGCCACGACTGGGACCTTGCTTCCACTCTGAGTGGGCGCGCGATGGGGATCATCGACGACAACGGGCTCGACGGGTATCACGCGAGTGGGTTCGCTCTCGTAGTCGCCGCCCGTCTCGCCCGCCGGAACAACGACGTGGCTCGGGCGCAAGCACTGCTCGCACGCGCCTCATTGATTCGCCCCCGGATGAGCGCCGCCCTACCTGCAGTCAGCGTCCACATGCTCCTCGAGATGGCCAAGGTGTATCTCGAGTTGTCCGATGTCGCCGGGGCCCGCGCCGTGCTTCGAGAAGCAGAGGACATCCTCATCCAGCGGCCCGACCTCGGAAACCTTCCCGAGCAGGTCGCAGCACTCAAGGAGTCGATGACCGGCCGCAGCCCCGGGACGGTCGGCATTTCCACATTGACCAAGGCCGAACTGCGACTGCTCCCACTCCTCGCAACCAATCTGTCCTTTCCCGAGATCGGCGAAGAGCTGTACATCTCGAGGCACACCGTCAAGACCCAGGCGATGTCCATCTATCGCAAACTGGGCACCTCCTCCCGGAGCGATGCCGTTTCGGTGGCCTACGACGTCGGACTGCTCCGGCACTGAGCAATCGCCCCTGCTGGGGGATGCCGGGGACCGGCCCAGATGATCTGATAGGGGCACCGGTGTCGTCCCCTCCGGCAGTGAGGTTGACATGCCCCCGAGCGCCCGAGTCAGTGAGCTCTACAGACGGCTCACCCGTGCCGCGACCGCCGGGACCGATGGGCGCAGCCCGCGGTCGGGCCCTCACCAATTGGATCAACGGACTCGCGCTCTCGCCGTCATCGGCGCAGCAGTGTGCGCGGACTCACCGACCAACATCTTCCGAGCAGCCGTGTCGAGGGCGCTTGCGTCCAATGCCAGCGAGCAAGAGATCCTGGGCGTATTGTTCGCCGTCGCCCCGGCTGCCGGGGAGTCACGGGTGGTCTCGGTGACACCCAAGGTGTCGAGGGTTCTCGGATACGACATCGACGAGGACTTCGAGGTCGGCTAGACCCCGGCTAGGCGAGCAGCTTCGCCTTCGCTCGGGTGAACTCCTCCTCGGTCAACACGCCCGAGTCACGCAACTCTCCAAGCTCCTTGAGGCGGGCCAGCGTCACCTCGGCCTCCCCAGGCTCGCGGGCCGGTGGTTGCGGGGCAGGAGCGGCCGGGGCAGGTTTGGCCATCATCTTGACCCAGAGGTCCTGACGCATCTGGCGGACGACAGGGGGGCGAATCAGCACTCAGCCTCCACTCGAGTCTCTCATCGCGGAGAGCACCTCTTCGGTGTCCAGTCGGTCGTGGACCACCAACCGGCCACCGGATCGAGCAATCGCCTCACGCATCTGGCGCGCCCACACGTTCTCCCACACCACCACGACGCCGGTGCTCCCCGGCTCGAGGTGGTCGGCAACTGCGGCCACGTCGCGATCGCTGAGAAGCCACATGACGTCACCGTCCAGGTCGGCGAATTGGTCGCCTACGGCGCCCTCGGCGTCGGCAAGCTCCACGACTTCGACTTCTCCCTCGGAGCTCTTCCTGAGTATCAGCAGATCGACGATGGCAACGATCTGCCGCTCCACGAGATCGCTCAGAGCGGATGCCATCGAGCCGTCGTAGGCCGGATCGGCGAACTCCAGAACGGCGAGCTCCATGGGTCCTGTCGAATCGAATCCTGACATCTCGGTCATTGGTGCTCCTCTCAACCCGGAGGGATCAGCACGGCGTCCACGACATGGACCACGCCGTTGCTCGCCGGTACGTTGGCCAGGGTCACCGTGGAGACTTCGTTCAGAACGATGAGCCCGTCGGCGACTGCAACCGCGATGTCACCACCCTGCAGAGTCACCAGAGTGGTCGCGGCCGGAAGGTCGAACCCGGCGACGAGACCATCGACCAGGTGGTACTCCGCCACCGCGGCGAGCGCTTCCGGACCGGCTGGGAGGGTGGCGGCGGCAAACGCCGCATCGGTCGGCGCAAAGACCGTGAAGGGTCCCGGCCCTGACAGCGTTTCGGTGAGCCCGGCCGCATCGACGGTGGCCAGGAACTGGGTGAACTGACCCGTTTCGGCGAGCACGTCGAGAATGCCGGCGCCTGCGGGAACTGTGGTGGTGGTGACCGGCGCCGGAGTGGTGGTGGTCGACTCGGTTGGTGCCGTCGTCGTCACTCGCCCGGGGGCGGTCGTGGCCGGCGCGGCAAGTGTCGTCGTGGTCGGCATCTCCGGTTCCCGGCCCGCCTCGACGAGAGCGGCCTCGAGAGCGCGCAGAGTGGCGGCGTCGACGACACCGGTGGCCGGGACTCCCAGATCCTCCTGGAGCGCGACGAGGGCAGCCTCGACGTTCGGGGACCACTGGCCGTCGACCTCACCGCCGTAGTGGCCGGTGGCGATGAGGATGGCCTGAAGAGCGCCGATTTGGGCTGACTGCCTCTGCCCGAGCGCGGCATCGACCGCTGCCTGGGTAGGTGGATCCACCAGACCGGTAACGGGCAGACCGCTTGCCTCCTGGAACTCCTCCACGGCGGCAACCGTCAACGGGCCATAGATGCCGTCGATGTCCCCCTGGTAGTAGCCGAGAGTGCGGAAGTCGGTCTGAATCGCTTCCACGTAGTCCGACACCCACCTCTTCGCCTCGGCTTGCCGTCGCTGGTCGTCGTCCAGACACCCGGCGTCGGCGAAGAGACCGACCCAGGCGACCTCGAGCTGGTAGGCAGCCGATGAGAACTCGACGCCCGCATCGACAATGGGAGTCGAGTCCTCGATGTCGCCGGCCTCGGCGAAAGCCTTCTCGGCCTCTTCCACTGCTTCGATCGACTCCTCGTCCACGATCTCGACGTCGACACCGGAGTCGGGATCGGCTTGCACGGCCTCCTGGAAGGTGGCCGCCGAGTCGCGCAGTGTCTCCAGTCCCGGGCTCAGCTCTTCACTTGCGTCTTTGACGTCACCAACGGTCAGTTCGGAGTCCTCGAACAGTCCTCCGTACTGGTCGATCGACTCGACGTACGCCTCGACGTCGGAACAGAACTGCTCCTGGGCGGCCTCGACGTCGATCTGTTCCTGTTGGTTGCACCCGACGATCACGAACGCAGTGACGAGAAGCGAGGTGAGGACACGACGACCCATATCTCGTGGAAGGTAAGAGGCGGTGCCCACGTTGTCGTCACCCCGAAAAGGTGAGACCCCCGCTCTTCGAGCGGGGGCCTCGACTCGTCGGATCGAATGTCCGTCAGTCCCTGATGGAGAGTTCGCCTGATGCGATTTGCTCCAAGATGGCGTTCACTTCGGCGTCCAACTCCGGCGGGACACGATCCTCCCAAGAGTGGTACGGCGCCAGACCGACACCACCATTCTCCAGGGTTCCCACCGACACGCCAGGAGTCCAGGTCCCGTTGGCATGATCGGTGATGGAACGGGTCACCTGGATGGCGATCCCCTTCTCGATCGTGGTCAACCACAGATCCTGATACTCCGCAGGAGCCGCCAGGAACGCATCCTGGTCGACACCGATCAGAGCAGCATCGATACCACGATCCTGGATGGCAGTGCCACAAGGCAGGTTGATCGCCCCACCAACCGGCAAGACGATGTCAGCCCCCTCATCCAACAGCGTCTCACAGGTAGAACGGACCACCGGATCCGCCGGGTCGAACGTCCCCGTGAACTGGCCATCCTGAGCCTCCACATCCCAGCCCAACACGGTCACATCAACACCCTTGACCTCGCTGTAGTGAGCCACCCCACGAGCGAAACCGTCCATGAAGATCGACACCGGAGGAATATTCAAACCCCCATACGTGCCCACCACACCACTCTGAGACATACCAGCCGCCAGATACCCAGCACCAAAAGCAGCCTCATCCGTCTGATACACAAGACCCCGCACATTCGGGATCTCAGGGTCATAAGCAAAGTCGACGATCGTCCACAGCACATCAGGGTTCGCCTCAGCATTAGACGCCGTCGCATCCCCCAACTCGAACCCCACCGTCACCACATGCTCAGCACCCTGCTCCAAACACTGGTCGATATTCGGCTGATAATCAGCCTGCTCATCCGACTCCAACAAAAGCGGATCCTCCACAGCCACACCAGCCTCAACCGCATCCAACACACCCTGCCAAGCAGCCGCATTGAACGAACGATCATCCACACCAGCCAAATCCGTCACCAGACACACCACCACCGGCTCACCGGT
>DASSVE010000072.1:0-13136 GCA_035706345.1 Acidimicrobiia bacterium
GCCCGGCCGGCTCGCCGATGGCGAGGATGAGACGGTCGATCCCGAGGGCGAACCCGACTCCCGGCGTGGGCGGGCCCCCGATCGCCTCGGCCAGACCGTCGTAGCGACCGCCCCCGCCGACTGCGTTCTGAGCGGCGTCGAGACCGGTGGCGATGTACTCGAAGGCGGTGCGGGTGTAGTAGTCGAGACCACGCACCAGGCGCGGATCGCGCTGATACGGGATGCCGAGACCGTCGAGACCGTCCTCGACCCGGGCGAAGTGCTCCTTGCACGGCTCACAGAGATGATCGATCGTCCTCGGGGCGTCGCCCAGCTTGGGGGCGTCGACCTTGGAGTCGAGCACCCGCAACGGGTTCTGGTCGATGAGGCGCACCGAGTCCTCGCTGAGGTCGGAGATGCGGCTCTGCAGATAGCTGCGGAGGGCGGCCACGTAATCGGGCCGGCAGTTCTGGTCTCCGATCGAGTTCAGGAGGAGGGTGGTCTGTGTGAGACCTGCCGCGGTAATGAACCGATAGCCGAGCTCGATGACCTCGACGTCTGCCAGCGGGCTGGCGGTTCCGATGTACTCCACTCCCACCTGCCAGAACTGACGTCGACGACCTGCCTGTGGGCGCTCGTAGCGGAAGAAGGGGCCCGAGTACGAGCCCTTCCACACTCCCTTTTGACCGGAGTTGAGATAGGCGCGCACCGCACCGGCGGTGCCTTCGGGACGGAGCGTCATCGATCGGCCGCCACGATCCTCGAAGGTGAACATCTGCTTGGTGACCACCTCGGTGGTGTCGCCGACCCCCCGTTCGAACAACTCGGTGGCCTCGAACACGGGCAAGCTCACCAGTGGGTAGCCGTATCGCTCCGACCAGTCCTCCCAGATACGAAGGACACGCCGCCAGGTCTGAGACTCGGGCGCGATTATGTCATCGGTGCCTTTGGGGGGCTGGAAGCTCATGAGACTGAGCGGCAGGTTACCGGTGTGCCCGGATGCGGACACATTCCTTCTGGCACCTGCTTCAACTCCACTCGGCCCGGAACGGATTGGTCGCCCGCTCCCGGCCGATCGTGGTTTCCGGGCCGTGGCCGGGGAGAACTCGCACGTCGTCGGCCAGCGTCATCACCCGGTCCCGCATGGAGGCCACCAATTCGTCCCAGGACCCGCCGGGGAGGTCGGTCCTTCCCACACTCCCGGCGAACAACTGATCCCCGCTGAACAGGATCCCCTCTGTCTCCCAGTAGAAGCAACAGTGGCCGGGGGTGTGACCGGGGGTGTGACGCACCGCCACATCGACGCCTGCCAACTGCACCGTCTGCCCATGGTGGAGGTGCTCGATGTGATCCGGGACCTCGTAGGAACCAGGCGGGACCATCCCCCAAAGCATGCGGAGCTGTTCGATGGGATGGAGGGTGAGGTAGTCGTCGTCGGGGTGGGCGTAGGTGACGGCTCCCGAGCCGGCGGCGAGCTTGCCGGTGCCGCCGGTGTGGTCCACATGCCCGTGTGTCAGCAGGATGCCGACCAGGGTGACGTCGAGCCGGGAGATGTGGGCCCCGATGGCCTCCGGCTCGGGCGGGGCGTCGACGAGAAAGCCCTCCCCGTTGTCAGCGACGACCAGATAGGCGTTGGTCTCAGCCAGCCAGGCCGGGATCCGCTCGATGCGCATCAGGCCGACGGGTCGTTGGCCAGACGGAAGGCCGTGAACACGCCGTCGACACCACGGAGGTCGGTGAGCAGTCGGGGAAGCTGGCTGGGATCCGAGAGCTCCACTTCGTACTTGAGCACCGCCACCCGATCCTCGTTGGTCGCAGTCGACGAGGCCGTGATGTTGGCCCCGGTGTCGGACACGACCGCGGTGACGTCCCGGAGCAGACGGGCCCGGTCGAGGGCCTCCACCTGGATCCACACCACGAAAGCCCCGGTGCCGTCGCGGGGCCAGCTGACCTCCACGGTGCGCTCACGACGCTCGGTCAGCGAGGCCACGTTGGTGCAGTCGGCGCGATGAACGGACACGCCCCGACCCACCGTCACGTACCCCACGATCGGGTCACCGGGCACCGGTGAACAGCACTGGGCCAGTTGGACCAGCATGTCGTCCTGACCCTCGACCACGACATCGGCCGACTCGGAGGGCCGCTTCCGCCGGGTCGGCTGGAACAGGTCGTCCCCCGTCTGCGGCTCGAGACGGCGGCGCAGACGCACGGTGACCGAGTCGATCGAGACATGTCCCTCGCCGAGCGCCACCTGGAGGGCCGCGCCGTCTCTCTGACCCAATTCCTCGGCTATGGCGTCCAGGTGGGCGTTCTGCTCGGCAACGGTCAGGTCGGCAGCCTCACGCTTGAGGAGGTTCTGGATCTGCTCCTTGCCGTCGATGAGGGCCTGGTCGCGCCGCTCCCGCTGGAACCAATGCTTGATCTTGCTCTTGGCCTTGCCGGTGCGAACGAACTTCAGCCAGTCACGGGACGGGCCGGCGTCGGGAGCGTTGGAGGTGATGATCTCGACGATGTCGCCCGAGTCCAGCTTGGTGGACAGCGGGACCAGCCGTCCGTTGACCTTGGCCCCGACGCATCGGTGCCCCACCTCGGTGTGGACTTCGTAGGCGAAATCAACCGGGGTCGAGCCCTTGGGCAGCTCCTTGACATCGCCCCCCGGTGTGAGGACGAACACCTCGTCGAGGTAGAGGTCCATCTTGAGGTTGGCGAGGAACTCCTCGGGGTCCTCGTCGAAGGGGTCGAACTCGACGACCGGAGTCGAGGCGGCCTCGCCCTCCTTGTAGCGCCAGTGCGCCGCGATGCCCGATTCCGCCCGGCGGTGCATCTCCTCCGTGCGGATCTGCACCTCCAAGGGCTTGCCATCGGGGCCGATCACAGTCGTGTGCAGCGACTGGTAGAGGTTGATCTTGGGCATGGCGATGTAGTCCTTGAACCGCCCTGTCACCGGCACCCAGTGGCTGTGGACCAGACCCAGGGCGGCGTAACAGTCCCTGGTGCTGTTGGTGATGATCCGGATCCCGATCAGGTCGTGAATGTCCTCGAAGGGCCGGTTCTGCTCCATCATCTTCCGGTAGATCGAGAACTGGTGCTTGGGCCGACCGGTCACCTCGGCCTCGATCCCTGCATCGGCGAGCATCCCGCTGATCTCCTCGATCATCTTCTCGATGAACGCCTCCCGCTCGGGAGCGGCCTCGGCGAGCTTGGCCTGGATCTCGGCGTTCGGCCCCGGGTAGAGGATGGCGAAGCAACGGTCCTCGAACTCGTGCTTGATCTCCTGGACACCGAGCCGGTGTGCCAGCGGGGCGTAGACGTCCAACGTCTCCCGGGCCACCCGGATCTGCTTGGCCTCGCGCAGGGCATGCACGGTGCGCAGGTTGTGGAGACGATCGAACAGCTTGATGATCAGCACCCGGACGTCCCGGGCCATCGCCACCACCATCTTTCGGATGCTGGCGGCTTGCTGTTGCTCACGATTCGAGTACCGGACCCGGTCGAGCTTGGTGACTCCGTCGATCAGTTGGGCGATGTCCTTGCCGAACTCTTTCTCCACCTGGGCCAACGTGAGCGGGGTGTCCTCGACCGTGTCGTGGAGGAACGCGGCGGCGATCGTGTCGGCGTCCAGACCGTATTGCGCCAGCATCAAGGCCACGGCCTCCGGATGAGTGATGTACGGGTCCCCGGTTTTGCGGAACTGGCCCTCGTGGGCCTTGGCAGCCGTTTCGTGGGCGCGGCGCAACAGTTCCACGTCCCCGTTCGGATAGTGGCTCAGATAGGCCGCTATCACCTCGTCCAGGGCGGTGGGGGCAACGGTATCAGTCGTATTTGAGGAGGGCATGTATCGGTACACCGTCCAATTGAGCGGCGCCTCCGAGGAAGACGAGCTCGATGAAGACCGAGAACCCGACCACCTCGGCGCCAACACTTCTCAGCAACTGAATGGCTGCCTTTGCGGTCCCGCCAGTGGCAATCACGTCATCCACGAGCAGGACCTTCTCCCCATCGTGCACCGCGTCGATGTGCACTTCCAGGGCGTCGATCCCGTACTCGAGCTCGTACTCCTCTTTGACGGTCTCGTAAGGGAGCTTGCCCGGCTTGCGGAGCGGGATGAAACCGGCGCCGAGGACAACGGCCACCGGCGTGGCCAACGTGAAGCCGCGAGCCTCGATCCCGGCGACCTTGGTGATGCCGAGGTCCCGAAAGGGAGCCGACATTTCGCCGATGAGCTCCCCGAAGGCACCGGGGTCGCCGAGAACCGGTGTGATGTCCTTGAACACCACACCCTTCTCGGGAAAATCTGGGATGTCTCGGATCAGGGCTTCGAGTTGGCTCACCAGGAAAGTCTACGGTGAACCCGGCCGATTCTTCGCCTCCGAGGCGATCTATCCAGGTGTTCCAGGCTTCTCGTCGCTGATCCGGTTGCCGACGGCACGCTTGGAGAACCGGATCTGGCCGTCCTCGACCTTGAGCACGACACTGTCCTCGTTCATCGAGACCACGGTGCCGTGGATACCGCCGATGGTGCGCACCTCGTCGCCTACCTGAAGCGACTCTGCGAGGTCACGCTGCGCCTGGGCGCGTTTGCGCTGAGGTCGGATGATCAGGAAGTAGAAGACCCCGACCATCAGGGCCAGGAACAGGAGGGAAGGCAGCGCGCTTCCGGTCGCCTCCTGGGCAATAACGACAAAACTCACGGTTCCTCCGAGTGGGGATGTTCCCGGCTGAGGTTAGGGCACCGGGCCCAGGTAGGTCGAACCTTCCAGACGCCTCGATCGTGTGCTCTCTACGAAGGATTCGAGACCCCCGGTCTCGATTGCAGAACGGGCTCCTGCCACCAGTTCCAGCACGTAGGTCAGGTTGTGGATGGTGAGGAGACGATGTGCGCTCAGCTCGTTCATGCGGACCAGGTGGCGCAGGTAGGCGCGGGTGTGGCTCTGGCACGTGTGACAGCCGCATTCGGGGTCGATCGGACCCTCGTCGTCGGTGAATTCGACCCGCCTGATGTTGAAATCGCCCTCCCGTGTCAGCACCCGGCCGTGACGGGCGAGACGGGTTGGGATGACGCAGTCGAACATGTCGGCCCCCCGGTTGATGGCATCGAGCAGACCGTCGGTGTCGCCCAGACCCATCACATATCGGGGCAGGTGGTCGGGCATCTCGGCCACAGCCGCCTCCAGTGCGATGTTGCGCTCCTCCGCTGTCTCCCCCACCGAGAGCCCGCCGATGCCCAAGCCATCGAAATCGAGAGCGGCGGTCTCCCGAGCGCTCGCGGCACGCAGGTCCGGATCGACGCCTCCCTGGACTATCCCGAACAGGGCCTGGTCGCTGCGGGTGTGAGCGTTGAGACATCGCTCGGCCCAGCGAAGAGTGCGGCGCATCTGCTCCTCGACCAGGTCACGGGGGGCGGGAAGCCCGACGCATATGTCGAGCACCATGGCGATGTCCGGCCCGAGTTGCTCCTGGACCCGCACCGCGTCCTCAGGCGAGAGGTCCACCCGGGATCCGTCGTAGACCGAGGCGAAGGTGGCGCCTGCCTCGGTGATGACCGGATCGAGAGAGAAGATCTGGAACCCTCCGGAGTCCGTCAGGATCGGCCTGTCCCATCCCGTGAATCCATGGAGACCGCCCAATCGCTCGATGAGATCGGCTCCAGGCCGCAGCATGAGGTGGTAGGTGTTGGCCAGGATTATGCGGGCGCCGACGTCTTTCAGGTCGTCGTTGTCCACGGCTTTGACCGCGGCTCGGGTCCCCACCGGCATGAAGGCAGGGGTTTCGACCACGCCATGAGGTGTGGTCAGCAGACCGGCCCGGGCCATCCCGTCCCGGGCGACAGCGCTCCAGGTGACTGCCGGCATCCGACCAGGCTAGGTCTGCGCCCTGGCGGCCAGCATGGCGTCGCCGAAGGAGAGAAACCGGTAGCCCCGTTCCAGGGCGGTCTGGTACGCCGTTCTCCAGCCCTCGCCCATGAAGGCGGCGAGGAGGACCAGCAAGGTCGACCCCGGCAGGTGGAAGTTGGTCACCAGAAGGTCGGTGACAGTGATGGGAACACCGGGCCGCAGAAACAGATCGGTCCTCCTCTCCCCCGCGATCACGCCGCCATGACCGTCGGCCATCGACTCCAGGGCCCGGACGACAGTGGTCCCGATGGCCACGACCCGGCCACCACTCGCCCTGATGCGCTCGATCGCCTCGGAGGTGGCATCGGGCAACGAGAACCACTCCGAGTGCATCCGGTGATCCTCGACGTTCTCGACCTTCATCGGCCGGAACGTGTCCAGTGAGACGTGAAGATCGACAGTGGCGATCTCGATGCCCCGCGCCCGCAGGCGCTCCGTGACCTGGTCCGTGAAGTGGAGCCCGGCGGTGGGCGCCGCCGCCGATCCCGGGGTCTCCGCGAACACGGTCTGGTACCGCTCCGGTGTGTCGAGCCGCCCTTCGAAATACGGCGGGAGCGGGACGGTGCCGATTCGGGCGATGGCGGCCTCGGGGTCAGGCGTGTCCAGCCGAACCGTCAACTTGCCTTCCTCCGGAACGCTGAGCACCGTCGCCGTGAAGTCGTCGAATTCGATCACGACGCCGGGCCGGAGTCGACGCGAGGGCCGGGCCAACGCCTCCCACGTGTCGTCGTCGAGTCGGTCCAGCAGCAGAAGCTCGACACGGCCGCCGGTCCCCGACCGGGTGCCCCCGAGACGGGCGGCCCGGACCCTGGTGTTGTTGACCACGACCAGATCGGAAGGCTCGAGCAGATCGGGGAGATCGAGGAACGTGTGGTCCGACATGTCCCTCGTGTCCAGCAGACGTGCTGCGTGTCTCGGCTCGAGTGCGCTCTGGGCGATCGCCTCAGGGGGCAGAACGTACTCGAACTCGGATACCTTCAGAGCAGCCTTCCCTGCGGGTCGGTGGGCGGCTCCAGACCGAGGTGCGCATACGCGTGTGCGGTGGCCATTCGTCCCCGGGAGGTGCGTTTGATCAGCCCGATCTGGAGCAGGAATGGCTCGTATGCGTCCTCGACGGTCTCCGGTTCCTCACCCACCGCGATAGCGAGTGTGGAGAGACCGACGGGACCTCCACCGAACTTGACGATGATGGCGTCCAGGATCGCCCGGTCGACTTTGTCCAGTCCGAGCACGTCGACCTCGTAGACATCCAGTGCCTCGGTGGCAACGTCCATCGTGATCTCACCCTGAGCGCGGGCCACCGCGTAGTCGCGGACCCGCGCCAGTAGACGGTTGGCGATTCGGGGAGTCTGACGGCTGCGTCCCGCGATCAACCCAGCGGCCTCGCTGTCGATCTCCACTTCGATGATCCCGGCGGAGCGACGCACGATCCTGGTGAGGTCTTCGGTCTGGTAGTAGTCGAGCCGTTCCTCGATGCCGAAACGGTCCCGAAGCGGGGCGGTCACCTTCCCCTTGCGGGTGGTGGCGCCCACCAGCGTGAAGCGGGGCAGGTCGATCCTGATCGATTGCGCCGTCGGCCCCTTGCCCAGGATCACATCGAGCTGGAAGTCCTCCATCGCCGGATACAGGACCTCTTCAACGGCTCTGGGGAGACGGTGGATCTCGTCGACGAAGAAGACATCGTGAGGCTGGAGGTTGGAGAGGATGGCCGCCAGGTCGCCGGGTCGTTCCAGTGCCGGCCCGGAGGTGACCCGCAGGTTCACTCCCTTCTCGGCGGCGATGATCCCGGCCAGGGTCGTCTTGCCGAGACCGGGGGGCCCTGAGAAGAGGACATGGTCGAGAGGGCGGTCCTCGACGATGGAGGCGTCGATGGAGATCTGGAGGCGGTCCTTCACCTGGTCCTGTCCGATGAAGTCGGCCAGACGGCGGGGGCGGAGGGTGATCTCGTTCTCGTCCTCGACCGTCGGGCTGAGCAGGCTCTCCTCGCGGCTCATGTCTGTCCCAGCCGCTGCAGGGCCGTTTTGATCTGTATCTCGATCGGGGCTGCCGGGTCGAGCTCGGCCACCACCGAGTTGATCTCGGCCGTGGAGTAACCCAGACCTTCCAGGGCCTGACGAACCCCACCCAGCGAGTGGCTGCCCACCACCTCGGGCTCCCGGCCCGCGAGCTTGGGCGCCAGCTCGAGCACCATCTTCTGTGCGCTGCGTTTGCCGACCCCCGGGGCCACGGTCAGAGCGTCGGGGTCGTCGCCGGTGATGGCCCGGATGATCTCCGATCCCGGCATGGAGGCGAGAAGACCCATGGCGACCTTGGGGCCGACCCCGCTGGCGGAGATCAGGATCCGGAACAGCTCCCGATCCGACTCGGAGTCGAAGCCGAAGAGACTGATGTCGTCCTCACGGACGTAGGTGTGGGTGTGAACGACGATCTCCTCGCCGATCCCGGGGAGACTGGCCAGGTCCCGTGGGGTGACCATCACCTCGTAGCCGACACCCCCGACTTCGACCACGATCCCCGACTCCCGCTTCACGACGAGAACGCCACGGAGTCTTCCGATCATGACCCGACCTCCAGTGGTGCGCCACGCAGATGGCAGAGGGCGATGGCAAGAGCGTCGGCCGCATCGGCCGGCTGTGGAAGCTCACTGAGGCGGAGGAGACGGGTGACCATCTGTTGCACCTGTTCCTTGTTAGCGGACCCATCGCCGGTGACGGCCGATTTCACCGCGGTGGGGACGTACTCGAACACGGGAATCCCTGCCTCGGCGGCCACGAGGAGGGCAACACCGGAGGCCCGGCCCACCGAGATGGCGGTCTGGAGGTTGCGATTGGTGAAGACCGTCTCCAAGGCGACGACATCGGGACGGGTATCTGATACGACATCCGTGAGCCCGCGATGAAGCTCGGCGAGACGTCGCGGAGTGGGATCTTCGGTGTCCGTGCGGACCACACCGGCGAGATGAGCTCTGGGTGGATGGGATCCCTCGACCAGGCCGTAACCGGTGACGGACAAACCGGGATCGATCCCCAGGACGAACATATGTTCTGAAACGGTAGTGGGTTTGAGGGTGCTCGGCTGGTATCTAGCCGGACGGACCTCGCTCGCGGCGGCGGAAGCGGATCCGCCTCCCCTCGTGGAAGTAGATCTCGAAGCCTCGTTGATGGACCACGACCTGATGGTGGAACCAACAGAGCACGACCAGGTGGTCCTGATCGGTGGCCCCTCCGGTGCCGGGATTGACAGCCCTCGGCTTCGCAGCGCGACCCGGCCCGGGCGATCAGGGCTCGCTTCAGGGCCGGGGGCGCCGTCCGATGGCTGCGCCCGTAGTCGATGTGTCGGCCCTCACCATCCCGAGCCGAGGATCGAGTCACAGAGGACGGCTTCGAGGGTGGCCGGACCCACGTTGGGCCCGGCTCCGACGCCGATCCCGGACTCACCGTTGCTGGGCGCCGCCAGAGCGGTGCCGACGAAGAAGGTGATCTGGGTCGGCGGCGCATCGTCGGCCATCAGCGATCCGACCATCCCATAGCACGAACATACGTTTGGCTACCGGCCAGAGACAACCCCCTCGTGGCCTGATTTGTGAAGAAATTTCGGCTAATCCACGGGAAGCAACGGGGTGGATACCGTTAGGCGAAGTGCTCCGCCAATCGACCGAACTGGTCCTTGAAGGTACGGCGGGCCAGCATCGGGTAGAGCCACTTAGCAATACCCGGCTTCCTCTTGAACATGGCGGTGGTGGTCTGGGTGATCTCCGAGCCTCCGTCGGCGGGAGTCACCACGACCACGACGTCGCGCACCTGGAAGCGGTCCTCGACACGCCATCGGATCGACCGCTCCCCCAGTTCGACCACCTCGACGTCTACATCCGACTCCAGCACACGCCCCTGCGCCTCCACCTTCTGGTGGAACCGGAACGAGGAGCCGACGCTCACCCCGACCCCGCTGACCTGGGTGACGTCGGTGACGTTGGGGCACCAGAGCGGGTCGTTTCGGGTGTCAGAGACGAGGGCGAACACCTCGGCAGCAGGAGCCGGGATCCTCGCCGTGGCCTTCACGGGTCTCACGCGGTAACCAGAGGTCACGATCGGCCGTCCTGACGAGGATCGGTGCGGCTCACACCTCGGCCAGGACCTTCTCCATGACCTCGTCTTCGATGTCGTAGTTGGAGAAGACCGCCTGGACGTCGTCCAGGTCGTCGAGGGCGTCGATCAAACGCAGCAGCTTCTTGGCGTCGGCCTCTTCGACCGGCACGAGCGTCGAGGGGAGCTGGGTGACGTCGGCGGACTCGACCTCGACGCCGCTTGCCACGAGAGCATCCCGAACGGTCCGCAGATCGCTGGCGCTGGTGACCACTTCGTAGGTCCCGTCGCCGCTGTCCCGGACGTCTTCGGCACCGGCGTCGAGGGCGGTCAGCATGACCTCCTCCTCGGAGCCTCTGGCGATGATCATGCCCTTCTGGCTGAACAGGTACCCGACCGAGCCCGGTTCGCCCAGGTTCCCGTTGTGACGGGTGAACGCGGCACGCACGTCGGAGGCGGCCCGATTCCGGTTGTCCGTGAGAATCTGGACGTAGAGGGCCACGCCACCGGGCCCGTAGCCCTCGTAGAAGATCTCCTCGTAAACGGCTCCCTCGACCTCACCGGTGCCGCGCTTGATGGCGCGTTCGATGTTGTCGTTCGGCATCGAGGCGGCCTTGGCCTTCTCGACGGCGGTGGCCAAGGTCGGGTTGAAGTCGGGATTGCCGCCTCCCTCCCGGGCCGCCACCTCGATCGCCTTGGCCAGCTTGCCGAACAGCTTGCCCCGGGCCGCGTCCTGCCGGCCCTTGCGGTGCTTGATGTTCGCCCATTTGGAATGTCCGGCCATGACACGAAACCTCAGATCAGGTGGAGAAGCATCCGATGGATCCGCCCGTCACCGGTGAGCTCGGGGTGGAACGAGGTGGCCAGGATCTTGTCTTGTCGCACCATCACCGCATGGTCGTCGATCTCGGAGAGCACCTCCACCTCAGAGCCCACCTTCTCGATCCAGGGCGCCCGGATGAAGACAGCGTGGAACGGCTCGTCGAGACCGGCGATGTCGAGATCGGCCTCGAACGACTCGTTCTGACGTCCGAAAGCGTTGCGCTTGACCACCACATCGAGAGCGCCGATCAGCGGTTGGTCGCCCTCGGTCACCGCGCCGGCGAGGAAGATCATCCCGGCACAGGTTCCGTACACCGGCAAACCGGAGACGATGGCGTCACGCAGCGGGTCGAGAAGACCGAATCGGACCGACATCTTCCCGATCGTCGTCGACTCCCCACCCGGGATCACCAGGGCGTCGACGCTTTCCAGCTGTTCGGGCGTCTTGACCGGCACGGCCTCCGCGTCGATCGTCTCGAGGAGACGGAGATGCTCCCGGACGTCACCCTGGAGGGCGAGGACACCTACACGGGGCATCCTCACCATCCCCTGCGTGCCAGCTGCTCCGCCTCCGACAGCGACTCCATCTCCAGCCCGGGCATGGCCTCACCCAGCCCGCGCGAGACCTTGGCGACGACTTCGGGCTCGTTCCAGAAGGTGGTCGCTTCGACGATGGCCCGGGCGTAGCCCTCGGGATCGGAGCTCTTGAAGATCCCCGAACCGACGAAGACCCCGTCGACTCCGAGCCCCATCATGAGGGCGGCGTCAGCCGGCGTTGCGATGCCACCGGCGGCGAAGTTGACCACCGGGAGCTTCCCGGTCTGGGCGACTTCCCGGACCAGCTCGTAGGGGGCGGCCAGGTCACGGGCCGCCGACATCAGCTGCTCCTCCCCCATCGTGGTGAGGGCACGGATCTGGTTGGTCATGGTGCGCATGTGGCGAACTGCCTCGACCACGTTCCCGGTGCCGGCCTCGCCCTTGGTGCGGATCATGGCCGCTCCCTCGCCGATGCGGCGGAGGGCCTCACCCAGGTTGCGGGCACCACAGACGAACGGCGTGGTGAAAGCCCACTTGTCGACGTGGTGCTCCTCGTCGGCCGGAGTCAGGACCTCGGACTCGTCGATGTAGTCGATGCCGAGCGCCTGCAGCACGCGTGCCTCTGCGAAGTGACCGATGCGGCACTTCGCCATGACCGGGATGCTGACGGCGTTCTGGATCTCCTCGATCTTGCTCGGGTCCGACATGCGGGCCACACCGCCCTGTTTGCGGATGTCGGCCGGGACCCTCTCCAGGGCCATCACCGAGACCGCGCCCGCCTCCTCGGCGATGCGCGCCTGCTCGGCGTTGACGACGTCCATGATGACGCCGCCCTTGAGCATCTCTGCAAGTCCTCGCTTGACCCGGTCTGTCCCTTTTTCCACGGATTGATTCCTCGTTCGACGGAAAGCGAATTCTACCGCTCACCCCCGGTCACTCCTAAGAGAGCGCCTCCAGGTAGACGTCACGGTATCGAGCCGCCACTTTGGCCCAGTCGAACTCGGCTGCCCGTGCCCGGCCGGCTCGGGAGAGCTCGGTGACCGCCTCCGGGTCGCCGAGCAACGAGATGAGGGCGCCGGCGAGGTCCCCGCTGCTCCCCGTGGCGAAGTAACGGGCCGCGTCTGCGCCCACGTCCTGAAACGCAGCCAGGTCGGAGGCCAGCACGGCGGCGCCCGCGGCCATGGCCTCCACGAGCACGATGCCGAAGGATTCGCCACCGAGGTTGGGGGCCACGTAGATCGCCGACGACCCGAGCACTTTGGCCTTGGTGGCATCGTCGACCGGTCCCATCCAGGTGATGCCCGGATCGCCGCGGTCGGCGCCCATCACCACCAGCTCCGCGTCCGGGACCACCTGGATCACCGCACGCCATGCCTCCAGAAGGACATCGAGGCCCTTACGCGGCTCGTCCCGACCCAGAAACGCCACTCTCTTGGGGTTCCTCGGCCCGGACGGGGTGAAGAAGGCGGTGTCGACGCCGTTGGGGACGATGGTGACGTCGAAGGTGTCCGGGAGCGCCGCTGCGGCGGTTGCGGAGACCGCGGTCAACTTCCTGACCTTCGGGCCGAGGACATTCTTCAATCTCCCCGCCATCGCCCTGTAGAGACCACGTGCAGCGCGGTTCGGGGCGGCGTGAAAAGTCGCCACCACCGTTGGGCCGGCCCGCAATGCCGAGAGTGACACAAACGGCATGAGCGGCTCGTGGACGTGGAGCAGGTCCAGACCTTCACTGGCCTCCCTGATCGCCGCACCGACCCGGGGATCCACAGACAGAGGGACCCGGGACCGGTTTCCTGGTATCGAGAGGGTGCTGCCCAGGTCC
>DASSVE010000073.1:0-17422 GCA_035706345.1 Acidimicrobiia bacterium
CATCGGCACCGACGACGGCAATGCGCCATGGACCCTCACCGTCGCCCCCGGGATCGAGGTCGGGGCGAAGGTCGAGGCGGGTCAGCTGATCGGCTGGGTCGGGGACTCGGGCAACGCCGAGTGGACGACTCCTCACACCCACTTCGAGATCCATCTCGATGGCAGGGCGCTCAATCCCTACGAATTGCTGACCGACGCGTACGAACGGGATTTCGCCAGGGACCTGGCCATGAGGTTCCAGACGATCCTGCCGTCAGAGAAGATCCGGTAGGCCGCTACTCGAGCGAACGGGCGTCGTCCAAGGCGACCACGGTGACGGCGAGATCAGGGTCTGCCGGGTCGACCACCGCCACCTCTGCGATGGCGGAGGCCGGAGGCTGGCCGGAGAGCACCCAGATCAATCTTCTCACCCCTGAGGCGGCTGCCGCCCGGGCCCACGAGCCGAGGACTTCGTCGGCGTTGCCGGCGAAGGAACGCTCCCTGCCATCGTCGGCGGCCTCAGAGATCAGCACCGCCGTGAAGCAACGCATGAGAGCAGCCTCGACGTGGCTCTCGTCCGAGACGTCGCCTGTGGCTACCTTGAACCCCCGTTCCCGCAACTGGCGTCCTGTGGTCTCGTCGGACACGAAGACCCGGATCTCGCGTGTCGAAGGGCTCAGGTTCTCCAGGATGGCCATTCCGGCACTGGTGTCTGCCCCGACCACCATCAACGGCATGTTTCCAACCTAATGAGAGGGCTCCATTTCAGGTCATTCCGGGGGCGTTTTACTGACCCGGCCGCCGCCCCTACAATTTCCCTATCGGGATAGTGGAAATCAGGTGATTTGAACAGTGGCCACAGTTGACATCGATCTAGGCGGTTACCAACTCGGTTGGAGAGACGACGACGTCGCTCTCGCCTTCGAGCCTCGCAAGGGTCTCGACGAGGACGTGATCCGTGACATGTCGGCCATGAAGCGCGAGCCCGAGTGGATGCTCGAGTTCCGTCTCAAGGCGTACCAGCGCTTCCTGCGCAAGCCCATCCCCAAGTGGGGTGGCGGCGGCGCCCTGGACACGATCGACTTCGACGACATCTACTACTACGTCAAGCCCGAAGGTGAGCTGCAGAAGGACTGGGACATGGTCCCCGAGTCGATCAAGCAGACCTACGAGAGGCTTGGTATTCCCGAAGCCGAGCGCAAGTACCTGGCCGGGGTGACCGCCCAGTACGAGTCGGAGGTCGTGTACCACCGCAACCGCGAGGACCTCGAGAAGCTCGGCGTGCTGTTCACCGACATGGATACCGCGGTCCGTGAGTATCCCGACATCGTCAAGGAGCACTTCGGCACGGTCATCCCGCCCAACGACAACAAGTTCGCCGCCCTCAACTCGGCGGTGTGGTCGGGTGGCTCGTTCATCTACGTGCCTCCAGGTGTCCACGTCGAACAGCCGCTCCAGGCCTACTTCCGGATCAACTCCGAGAACATGGGTCAGTTCGAGCGGACGCTGATCATCGTCGACAAGGACGCCTACGTGCACTACGTCGAGGGCTGCTCGGCGCCGACGTACACGACCGACTCGCTGCATGCCGCGGTGGTGGAGATCATCGTCAAGGAAGGCGGTCGCTGTCGTTACACCACCATCCAGAACTGGTCGAACAACGTCTTCAACCTGGTCACCAAGCGGGCCGCCGCCTATCGCAACGCCACCATGGAATGGGTCGACGGCAATCTCGGGTCCCGCCTCACCATGAAGTACCCGGCGGTTTGGCTCATGGAGCCGGGTGCCCACGGCGAGGTGCTCTCGATCGCCTTCGCCGGCGAGGGCCAGCACCAGGACGCCGGGGCCAAGATGGTCCACGCCGCCCCCGACACCACCTCGACGATCATCTCGAAGTCGATCGCCAAGGGCGGGGGCAGGTCCGGGTACCGGGGTCTGGTCCGGGTCGAGCCGGGGGCGGAGAACGCAAAGAGCTTCGTCCGATGCGACGCTCTGATCCTCGACGAGGACAGCCGCTCCGACACGTACCCGTACATGGAGATCGAGGAGAACGACGCCGAGATCGGCCATGAGGCCACCGTGTCCAAGGTGGGCGAGGATCAGTTGTTCTACCTGATGTCACGTGGGCTCACCGAGGAGCAGGCGACCTCGATGATCGTCGCCGGCTTCATCGAGCCGATCGTGAAAGAGCTGCCGATGGAGTACGCCGTCGAGATGAACCGTCTCATCGAGCTCAACATGGCGGCTGCCGGCGCAATCGGCTGATCCGTTCACCGTTGCTATAGCGTCAGGTGGCGGAATCCACCACCTCTTGCTATAGCAACGCCGTTCAGCGACCGCTGACGGAGAAGTGCTGGTAGTCCTTGATCGAGTCCCAGTAGCCGCCCCACAGCCAGCCCTTGTCGGCGAAGGCGTCCACCACGGCATCGCCTGAGAGGATCATCCCGGGCTCGCCCAATGACCGGTCCCGATACTTGCCCGAGTTGGCGGGCCACAAGGTGTTCGAGGTGACGAACGGGTTCTGCAGGGTGTTGATGTCGATGGCCAGGCCCTTGGCATGCTCGGACCAGCGGGTCGAGCCCACCGCCCTGCGACAGTGCAGACCCGAGGTGTTGTTGTAGTTGGGATCGGAGTCCTCGATGCCCACGGGCAGGTCTCCGATGGGGATGACACTCTGGATCGGGTAGCGGATCTCGTACAGCCTTCGGAATATCTCGGCGACGGCCTTCCCTTGTGATCTGGCCACCACGATCGCCCCGTCGTGGACCTTGCCGTCGAAACCCCAGTGGACGAGCTCGATCAGGACGACGTCACTGACCGACACCGGGCAGTCACTGGTCCAGCTGTGGGCGAGACGGGCCGCATCGACGTCGTGGATGGTGGCGGTGTAACCCGACGAGTCGGCGCTCGCCGTCTTTGGAGCGGTGGTGGTGACCCGTGGAGCGGTGGTCGTGGGCCGGGCTGCGGTGGTGGTCGTCGTTGTGGGCAAGGTGGTGGTCGTGGGCACCGTCGACGTGGTGCTGGTGCTGGTCGTCGAGGTGGTGAGAACGGTGGTGACGACCGAGGACGATGTGGACGAAGTCGACGGGGTGGTCGTGGTGGTGTCCACCGAAGCACCGCTGGAACAAGCGGTGATCAGGCACACCAGCGCCAGGAGACGGGTCAGGCGTTCGATCGCCCCACAACGTAGCCGAGGAGCAGGCCTCCCAGGGCGGCCCACAGCACGGAGAAGTTCTCTGCGCCCACTCCGTAGACCGCAGGGGCGCCGGCGATACGCAGGATGGCCGAGAGGGCCACCCCACCGATGATCCCCATCAGGACAGTCCCGATCAGGTTGTCCGCAGACGCGAGAAAGCCACCGAGGAGACCGGCGATTGCGCCGACGCCTCCAACGATGGCCAGAGCGGTGAGTGTCGACCCCTCCAGGAACATGTATTCAGCCCTTCCTCGGGATGATCGTCCGACTCAGGCAGAGATCACTCTCTCCTCGACGACCTCGCTGATCGGAAACTGAACCGATCTCCCCGCCATGCCGAATGGCTCTGTGAGGAGGACGACGATCGTCGAGGGGCCCCGGCAGACCACGTGTCCGGTGTAAGTGTGGAATCCGTCCAAGTCACGCGTGATGAATGTCACAACCATCTTCGATTACTCCGACTCATAGATTCGGCAAAAGGTTGCGTCTTCATATGGGTCGAAAGTCCATACTTGCCGGGGCGAAACGCAGTTCGTGGTTTATTCGGCGATTACCCGACCCCCCTTAACGTGGTCCCGTGCGTCTCCTGGTAGTCGAGGACGATCCCGATCTGGCCGACGTGGTCGCCCGCAGTCTCCGGCGGGACGGGCACGCCGTCGACGTGGCCGCGCGCTCCTCGGATGCCGAGATGAAGATCAGGTCGGCGGGCTACGACCTGCTGGTGCTGGACTGGAACCTCCCCGACGGCTCCGGGCTCCAGTTGTGCCGCGATGTGGTCTCCGGCACCCTCCCCACCCTCGAGGGTGATCGACCCCGGATCCTCATGCTGACCGCCCGCGACGACGTGGAGGACCGGGTGGCCGGTCTCGACTCGGGCGCCGACGATTACGTGGTCAAGCCGTTCGCTCTCGCCGAGCTCTCGGCACGCGTGCGAGCCCTGGTGCGACGGGACGCTGGCAGTGAGCCGGTCCTCCGTGTGGGTGACCTCGAGCTCGACAATGCCCGATTCGTGGCCAGGAGAGGTGGGGGGCGCCTGGACCTCACCGCGAAGGAATTCGCGCTGCTCCACTACTTCATGTCCAACCCCGGTGTGGTCATGAGCCAGGAGCGGCTGCTCGAGCACGTGTGGGACGAGATGGCCGACCCGATGACCAACGTCGTCCGCGTCACCCTGAGCAACCTTCGGAAGAAGATGGGCGAACCGGTGCTCATCACGACCGTCCCCGGCCGCGGCTACCGACTGGAGGAGGTCTGAGTGCCTGCCTGGCAGTCGATCAGGTTCCGTCTCTCGGTGCAGTACTCCGCATTGGTCTTCGGGATCGGTGGGGCTTTGCTCGGTTTGGTCTATCTGGCCATCCAGCGGGGTCTGCGCTCCGAGACGATGATGGCCCATCTCTGGGAAGGCCGCCGGGTCGTGCTCGACACCGGCCAGGTCTTCGTCCTTCCCTCCTATCGGGAGGTGGAGGTGCGCGCCATCGAGTCGATCTACAAGGAGATCGTCCTCAACGAGGTGGCCCGGTTCACGCTTCTCGCCATCGGCATCCTCTTCGTGCTCAGCATGGTGGTCGGTTGGATCATGTCCGGCCGGGTGCTGAGACCAGTGGGGGAGATAACCGACGTGGCCCGTGAGATCCAAGCTTCGGACCTGAGCCGGCGCATCGGGCTGCAGGGCCCCGACGACGAGCTGAAACGGCTCGGAGACACGTTCGATCAGATGCTGGAGCGTCTGGAGCGAGCCTTTGGCAGCCAGCGACGGTTTCTCGCCGACACCAGCCACGATCTGCGCACCCCGCTGACCGTCATCCGCTCCAATGTCGAGCTGGTGGGCGACGACCCGGATGCCACCATCGAGGATTGGCGTCAGAGCGGGGAGGTGATCCGGCGCAACGCGGAGAAGATGTCCACGATGATCTCCGATCTCCTGGCCGCGGCGCGTCTCGATACCGGGAAGGCACAGGCTGTGGCGATCGACCTGGCCCAGCTCGCCCGAGCCAAGACGGCCGACTTCACCCCCGTCGCCGCCGCCCAGGATGTCGAAGTCGTTGCCCGGGTCGAGCCTGTGATCGTGAGCGGGGTAGAAGTATCGCTCGATCGCGCCCTCTCCAACCTCATCGAGAACGCCCTGGCCGCCTCCCCGGCCGGATCGGTGGTGGAAGTCGGGACCGGTCGGGTCGACGGGTGGGCCTGGCTGGGGGTGCGCGACGCCGGAGAGGGCATGCCCGATCCCGACGTCGAGCGTCGTGGGCTGGGACTGTCGATCGTCACCCAGATCGCTGAAGGTCACGGCGGTTCTCTGGCCATGCTCCCGGGTAAGGACGGTGTCGGGACCACGGTGGTCCTGTGGCTGCCGCTCGACGAGACGGCCGGCTCCACTCCCGAAGGATCCCCGTTTACCGATTCCTAATAGTTGGTTTAGGGGCCGATTAACGCCTCCGGCATATCGTGGGCGCCAGGAGGTCAGAATTGACTGAAGAGACCAGGAACGAAGATAAGCAGAGACGGTCGGGCTGGCTCTCCGCGTTGCTCTTCTTCGGGGCTGTGGCCCTGGTGGTGGCCGGGATCCTGGCCATCTATCCCCGCGACGAACCGGTGGCTGCCCCCGAGGAGACCCCGGCAACTTCCACCACAGCCGTCGAGGACGTCGAGGTGGGCTTGCCAGACGAGAACTCCGAGCCGGTTGCGGCCGCCGCCGAGGTGATCCTCCCCTCGGTGGTGCACATCCAGACTGCTTCCGGAGTCGGCTCAGGAGTCGTGTACGACGACGGGCTCATCATCACCGCCGCCCACGTAGTCGAAGGATCGGACACCGTTCGGGTCCGGTTCACAGATGGAGAACAGGTGAACGGGACCGTGCTCGGTGCCGCCCCCGAGGTCGACATCGCCGTCATCCAGGTGGAGAAGGACGATGTCGTCCCCGCCACCTTTGCCACGGAGAAGCCGAAGGTGGGCCAAATGGCGGTGGCCGTAGGCAGCCCTTGGGGTCTGGCCTCGACCGTCACCGCAGGCATCATCTCTGCCGTCGACCAGACCAACTGCAGTCGCAACACATGCGCGTCCATGCTGCAGACCGACGCTGCGATCAACCCCGGCAACTCGGGCGGCGCCCTCGTCAATCGTGAGGGTCATGTGGTCGGGATCAATGTCTCCATCTTCACCGAGACCGGGGCCAACGACGGGGTCGGATTCGCCGTGCCTGCCGACATCGCCACCAGGTATGCCGACGCCATCGTCTCCGGTGAGCCGATCGAGACCGCCTTCCTCGGCGTCAGTGGGGAGAACGTCGACGTGGAAGGTCGGGCCGGCGCCCGCATCGTCGAGGTGACGGCCGACTCGGCTGCCGACACCGCCGGGATCGAACCGGGCGACGTCATCATCGGATTCGACGGGGTCCCCGTCTTCGGAATCGGAGACCTACAGGCCCAGGTGCGGGCCCACCAGCCGGGCGAGACAGTGGAAGTGATCGTCCAGCGTGGCGACGAGGAAATCACCCTCACTGCGACCCTCGGCGTCGCCAGCGAAGAGGTCGGCTGAGAATCGACGTTATGCTTCCGGGTGCCCGTCGTTGGGACGGGTGCCCGGGGGCTCAGCGAAGACGGTCCCAATCCGTCGCTGTCCCGCAACTGTGAAGGCGTCTCGAGCGCACGAGCCAGGTCGCCTGAGCCCAGGGCCACGAATACGTCTCGGATGAAGACGGACCCGTGGGCTCAGGGAGGCCACACAGACCGCTTCATCCTCCAGAAACGGAGGATGTTTTCATATGAGAAGGAGTTCAGTGCTCCTGGCAGTGCTGCTGGTCCTCCCGGCCTGCAGCGCAGAGGGTGGAACGGGCACCACCACCGCCGGGCCGTCGGCGACCACCACCACCGGAGCTACCGTGACCACGATCGACTTGGCCACGACCATGGCATCGGGTTTTCCGGTGACGGTCGAGGCGGACAACGGTTCGGTGACCATCGAGACCCGACCCGAGGAGATCGTGTCGCTGTCGTCCACCGCCACCGAGATGCTCTTCGCCATCGGGGCGGCAGATCAGATCGTTGCCGTCGACGACCAGTCGAACTACCCGGCTGAGGCGCCGATCACCGACCTGTCGGGCTTCACCCCGAACATCGAGGCGATCCTGGCCTACCAGCCCGACCTGGTCGTCATCGGTTACGAGCCCGGTGAGCTGGTGGACACCCTGAGCGCAGCCGGCGTGCCTGTTCTCTTCTACAACGCGGCGTTGACCGTCGACGACACCTATCGCCAGATCGAGGCCCTGGGGAGGGCGACCGGCCACGTCCAGGAGGCCGGGGCGGTCAACGAGTCGATTCAGACCGATCTGGAGAACGTCGTCGCCGGGGCCCCCGAGGTGCCTGAGGGGACGACCTACTACCACGAGGTCGACAACACCTACTACACGGCGACGTCGTCGACATTCATCGGGACTCTGTACTCGTTGTTCGGTCTGGAGAACATCGCCGACCCGGCCGATGCAGACGGTGCCGCTTTCGGCTATCCGCAGTTGTCCGCCGAGTTCATCGTCGCTGCGGACCCGGATCTGATCTTTCTGGCCGATTCCTTCTATGGAGAGACGCCTGAGACGGTGGCCGCCAGGCCCGGCTGGGAGGTGCTGACCGCAGTGCAGGAGGGCCATGTGATCCCCCTCGACTCGGACATCGTCTCTCGTTGGGGGCCCCGGATCGTGGAGTTCGCCCAGGCGGTCTCCGACGCCCTGTCCGGATTGGGAGATCCGGCCTCGGGTTGACCGCTTCCGCCACCGCCATCGAGGCCAAATCGGCCCGGGTCGGTCGTCTTCCCATGGCCGTGGCCCTGGGATCTGTGCTGGTGGTGGCGGTGGTAGGCGTCACGGTCGGCGCCGCCGGTCTGGACCCTCTGGCTGTGCTCGGGGCGATCCTCGACAAGCTGCCCGTGGTGAGCATCGAGTCGGGTCTGACCGAGGTGGAGAGCAACATCCTCTTCGAGATAAGACTGCCCCGGGTGGTGCTCGGAGCGCTGGTCGGTGCGGTCCTGGCCGTGGCCGGCGCCTCCTACCAGGGTGTGTTCCGAAACGCCCTCGCCGATCCCTATCTCCTCGGAATCGCCGCCGGGGCGGGTCTGGGAGCCACCATCGCCTTGGCCACCTCCGGGAACTCCGGCCTGCTTCCCCCCTTCGCCTTCGTCGGCGGGATGGTCGCCGTCGGGGTCACTTATGCCCTGGGGCGTTCTGTCGGTGGGAGGTCGGCCACCACGCTGGTCCTCGCCGGGGTGGCGGTGGCGGCGTTCGCCACCGCGGTGCAGACCTACATCCTCCAACAGAACACAGAGACCCTGCGCGAGGTCTACGCCTGGATCCTGGGTCGTCTGGTGACTGTCGGTTGGGGGGAGGTGTGGGAGCTGGTTCCCTACGCCGTCATCGCGATGACGGTTCTGGTGGGCGCGAGACGGCTCCTCGACGTCCTCAGTCTCGGCGACGACGAGGCGACTGCCCTCGGAATCGATGTCGGCAGGGTCCGGGCTGTGGTGGTGATCGCGGCGACGCTGGCCACCGCGGCTGCGGTATCGGTCAGTGGGCTGATCGGTTTTGTCGGGATCATCGTGCCCCACACTGTGCGCCTCCTCTTCGGGTGGAGCTACCGGGTGATCATCCCGCTCTCGATCATGTTCGGAGCGTCCTTTCTCATGTTCGCCGACATCATCGCCCGGACGGTGGCGGCCCCCGCCGAGATGCCAATAGGCGTCGTGACCGCCTTTTTTGGCGCCCCCTTCTTCCTGCTCGTGCTCAGGACCATGCGGGGGCCGACGTGATCACGTGGGAAGGGGTCGAGGTCAGCTATGGCGAGAGGAGAGTCCTCGGACCGGTCACGGTCCAGGTTGCGGATGGGGAGTGGCTCGGGCTGATCGGGCCCAACGGAGCCGGGAAGACCACGCTCCTCAAGACAGCGGTCGGAGTGGCGCCCTACCGGGGCCGGGTGTTCCTCGGTGGCCGGGAGCGTGCGCGGGGAACGGACATCGCCTGGATGCCGCAGCGCCCCTTGCTTCCCGAGGACATGGGAGTGGCGGACTACGTCATGCTGGGCCGCACCCCTCATCTCGGCTACCTGGCCGCCGAGACCAAGCACGACGTCGAGACCGTCCATCTGGCCCTGGAGAAGCTGGGTCTGACCGAGTTCGCCCGGCGCCCGCTGGGGACGCTCTCCGGCGGAGAGGCGCAGCGAGTGGTGTTGGCACGGGCCCTCGCCCAGGAGGCGCCGGTGCTGCTCCTCGACGAGCCCACGGCGAGTCTCGACGTCGGCCATGCCGTCGACGTGCTCGATGTGGTCGACGAGCTACGTCGCCAGGAGGGGTTGACCGTGGTCATCGCCGCTCACGACCTCACCCTGGCCGGCCGCTACTCGGAGCGGCTGCTGCTGCTCAGCGGCGGTCAGGTCGTGGCCGATGGCAAGCCGGCAGAAGTGCTCACGGAAGCCAATCTCGTCGCCCACTACGGTGCCGGTGTGCGCGTGCTCGCCGACCGTGACGGGCCGGTCGTAGTCCCAGTTCGGAGAGATTCACATGGACCCTCAGACCCCACCAACTGAAGCACCACCCGTGGGCAACGTGCGCGTCAAGTCGCTGCTCCTGGTCAACACAGGCGATGGCAAGGGCAAGTCCACCGCCGCCTTCGGGACGGTGATGCGGGCAGTCGCCCGCGGATGGAAGGTGGCGGTCATCCAGTTCCTCAAGTCGGGGGATTGGAAGGTGGGGGAGGAGAAGATCGCCCGGCAAATAGGCGCCGACTGGTGGGCGATGGGTGACGGCTTCACCTGGGATTCGGAGGACATGGAGGAGTCCCAGGCAATCGCGGTGGCCGCCTGGAGCCGCGCTCGGGAACTGATCTCGTCGGGCGACTACGACCTGGTGGTGCTGGACGAGGTCACCTACCCGATCAACTGGGGCTGGATCGACGTGAACGAGGTCACACAAGTCCTCGAGCATCGTCCCGAGAACGTCAACGTCATCCTGACCGGGCGTGATGCCCCCGAGCCCATCGTCGCCATCGCCGACACCGTGACCGAGATGCGCAAGGTCAAGCACGCCTTCGACCGCGGGGTGACCGCCCGCCGGGGTATCGACTATTGATCCTGCTCCTGGGTGGGGCTCGTTCCGGCAAGTCTGCGCTGGCCGTCGACCTGGCGCAGCGGGGCGGGGCACAGGTGAGGTTCGTCGCCACCGCCCAGGGAGACGACGACGAGATGGTGGCCCGTATCACCCACCACCGTCTCCACCGACCTGAGAACTGGGTGACGGTCGAGGCGCCGATCGACCTCGTCCCGGCGGTGCGATCGACACCAGGCGGTGACACGATCCTGATCGACTGCATCACGTTGTGGATCTCGCAGCTGATGGTCGACCACGACGACGAAGAGATCGCTGCACGGGTCGACGATCTCGTGACCGCATTGGAGGCACACGACGGCGAGGTAATCGTGATCAGCAACGAAGTGGGTTTCGGCCTGGTGCCGATGGATCCCGTGGGACGACGGTTCCGCGACCTGCAGGGACGAGTCAATCAGACACTGGCCAGGGCGGCCACCGACACCTACCTGGTGGTGGCGGGGAAGACTCTGCGGCTCGACTCCGACGATGTGGTCTGAGCTCTCCGATCCTGCGTCGTTTTCCGGGCCGGACACAGCGGCCGCCCACGCCGTGGCCACCCGCGCCCTGGAGAGCCTCAAGCCGAGAGGGGCGACCGAGCGTCTGGACGAGTTGGCGGTCTGGCTCGCCGGGTGGCAGCGAACGATCGAGCCGGCGGTGCGTAGTCCCGTCGTCCTGATCTTCGCCGGCGATCACGGAGTCACGGCAGAGGGGGTCAGCGCCTACCCGGCCTCGGTCACGGCCTCCATGGTGGAGGCCCTCCGATCGGGCCTGGCCACGGCCAGTGTCATGGCCCGGGACGTCGGGGCCAGGGTGGATGTGGTGGACGTCGGTGTCGGCAAGCCAACCGGCAACATTCGCCGGGAGCCCGCCCTCTCGCCGGCTGACTTCGAGTGCGCTCTGGAGACGGGGCGGTCGGCGGTGCTCGATGCTTCGGATTCCGATGTCCTCGTCATCGGTGAGGTGGGCATCGGGAACACCACGGCTGCGGCCGCCGTCTCCCTCGGTCTCTTCGGCGGCGACGCCGCCGACTGGGTGGGGCCAGGAACCGGGCTCGACCGTGACGGCTTGGCCCGGAAACGGCAGGTCGTCGAGACTGCTGTGGCTCGACGCGCCGAATCAGGCCCGTGGGCGACGCTGCGTGACCTCGGGGGCTGGGAGCTGGCCGCCGCAGCCGGCGCGGTCATGGAGGCTCGCCGACAGTCGCTTCCGGTGCTCCTCGACGGTTTCGTGGTCACCGCGGCGGCGATGCCGCTCGAGGTGGCCTTGCCCGGGTTCCTGGATCACTGCTGGCCGGCCCACGTCTCCCCCGAACCGGGGCATCGGCGGCTGGTGGCCAGGCTCGGTCGGAGGCCGATCCTCGACTTGGGGATGCGGCTGGGTGAGGGGACCGGCGCCATCGCAGCTCTCCCCGTCCTCTCCCTGGCCGCCCGATCGGTGGTCGACGTGGCCACCTTCCGCGAGGCGGGTCTGGAGTGAACGGGCTGCGCCGGGCGATAGTCCTGCTCACCCGGATACCCCTCGGGACCCAGACGACACCGCCGAGCCTCGACGGGATCGCCGCCTGGTTCCCCGTCGTCGGCGTCATCGTGGGTCTGGTCGTCGCCGGCGCGTACGTCGTCCTCTACCCGTGGATGCCGTCCCTGCTCGCTGCCGTCGTCGCCATCCTGGTCGGAATCCTGGTGACCGGTGCCTTCCACGAAGACGGTCTCGCCGACACCTTCGACTCGCTCGGGGCGGAGGGGGACCGGGAGGAGGCCCTGGCGATCATGCGCGATTCGCGGCTAGGCACGTACGGCATCGTCGCCCTCGTCGGTTCGATCCTGTTGCGGGTGGTGACACTCGGTTCCATGGAGCCGTGGCTGGCCCTGGCGGCCCTGGCGGCCGCCCATGCCCTGGCCCGGAGCGCCCCGGTCGTCCTCATGGCCACCACGTCTCCCGCCCGCTCCGAGGGTCTGGGGCTCTCTGGTGTCGCTGGGGCCGACACTGCGGGCGCCATCGTCGCCGTCGCGATCGGCGTTTCGGTCACTGCCCTGGCGCTGGGGTGGTGGACGCTCGCCGCCGTCCTGTTGGTCGCCTTGGCCACTCTGGTGATCCGCCGACTGGCGCTGCGGAAGGTCGGCGGGATCACCGGCGACATGCTGGGGGCGGGGGAGCAACTGGGCGAGATCTCCGTGATGGTCGTCGCCGCGGTCGCCGGCTGGCAGGGCTGGATGCCCTGGTGGGCCGGATGATGGTCTAGCTCGCCGCCGCGGGCTGGCCGGTGAACGGGTGGGGTGGCATCGCCGGCTCTGCGTCGACCACGTCGGGACCGCTGAACTGGGAGTTGTAGAGGCGGTAGTAGGCGCCGTGCATCGCGATCAACTCCTCGTGCGTGCCCCGCTCGACGATCTGCCCGTTCTCCATCATCAGGATCAGGTCGGCGTCTCGGATCGTGGAGAGACGGTGTGCGATCACGAAGCTGGTCCGGTTGGTGCGCAGCGCCGCCATGGCGTGTTGGAGGAGTAACTCGGTCCGGGTGTCGACCGAGCTGGTCGCCTCGTCCAGGATGAGCAGGGCGGGACGGGCCAGGAACGCCCGGGCGATCGTGATGAGCTGCTTCTCCCCGGCGCTGATGTTGGAGCCCTCGTCGTCTATGACCGTGTCGTAGCCGTCGGGGAGGCTGTGGACGAAACGATCGACGAAGGTGGCCCGCGCCGCCTCCAGGATCTCCTCCTCGGTGGCGTCGGGCCGCCCGTAGGCGATGTTCTCCCGAATCGTCCCGTGGAACAGCCAGGTGTCCTGGAGCACCATGCCCACCTGCGATCGCAGCTCCCAGCGGGGAATGGTGGCGATATCGACGCCGTCGAGGGTTATCCGCCCTTTGTCGAGCTCGTAGAAACGCATGATCAGGTTGACCAGCGTGGTCTTGCCGGCGCCCGTCGGCCCCACGATCGCCACCATCTGACCGGGGTTGACCTCCAGGCTGAGATCCTCGATCAGAGGCTGGTCGGGCTCGTATCGGAAGGACACGTGCTCGAACGACACCCGACCCACCGTCTCGCCTGGAAGTCGCGCCGTCTGGTCGTCGGGTGACTCCTCGTCCTCGTCGAGGAGCTCGAAGACACGCTCGGCCGAAGCCACGCCGGACTGCAGGAGATTGATCATCGAGGCCACCTGTGTCACCGGTTGGGTGAACTGTCGGGAGTACTGGATGAAAGCCTGGACGTCGCCCAGGCTCATGGTCCCGCTCGCCACCCGAAGACCGCCGATCACCGCCACCACGACGTAGTTGAGGTTCCCGATGAACATCATGATCGGCATGATCAGCCCGGAGAGGAACTGGGCGCCGAAGCTGGCCTGGAACAGCTGCTCGTTCTCCGCGTCGAACCGCGCTTGGACTTCCTTCTGCCGGCCGAAGACCTTGACCAGGGCGTGACCGGTGAACGCCTCTTCGATCTGCCCGTTCAGGGCGCCGGTGTGTCTCCACTGTGCGATGAACTTCTTCTGGGAGCGACGCATCACCAGACCGGCGACCACCATCGTCACGGGGATCGTCACCAGGGCCACCAGAGCCAGAGTGGGGGAGATGACGACCATCATCGCCACCACGAACACGATGGTCAGCACCGAGGTGAGCATCTGGCTCATGGTGTGCTGGAGGCTCTGGGAGATGTTGTCGATGTCGTTGGTGACCCGGCTCAGCAACTCGCCACGCGGCTGACGGTCGAAGTACCGGAGCGGGAGCCGGTTCAGCTTGTCCTCGACACTCGCCCGCAGCCGGTAGATGGTGTGCTGCACGACATCGTTGAGCAGCCAGCCCTGCAGGTAGCCGAAGAGAGACGAGGCCAGGTAGATCCCGACCACCGTGAGAAGCACTACCGCCAGGGCCTGGAAGTCGATTCCGACACCCGGGGTGAAGTCGACACCCGAGAGCAGATCGGCGACCTGACCCTGACCTGCCGCCTCGGCGGCCGCGATCGCCTGCTCTCTCGTCATCCCCGCCGGTAGACGAGAGCCGATCGCCCCGGCGAACACGATATCCGTGGCCCGCCCCAGGGCCCGGGGCCCGATGGCCGCCAGGGCGACGCTGACGACGGCCGATAGGAAGACAAACACGATCTTGACCCGATGGGGACGGAGATGCCCGAGGAGTCTCCGGAACGAAGGCCCGAAGTCCATGGCCTTCTGACCCACCTGTCCGATCATCATCCCGTGGCCTGGCCCCCGTGGTGCCTCGACCCGTTCGGTCTCCTTCATGGTGCGGCCGCTCATCAGACCGCCTCCGCCTGTGCCTGGGACTCGACGATCTCGACGTAGGTGGGGCAGGTTCGCATCAGCTCGTCGTGCGTACCGAGCCCGACCCGTGCCCCGTCCTCGAGCACGAGGATCTGGTCGGCGTCGGTGATGGTGGACACCCGCTGGGCGACGATCACCACCGTCGCCTCGCTCGTGATCGGCTTCAGTGCCCTGCGCAGACGGGCATCGGTGGTCAGATCGAGGGCGGAGAAGGAGTCGTCGAAGATGTAGATCTCCGGTGCGCGGATGATGGCCCGGGCGATCTGGAGACGTTGTCTCTGCCCGCCAGACACGTTGGTCCCGCCCTGGGCGATGGGGGAGTCGAGACCTTCCGGCATCGCCTCGACGAAGTCGCGGGCCTGGGCGATCTCCAACGCTCGCCACATCTCATCGTCGGTGGCCTCCGGGTTGCCGTATTGGAGGTTGGAGCGGACGGTCCCGGAGAACAGGTAGGGGTTCTGGGGCACCAGCCCGATCTTGGACCAGAGCAGCTCGGGCTCCAGATCGCGCACGTCGACACCGTCGACCAGGACCGCGCCCGAGGTGACGTCGAACAACCGGGGGATGAGGTTGACCAGCGTGGTCTTCCCGGCGCCGGTGGAACCGATGATGGCGAGGGTCTCGCCGGGCTTGGCTCCGACCGAGACATCGTTGACCACGGGATAGTCGGCGCCGGGGTAGCTGAAAGTGACCCGGTCGAGACGCAGGTGGCCGCGCTTGACGAGACGGGTGACCGGGCGGCTCGGTGGCTTGACCGACGACTCGGAGTCGAGGACCTCGGCGATGCGGTCGGCCGAGACCGCCGCCCGCGGGATCATCACCACCATGAACGTGGCCATCATCACCGACATCAGGATCTGGAGCAGATAGGTCAGGAACGCCGTCAGCGAGCCGATCTCCATCGCCCCGGCCTCGATGCGCAGACCGCCGAACCAGAGGACGGCGACGCTGGACACATTCAGGATCAGCATCACCACCGGGAACATGGCCGCCATCCAGCGGCCGACTGTGAGGGAGACCTCGGTCAGGTCCGTGTTGGCCCGATCGAAGCGCTCGGTCTCGAACCGCTCCCTGACGAACGCCCGCAGCACCCGAATCCCGCTGGTCTGCTCGCGGAGCACCCGGTTGACCGTGTCGATCTTCACCTGCATGGCGCGGAACGAGGGGACCAGACGGCTGGCGATGAACCCGACACTGGCCCCCAGCAAGGGGATGGCGACGGCGACCAGCCATGCCAGCCCCAGGTCCTCGCGCAGGGCCATGACGATCCCGCCCACCATCATGATCGGGGCCATCACGAACATGGTGAGGCCCATGGCCGTGACCGTCTGGACCTGCTGGACGTCGTTGGTGTTCCTCGTGATCAGCGAGGGGGCGCCGAAGTGGGACATCTCCTGGCTGGAGAAGGCCCCGACCTTGTGAAAGATGGAGGATCGGAGATCTCGACCCATGCTCATCGCCGTTCGGGCCCCGAAGTAGACGGCCACGATCGTGGCCACCACCTGGACGAGGGAGACCACGAGCATCACGGCACCGGTCCGGATGATGTAGCCGGTGTCGCCGAAGACCACCCCGTTGTCGATGATGTCTGCGTTGAGGGAGGGGAGATAGAGGGCGGCCATCGTCCCGATCAGCTGCAGACCGACGATGAAGGCCAGCTCGCGCCGATAGCGACGCAGGGATTCCTTGAGGATCCTCCAGAGCATCAGGGTCGGTCCTTCATGACGCCGCTGAGCAAGACCTCGATGGCCTCGTCGGCGGTCATCAGCTCGGCAGGGTCGTTGAGGGGGAAGCTGACCGCGAAGAGCAGACCGCGGAAAGCGGCGGCGGCTCGGGCCGGCTCCACCGCAAGCTGTGAGGAGTGGTCCTGGAAGACCCGGGTGACGCCCCAGAGGAGGAGACTGTTGGCCCCGATGGCGTTCTTGTGGGCGTCGTGGAAGGCGCTGTGCTCGGGTGGCGGCAGTGATCGGAGCACGGACACCAGGGCATGAACCCGTTCGCTCCGCTTGATCAGGATCGCCGCCGTCTTGCGCAGCTTGACCTCGAGCGGGAGATCGCGCTCGATTCGAGCCAGTTGGTCGAGCTCGGGGGCCGGGTCGAACGATGCCTTCACCGCCTCGAACAGCAGCGAGGTCTTGTCGGGGAAGACCCGGAAGATGGTGCCTTCGGCGATCCCGGCGGCCTCGGCGATCTGGGCCGTGGTCACGTTCGGACCGTTCTCCAGGAGGAGAGGGATCACTGCGTCGATGATCGATTTGCGGCGGGCCTCGGGTGCCAGCGGGAGGGCCCGCTGCTTGACAGACATCCGGCCATCCTACATTGAGTGAGTACTCACTCACAATCGAGCCGAAGGCGTTGCTATAGCAAGAAGGGGTGGTTTCCGCCACGCGATGCTATAGCAACGCCATTTCGACCCTCAGGGCCGACGGTCGGCGGCGAGACGGAACAGGTGGCGGGCGCCTTCGTCGAGGTTGGCGAACCGGGAGTCCTGGGTCTGGCCGCGGAGCCAGCGGATGTAGATCTGTTGCAGGATGATTGCCAGCTTCCAGGCCCCGAACACGAGGTACCAGCCCATGTGGTCACCGGCGGCGCCGGATCTCTCCAGATAGCGCTGGACCGCGGTTTCCCGGCTCATCCAACCGGGGCTCTGAGTCGGCATCATGCTCAACTCCCCGGGCGCCTCACCGGGGTCGAACCACGAGCCCATCAGTGTCCCGACGTCGGCCAGTGGGTCCCCGCGGGTCGCCATGTCCCAGTCGTAGACCGCGACACACCGACCCGGGTCGTCCCGCGCCACAGCCATGTTGTCGAGTCTCCAGTCATTGTGCAGCAGGGTTGGCATCGACTCCGGAG
>DASSVE010000074.1:0-2992 GCA_035706345.1 Acidimicrobiia bacterium
TCGAGACGGTTGGTTCCGGATACGGAACCCACTACCTGAGGGTTTGGGTCTTACTCCTCTTCGTCACCGACACGGTTGTCGGAGTTGCCGAGAGAAGCGAGCCATTCGGCGGGGTCGTCGGGGAGACCGTCGTCGGATGAGGAGGCTCCGTCCCCGTCGCCGCCCAGGATCCCGAGGCTGGCCACCGTGGTGGCGCCGGGGAGCGAGGGCTGCAGCGACTGGTACTGCTCCGCCCCGGTCCCTGCCGGGATCAGCTTGCCGATGATCACGTTCTCCTTGAGACCTCTCATGAAGTCGGAGCGGCTCTGGATGGCGGCGTCGGTGAGCACCTTGGTGGTCTCCTGGAACGAAGCCGCGGACAACCACGACTCGGTGGCCAGGGACGCCTTCGTGATCCCCATCAGCTCGGGCCGACCCTCGGCCGGCTTCTTGCCGGCGACGACCAGTTCCCGGTTGACATCCCGGAAGGTCTGGTCGTCGATGAGGGCGGCGGGCAGGAAGTCGGAGTCGTTGGGAGCGACCACCCGGACACGACGCAGCATCTGACGAACGATCATCTCGATGTGCTTGTCGTGGATCTCCACGCCCTGTGACCGGTAGACCTCCTGCACCTGGTCGACCAGGTACTGCTGGGTGGCCCGGACTCCGCGGATGACCAGAACCTCCTTGGGGTCGAGCGGGCCCTCGGTCAGCTGGGTGCCGGCTTCGACCTCGGCGCCGTCCTGGAACCTCAGCTTGGCGAAGCGGGAGATCGGGTAGATGACCTCCTCGTCACCCCTGGACACCTCGATGCGGCGGCCGGACTCGTCGTCGATCACCCGGGCGACCCCGGCGATCTCCGACAGCACCGCCTTGCCCTTCGGCGTGCGAGCCTCGAACAGCTCGACGACGCGAGGCAGACCGTGGGTGATGTCCTCGCCGGCCACGCCACCGGTGTGGAAGGTCCTCATGGTGAGCTGCGTCCCCGGCTCGCCGATGGACTGAGCCGCCATGATGCCCACCGCCTCGGCCAGCTCGACCATCTTGCCGGTGGCCAGGGAGAGCCCGTAGCACATCTGGCAGACACCTCCACGGGTGTCACAGGTGAGCGGTGAGCGCACCCGGACCGACTCGATGTCGGCCTCCTCGATGGCGTGGAGCTCCTTGGTGCCGATGATGGCGCCGGCCCGCAGCTTCTCGTCGTCCTCGGTGGCCACCAGGGCGCGGCCCTCCTTCACGTCCTCGGCGAGGGCACGGCCGAAAATCCGGGAACGGAGGTTCCGGATCTTGTTGCCACGCTCGTCGACGACGCGGATCACGATGCCGCGATCGGTCTCGCAGTCCTCCTCGGTGACGATCATCTCCTGGGAGACGTCGACCAGACGACGGGTCAGGTAACCCGAGTCGGCGGTCCGCAGAGCGGTGTCGGCCAGACCCTTGCGGGCACCGTGGGTCGAGATGAAATACTCGAGCACGGAGAGCCCCTCGCGGAAGTTGGAGATGATGGGCCGCGGGATGATGTCACCCTTGGGGTTGGCCACCAGACCACGCATGCCGGCGATCTGACGCACCTGCATCATGTTCCCGCGGGCACCCGATCCGACCATCATGTCCAGCGAGTTGAACTTCTCGTCCTTCAGACCCGCCTTCATGGCGTCGGTCACCTTCTCGGTGGCCTCAGTCCAGATCTCGATCAGCTCCTGACGACGCTCGTCGTCAGTCACGACGCCCTTGGCGAAGAGGTTCTGCACCTTCTCGGCGCGCTCCTCGTACTCGGCCAGGATCTCCGCCTTGTCGGCGGGGGTCCGGACGTCGTCGAGACCGATGCTGAGCCCGGCCCGCGTGGCGAACCGGAACCCGAGTTCCTTGATCCCGTCGAGGGTGGCGGTGACAGCCGAGCTCGGGTAACGCTCGATGATCGTCTCGATCAGGAGCTTGATGTCGCTCTTGATGATCGTGGAGTTGACGAACGGGAAGTCCTGCGGGAGCACCGTGTTCAGCAGTGCGCGGCCCAGCGTCGTCTCGGTGAGGGCACCGGGATCGAGGGGCTCGTCCTCGATGAGGGTCTTCAGGGTCTGCTTCAGATCCCTGTGGACCTCGGGCTCACCAGTCAGCTCGCCGAGACGCAGCTTGATCGGTGCGTGCAGCGAGAGCTCACCGATCTCGTAGGCCATGGTCGCCTCGTCGATGTCGGCGTAGACGTGACCGGCACCGGGGGCGTCCTCCACCAACTCGGAGAGGTAGTAGATGCCGATGACCATGTCCTGGGACGGGGTCACGATCGGACGACCCGACGCCGGGGACAGCACGTTGTTGCTGGACAGCATCAGGATCCGAGCCTCGGCCTGCGCCTCCGCCGACAGTGGCAGATGGACTGCCATCTGGTCGCCGTCGAAGTCGGCGTTGAACGCGCCACAAACCAGCGGGTGGAGCTGGATGGCCTTGCCTTCAACGAGCTGCGGCTCGAATGCCTGGATACCGAGGCGGTGCAGGGTAGGTGCACGGTTGAGCAGCACCGGGTGTTCGGTGATGATCTCTTCCAGCACGTCCCAAACCTGCGGACGGTAACGCTCAACCATGCGCTTGGCCGACTTGATGTTCTGGGCCAGCTCCTCGTCGACCAGCTTCTTCATGACGAAGGGCTTGAACAGCTCCAGCGCCATCTGCTTGGGCAGGCCGCACTGGTGCAGCTTCAGCTGCGGGCCGACGACGATGACCGAACGGCCGGAGTAGTCAACACGCTTACCGAGCAGGTTCTGGCGGAACCGGCCCTGCTTGCCCTTGAGCATGTCGGACAGCGACTTGAGCGGGCGGTTGCCGGGCCCGGTGACCGGGCGGCCGCGGCGGCCGTTGTCGAACAGGGCGTCGACGGCCTCCTGCAGCATCCGCTTCTCGTTGTTCACGATGATCTCGGGGGCGCCGAGGTCGAGCAGCCTGCGAAGGCGGTTGTTGCGGTTAATCACGCGACGGTACAGGTCGTTGAGGTCGCTGGTCGCGAAGCGGCCACCGTCCA
>DASSVE010000075.1:0-11976 GCA_035706345.1 Acidimicrobiia bacterium
TCGCCATCACGGAGGGCATCGTCACCACACCGGAGTCGATCACCAGCGTGGTCGACCTGGGGGAGGGGCGATGGGACCTGGTCACCTCCGAAGGGGTGACCGTGGACCCTGCCCAGTTCCAGCGCAACTTCTACAGCACCAGCTCCTGTGGGGTGTGTGGCAAGGCGTCGATCGATGCCATCCGGGTCACCGGCGCCCGGCCTCCCGCCGGCCCTGTCGTGGATGCCTCCGTGCTCCTCGGCCTCCCTGATCGGCTCATGGAGCACCAGTCGGCATTCCATTCGACCGGCGGGCTCCACGCCGCTGGTCTCTTCCACGAGGGCGGCCAGATTCTGGCGGTCCGTGAAGACGTGGGACGTCACAACGCCGTCGACAAGGTCATCGGCCACATGGCGAGACAGTCATGGCCGTTGCCTCCGCTAGGTCTCGTGGTCTCCGGCCGGGTCTCGTTCGAGATCACCCAGAAGGCGGCCGTGGCCGGGGTCTCGCTGGTGTGCGGTGTCTCGGCCGCCTCCAGTCTCGCCGCCGACCTGGCAGCCGAGTTCGGGATGACCGTGGTCGGGTTTCTCCGTGAGGGCGGATTCACCGTCTACACGGGTGAGGAGAGGGTCAGCGGGCTCGGCTGACCGCGGCGATACGATGCGTTCCGTATGACACGCGGTCGTGTCGCGTCCTCTTCGGCCCGGGTGGCGCTCATGGCTGCGTGGGCCCTTTTCGCCGCACTCGGTCTCCTCATGGTGGGCAACGGGCTCACCGGTGTCGTGATCGGAGTCCGCTCCGAGCTCGAGGGGTTCACCACGACCGTCACGGGTCTGGTGATGGCGTCCTACTTCGCCGGGTTCCTGGTCGGGTCTCAGGTCACCCCACGGATCATGGCCCGGGTGGGCCACATTCGGGTCTTCGCCGGGCTTTGCTCGCTGGTGGCCACGGCTGCGCTCATGCACGCCCTGATCGTCCACCCGATCACCTGGATCATCTTCCGGCTGGTCTTCGGCTTCGCCATGGCAGGTCTCTACGTGGTGGTGGAGAGCTGGCTGAACGACATGGTCTCGAACGCCAACCGGGGCCGGGTCATGGCGCTCTACATGGTGGTTTCGATGGGTGGCTTCGCCGTCGGCCAGCTCTTGATCGGAGCCGGAGATCCCACCGGGCCGTACCTCTTCATCCTCGCCGGCGCCCTGATGACACTGGCGGTGGCCCCGATCTCGCTGTCGATCAACGACGCCCCCTATTTCGAGCTACCACCGAGGGCCCGATATCGGGAGCTCTGGGTGTCGGCGCCACTTGGCGTCGTGGCCGCGGTCGGGGTCGGTATGTCCACCGGCGCCCTCATCGGGATGGCGGGTGTCTACGGCACTCAGGTGGGGATGTCGGTGGGGAGAACCGGTCTGTTCGTGGCTGCCGCCGCCCTGGGATCGGTCGCTCTGCAGTGGCCGGTGGGCCTCATGTCGGACGCGATCGGGCGGCGTCGCTCCATCCTCGTCACCACCTTCGGTGTCCTGATCGCCGGGGTGGTCGGCTCCATGATCGCCTTCGAGTCGCCGTGGCTGATCGCCACCATGTTCCTCCTGGGCGGTCTCGCCTATCCCATGTACTCCCTGGCCCTGAGTCACGTCGTCGACGTCCTGCCACCGGGCCAGGCGGTCACCGGCAGTGTCGCGGTCGTCTTCCTGACCGGGGTCGGGGCGATCTTCGGTCCGTTGTCAGCGTCGGTGACGATGGACCTGATGGGACCGGAAGGGTTCTTCTGGACCATCGCCTTCATCCACCTGGCCATCGGGGTCTACGGTCTCGCCCGGGTCACCCTGCCGCCGGGTGGGAGGGACCAGCCCCGCGAGCCCTGGCTCTCGGTGCCGGCTCGCTCCACGTTCGTGTTGCGTCGGGGCCGGTGGCGTTACCCCCGGAACACCGGGTCCTGGGACTGACGTCTATCGGGCCAGGGCGGTGGAGAGACGTCGCCCGGCGTCGGCCACGGCCTCTCCAATGGACGCGGGCTCCTGCTCGCCGGGGAATCGATAGGCCGGGCCGTGAACGTGGAGGGCCGCAGTGATCAGGCCGTTTCGCTCCAGGACGGGCGCCGCCACGGAGTTGATCCCCTCGACGAACTCCTCGAACACCCAGAAGAAGCCGGTCTTCCTGATCTCGGCGAGCCGGCGCCTGATCCTGTCCGGATCGGTGACCGTGTTCGGGGTCATCCGCTCCAGATCGCGCTCCAGATAGCTGGAGATCTGCTCCTCCGGCCAGTGGGCCATGATCACGAGCCCCGACGGCACGACGTGCATGGGAACCAACTCGCCGGTCCAGTCCCGGACCTGCACCGGGTGCTTGGCCTCGATCTGGTCGACGTAGTGCACCTTGAACCCATCGGGGATGGCGATCCCGGACGCCTCTCCGGTGGCGGCGGTCAGCTCCTCGAGATAGGGGCGGGCGAAGGCGGTGAGCTGGGCCGGTCCTCCTGCCGCCGAGGAGAGTCTCTGCACGATCGGGCCCAGGCGGTAGACACGCCCGTCGTCGATCCGCTCCACCGCGTCGATTGCCTCCAGAGTGGCCAGGAGACGGGCCACGGTGCTCTTGGGCAGCCCGACCCTCTTGGCGGTCTCGGTGAGCCCGGCGGGAGACTGGGCCAAAGCCTCGACGATGCGGATGGCGCGGGCAACGGACTCGACGGTCTCCATCGCTCAGCCCAGACTCGCCAGCATCTCGTGGCGCCACTTCTCGGTGCTCTCGATGGCGTTGAAGGTGTACACGTGGAACCCATGCACGTTGGCCGCCGGATCGGCGAGGAGCGGAGCGAGACCGAGGATGAGGGCATCGGGGCTGTAGCCGCCCGGTCTCACCAGACGCCCGGTGAGACCTTTGCTCTTGGAGAGGAAGCGGGCCGACGGACCGACACCGATCCGCACCGAGAGGGTGATGAGCTTGGCCAGCTCGGCGACCCCAGGGATGCCGATGTAGACCCCGATGCCGACTCCGGTGTCCCGTAGCCGGCGCACCCAGGACTCGATGGTCTCCGGGGTGAAGCACATCTGGCTCGTGACATAGGACGCATAGGGAAGCTTGTCGTGGAGTGCCTTCTCGATGGTGGCCTCGTCGACGATGTGGTGGCCTTCCGGGTACCCGGGCACCCCGATCCTGGTCAACCCGTGGCCGATCTGCTCCATGGCCGTGAGCAGGGCCAGTCCGTCGAAGAACTCCCCGTGCTCGACGGTGTCACCACCGACCACGAATGCCTCGTGGATCCCCTCCCGGTCGAGCCTCCTCAGGATCTCCTCCAGCTCGGCGCGGTCCTTGGTGAGACGGGCCGACAGGTGGGGTATGGCCTCGAACCCACGCTGATGTAGCTCGACGGCGAGGTCGATGGTTGCGGCCATGCCCTTTTGCGGCGAGGCGGTGACCGAGACCACCGCGCCCTCGGGGAGATGGGGGATCTGGTCGGTCAGGTTCTTGAGGGGGATGACCTCGTACTTGGGGTGGAGCAGGGCGCTCCGCACCGCATCCATCTGCCCGGGTTCCAGGTCGCTGAGGTCGAGCTTGGGGCTCATCAGACGTCGGAGTCCGGGAAAGAGTCCTTGCGCTGCTGGATCCAGGTCGACAGACGATGGTCGACGTCATCGTCCAGCGACGGGGCCTCGTAGTCGCTGAGCATCTGTCGCCACCGCTCCGATGCCCGCGCCACCGCGTCCCGGCCACCCTCCAGCTCCCACTGCTCGAAGCTGTTGCTGTCGGAGGTGTCGGCCCGCCAGAAGGCGGTCTCGAAGTTGGCCAGCGTGTGGGCGGTCCCCAGGTAGTGCTGGCCCGGTCCGGTCGTGAGCAGCGATTCCATCGCCTGGCCGTTCTCGGTGAGGTCGACACCGCTCACCAATGCCGAGGCCATGCCCGCCATGTCGGCGTCGAGGATGAACTTCTCGTAGCCCATGGTCAGACCACCCTCCAGCCAGCCGGCGGTGTGGAGGACGAAGTTGACCCCGGCGGTCAGGGTCGGGAGGAATGTGGCGGCGCTCTCGTAGGCGGACTGGGCGTCGGGGATCTTGGAGGCGGTCAGGTTGCCGCCGCTGCGGAACGGAACACCCAGTCTCCGCGCCAGCGCCGCCATCACAAAGAGGACCAATGCCGGTTCGGGCGTCCCGAAGGTGGGCGCCCCCGACTGCATCGACATCGAACTGGCGAACGACCCGAACACGACCGGTGCGCCCGGCCGCACGATCTGGGTGAAGGCGATCCCGGCCAGGGCCTCGGCCAGGGTCTGCGCCGCGGTGCCGGCCACGGTCACCGGGGCCATGGCGCCGGCCAGGATGAACGGAGTCAGCAGGGTGGCCTGATTGTTCTCGGCGTAGACCCTGGCCGAGCCGAGCATGTTGCGATCCCAGGAGAGCGGGGAGTTGGCGTTGCAGAGAGAGAGGATGACCGTGTTCTCGGCGATGAAGTCCTCGCCGAAGACGATCTTCGCCATGTCCACGGTGTCCTGGGCTCGCTCCGGAGCGGTCACCGAGCCCATGAACGGCTTGTCGCTGTACTTGACGTGGCTGTAGATCATGTCGAAGTGCCGCTTGTTCACCGGCAGGTCGACGGGCTCGCAGAGTGTGCCCCCGGCGTGATGCAGCTGCGGTGACATGTAGGTGAGCCGGGCGAAGTTGCGGAAGTCCTCGATGGTGGCGTAGCGACGACCACCCTCCAGGTCGCGGACGAATGGCGACCCATAGGCGGGGGCGAGCACTACGTGTGGGTCGCCGATCTCGACAGATCGCTCCGGGTTGCGGGCCACCTGAGTGAACCGACTTGGGGCGGTGGCGGCCAGCTCACGGCACATGCCCTTCGGGAAACGGACCCTGGTCCCGGACACATCGGCGCCGGCCATCTCGTAGATGCGCAGCGCCTCCGGGAAATCGACTATCTCGACCCCGACCTCTTCCAGGATGGTCTCGGCGTTGGCCTCGATCGTCGCTAGACCTTCTTCGCCGAGGATCTCGTACGGTGGGATCGAGCGGGTCAGATAGGGGAGCGCAGCCGTCGCGGCCGAACGTACAGCCCGCCTCGCCTCGCGTCCGCCCGATCGTCTTCTGGTGCCGGGCTCACTCATCGGTGTTCCTCCGTCTTCTTCGGGTCGGGCCGCCTGTCGGCGCGGGCAGGGTGACCACCCCGGACAGATGCGGGAAGCTGGCGGTCTCATTGGGGATCCCAAGGGCGGCCACGAAGTGCTCCTGGAATCGGGGCTCGGTGGCGGTCTCGATCTTCTCGACACGCTCGACGAGACCTTCCACTTCGTCACGGGCCGCCCGGCTGAGCAGGGCCATGATCGCCCCGGACCCGGCGGCGTTCCCCGCCCCCGAGACGGCGGCCAGGTCGCAGTCGGGGATCATTCCCAGGACCATGGCGTACAGGGGGTCGATGTGATTCCCGAACGCCCCGGCGAGCCTGATCTGATCCACCCTGTCCGTGCCGTAGTGGTCCATGAGCAGACGGGCCCCGGCGTGGAGGGCGGCCTTGGCGAGTTGCACAGCGCGGACGTCGTTCTGGGTGACCAGGATCTGGGGATCGGTCCAGAGGACGTAGGCGAAGGTGCGGTCGTCGGCCACCACCCGGTCGGTGGGGGCGTCGCCACGGATGGTCCCCTTCTCGTCGATGACACCGGCCAGGTACAGACCGGCGATCACCTCGATGATCCCGGAGCCGCAGATCCCGGTGACCGGGGTGTCCGCGATCTCCTGGAAGAACCCCTCCTCGTCGGACCAGTGCTCACCACCGATGATCTTGATCCGCGGCTCCAGCGTCTCAGGGTCGATGCGGACGCGCTCGATGGCACCGGGCGCCGCCCGCTGACCGGCGGAGATCTGAGCCCCCTCGAAAGCCGGACCGGTCGGGCTGGAGGCGGCCAGGAGCCGTTGCGAGTTGCCCAGCACGATCTCTGCGTTGGTTCCCACGTCGACCAGCAGCTGGACCGCCTCGCTGCGCTGCGGCGCCTCGGAGAGCATGGCCGCGGCAGCGTCCGCACCGACGTGCCCGGCGATACAGGGGAGCACGTAGGTGCGGCCCCTCGGGTGCACCGAGATGCCCAATTCGGAGCAGTCGATGCGCACCGCCTGATTGGTGGCCAGCTCGAACGGCGCCGTACCCAGGGGTGTCGGGTCCAGACCGAGGAACAGGTGATGCATGATCGGGTTCCCCACCAAGACCACTTCGAGGATGTCCTCCCGGGCCACCCCGGCTTCGTCGACCAGGGCCCCGACGATGTCGTCGAGGGCGCCCTGCACCACTTCGGTGAGCTGGGCGGCCCCTCCCTGGTCCATCATGGCGTACGAGACCCGGCTCATGACGTCCTCGCCAAATCGGATCTGGGGGTTCATCTCCCCGTGGGTGGCGAGGATCTCCCCGGTGTGCAGGTCGCAGAGATGCCCGGCGATGGTCGTCGACCCGACGTCGAAGGCCACTCCCAGCATCCGATCCCGGAACCCGGGCCAGACCGCGGTCAGGTCCCTCCCGTCGTGCACCGCCACCGTGATCGCACCCTTGCCTTCGGCGAGGGCTGCCTGCAGGTCGGGCAGCGCCCTCGGATCGAGGTGGATGCCGGTTAGGTCCCACTGCTCGGCGAGGGCGTTGAGCACCCGGCGCTGACCGCTCTCGGTCTCCCCCAGTATCGAGGCGGCCAGTTCCAGGTAGTAGAGCCTGACCACGGGGTCGACGTCGATGTCGGGGACCTCGGGGCGCTTGCGCACAACCTGGCGGTGCACCCGGCTGCTGACTGGGATGTCGACGACCACGTCGCCGAGGACATGCATCTGACAGCCGAGACGGTTGCCGGGCTCGAGGGGCCTGGCGCCGTGGTAGTCGAGCTCGACGGAGTTGGGCCCGGAGACACGTGACGGGTCGAGGGCGATGTTCTTCGACGCCCCGAGCTGAACCTGGCACCGCCCGCAGATGCCGCGGCCACCACAGATCGAGTCGAGATCGACTCCGAGGCTCCTGGCGGCGTCGAGGACCGTGGTCCCCGCCGGAACCTCACCCTGTCGGCCCGACGGGGTGAAGACGACGCGCACCCCGTCGGCGCTCATGACCCGGTTCGTCTGCTGGTGCGGCGTCGGCCCCGCTCGCCCTCTTCAGCCGGTTGGCGATGGATCCTGATCCAGCTGACACAGTCGGGGTCGTTCCCGTTGAGGACGTCGGCGGCCATGATCGCCTGTCGGATCTCTTGCTCCAGCGGGTTGGTGATCGCCGAGGTGAGCCCGCTGGCGGCGGCCATGGTGAGGAAGGCGGCGTTGATTCCGACCCGGTGGGGGAGACCGAAGCTGATGTTCGAGGCTCCCACCGTGGTGTTGACCTTGAGCTCGTCACGGAGCCGGGAGGTGAGACGGAACACCTGCTGACCGGCGGTGGGCATGGCGCCGATTGGCATCACCAGCGGGTCGACCACGACGTCCTCCGCCGGGATGCCGTGGTCGGCGGCCCGGTTGACGATCTTCCTGGCCACGTCGAAACGGACGTCAGGGTCCTCGGAGATGCCGGTCTCGTCGTTGCTGATCGCCACCACCGCCGCCCCGTGCTTGGCCACCAGTGGGAGGACGGCTTCCAGACGCTCCTCCTCCCCGGTCACCGAGTTGACCAGGGCCTTCCCCTTGTAGACCGAGAGACCGGCCTCCAGGGCGGCCACGATCGAAGAGTCGATGGAGAGGGGGACGTCGACCACGCTCTGGACCAGCGTGACCGCCTGGGCCAGGATGGCGGGCTCGTCCGCGAGGGGGATCCCGGCGTTGACGTCGAGCATGTGAGCCCCCGCCTCGACCTGGGCGATTGCGTCGCTCTTGACCCGGCTGAAGTCACCGTTCTTCATCTCCCCGGCGAGCAGCTTGCGCCCGGTGGGGTTGATCCGCTCCCCGATGATGACGAAAGGGCGGTCGAACCCGATCACCACCTCCTTGGTGGCCGAACCGACGACTGTGCGGGTCATGATCCGCTCCTGAAGCTGGTCCCAGTGGGATGTCGTCCCCCCTCGGTCATGACAGCACCCCCGATGCTGACCAGGGCCGGCTCCATCTCGCCATACCCGACGAGACGACGTTCGAAGACCAGACCGAGACGGTCCGCCGCCTCCCGCGCCTGCTCGGTGAGGACGGGATCCTCGGTTTGGGCCAGATAGACGAGACGGGTGTAGTTGCCGAAGTAGTCCTCGAGCAACTCCGGCCAACGGTCCAGACCGAGGCCCTGCCACATGAGACGGTCGAAATGACGGGTCAGGTAGTCGGTGAGGTAGATCGTCCCCGGCTCCTCGTCCTGCATCTGGTGGTAGACGTCGCTCCCGGCGAAGAACTGATAACAGTGGGCGCCGGGGAGTCTCTCGACGCCGAACTCGTCGAGCACCGCATCGAGCATCCCCCCGGTGCCACAGTCGCCGTAGGCCACGTACACCTGGTCGTAGCCCGATGCCCTCTCCAGCCGGGCGCGCACCGCACCGGGGATCTTCTCGGGGCGGTTGTGGAGGATGGCGGGAAGACACTCGACCCTGATGTGGTCGAGCCGGTTCCGACCGACCACGTCGAGAAGCTCACGGGCCAGCGCCCCGCACCCGATGACCAGGACGGAGGCCTTCTCGCCCTCGGGCCCCCTATGAGGCGCCACGCCGCTCCAGGACCAGCCGCTTGGCTGTGTCGGCGGCAACCGCGGCGTCCCGGCAGTAGGCGTCAGCGCCGACCGCGGTCCCGAACTCCTCGTTGAGCGGGGCTCCGCCTACCAGGACTATGTAGTCGTCACGGATCCCCTTTTCGACCAAGGTGTCGATCACCACCTTCATGTAGGGCATGGTGGTGGTGAGCAGGGCGGACATCCCCAGGATGTCGGGCTTGTGCTCGTCGAGCGCCTGGATGAACGAGTCGGCGTCGGTGTTGATGCCAAGATCGAACACCTCGAACCCGGCGCCCTCCAGCATCATCGCCACCAGGTTCTTCCCGATGTCGTGGATGTCACCCTTCACCGTGCCGATCACGACGCTTCCGATCGTCTCGGCGCCGGTCTCGGCGAGCAGCGGCCTCAGCACGGCCATTCCTGCCTTCATCGCCTTGGCGGCGAGGAGGACCTCGGGGACGAACAGGATGCCGTCACGGAAGTCGATGCCCACGATGCGCATCGCCTCCACCAACGCCTCGTTGAGGACATCCTGGGGGCTCCAGCCACGATCGAGGAGGATGCGGGTCCCTTCGTCGATCTCGTCGGCGAGACCGTCGTAGAGATCATCGTGCATCTGAGCGATGAGCTCCTCGTCGGAGAGGGATGACAGATCCAGATCGTCTTCGCTCATGTGGGCTCTCCTGGGTCGTGCCGCTATGTGGCACGTGTACTGTACAGCGGGATTAGTTCCCGCATACTATCCCCGAAAACCACCACTGGAAAGCGTCGATCGATGGGTCGGCGGAATCGGATCGCCAAGGAGAGGAAGGATCAGTGAGCGACGTACCAGGCTCGGCCCACGTTGTGGTCATCGGCGCCGGCATCGTGGGCAACTCGGTAGTCCATCATCTCGCCGAGCTCGGCTGGCGTGACCTCGTCCAGGTGGACAAGGGCCCCCTCCCCAACCCCGGTGGCTCCACCGGCCACGCCTCCAACTTCATCTTCCCCGTCGACCACAACAAGGAGATGACCCATCTCACCCGGGACAGTCAGACCCAGTACGAGGAGATGGGGGTCAACACCACCAGTGGCGGCATCGAGGTGGCCCGCACCGAGGCCCGGATGGAGGAGCTGCGCCGCCGGATGACATCCGCGAAGACCTGGGGGATCGAGTCGCATCTGCTCTCCCCGGCCGAGATCGGGGAGTTGGTGCCGTTCATCAACACCGACATCCTCCTGGGCGGCTTCTACACACCCTCGGTCTCCGTCGTCGACTCGCTCCGCGCCGGCACCCTGATGCGCGAGAACGCCATCTCCAAAGGCGCTCTCACCGTCTCGCCCAACACCGAGGTCCTCGACATCGAGACCAAGAACGGCCGGGTGACCGCGGTGGTCACCGACCGGGGCCGCATCGAGACCGAGTACGTCGTGGTCGCCTGTGGCGTCTGGAGCCCCCGAGTCGCCCGCATGGCCGGGGCCACCATCCCGCTGACCCCGGCGGTCCATCAGATGATCGACGTCGGCCCGCTCGAGGTCCTGCAGGGCACCGGCAACGAGATCGGGTACCCGATCATCCGGGACATGGACACCTTTTGCTACGAGCGGCAGACCGCCGGCTCGATGGAGGTCGGGTCCTACGCCCACCGCCCCATCTTCCACCACCCGGACACGATCCCTTCGATCCAGGAGTCGCGTCTCTCGCCCACGGAGCTGCCCCTCACCCAGGAGGACTTCGACCCGCAGCTGGAGCAGGCCATGGAGCTGATGCCGATACTGGGAGACGCCGAGATGCGCTATGGCATCAACGGGCTGCTCTCCCTGACCCCCGACGCCATGCCGCTCGTGGGGGAGACCGAGGTGCGCAACCTGTGGAGCTGTGCCGCCATCTGGATCAAGGAGGGCCCCGGGACCGGACGCGCCCTGGCCGAGTGGATGACCCAGGGCTACCCCGAGGTCGACCCCCACGCCTCTGACGTGGCCCGCTTCTACGACTTCCAGCGCACCGAGGCGCACATCCTCAACCGGTGCGCCGAGCACTTCAACAAGACCTACGGCATCGTCCATCCCCGTGAGCAGTGGGAGTCCGACCGCAACCTGCGGCAGAGCCCGTTCCATCCGGCGACCTCCGAGTTGGGCGCGGTGTACTTCGAGGCCGGTGGCTGGGAGCGGCCCCACTGGTACGAGACCAACGCACCGTTGGTGGAGAAATACGGTGTCACCGACCGGCCCCACGAGTGGGATGCCCGCTGGTGGTCGCCGATCCAGACAGCCGAGCATCTGGCCATGCGCGAAGCGGTGGGGATGGTCGACGTCACCGCTTTCGCCATCTTCGACCTGACCGGTCCCGGTGTCGTCGACCACATCGAGCGAATGACGGTCAACAAGTGCGATGTCCCCGTAGGACGGGCCGTCTACACCCCGCTGCTGACCCCGGAGGGTGGTTTCCGGGCGGACCTCACCGTGATGCGTCTCGGTGAGCAGCACTACCGGGTGGTCACCGGTGGCTTCGACGGTCCCCGGGACAAGCACTGGTTCACCAAGCACCTTCCCGAGGGTGGATCGGTCCACCTCGAGGACAAGACCTCCGCCATCTGCACCGTCGGGGTCTGGGGGCCCAATGCCCGCGAACTGGTCAGCCGGGTCACCGACGACGATCTTTCCGACGAGGCCCTGCCGTATGGCAGCTGCAAAGCGGTCACCTTCGGGCCCATCCCGGCGATCCTGCTTCGGATCTCCTACGTGGGCGAGTTCGGTTACGAGGTGTACACCGCCACTGAGCACGGCCTGGCCCTGTGGCGTCTCCTCTGGGAGAACGGCTCCGACCTCGGTCTGGTCCCGGTGGGGGCCGGCGTCTATGGGACCTCGGGTCGTCTCGAGAAGGGCTACCGCCTGATGGGCGCCGAGTTGGAGTCCGAGTACAACCCGGTCGAAGCCGGCCTGGACCGCCCGTCGGTCAAGAGCGCCGACTTCATCGGCAAGAAGGCTTACCTGAAGGCACGGGAAGAAGGCCCGGCCGCCATCCTGTGCACCCTGACCATGGAGGGGCACGAGTCGGCTGATGGGGTCCCTCGGTATCCCACCGGGGGCAACGAGCCGGTCCTGACGCTCGACGGGGAGCGCATCGTCGACTCAAAAGGTCGGGTCTCCCGCGTCACCAGCGCCGGTTACGGGCCGTCCGTCGGGAAGTACCTGCTGATGGCGTATCTGCCCCCCGAGCATGCCGTGGTCGGCAACGACCTCCTCGTGATGTACATGAACGAGACCTATCCGGTGAAGGTGGCCGTTGCCGGCAGCACTCCGCTGTTCGACCCCGACAACGACCGGATGAAGTAGATGAAGATCCTGGTCTGTGTGAAGCGGGTGCCCGCGCCCGGGGCCCGGATC
>DASSVE010000076.1:0-26269 GCA_035706345.1 Acidimicrobiia bacterium
ACCCATTGCCTCTCTGATTGTGGAGAGCACCTCGATCGGAATCCCCGTGTCGGTACTCATCTCGGCGAACGTGACCGGCTCGAGTGGGGCGAAGACGTCCTGACCGGCGGTCTCGATGAAGTCGAGGGTCAGGTGTCCCTGTGAGACCACCACGCCCAGACCGTCGAGCGGGAGCCCGGCCCGTTCCAGGTGACGCAAGATCAGCAGCCTTCGAACGTCGGCGTCTGAGTACAGCTCGCTATCGCTTCCTCCGACCAGACCTACTGAGGCCATCCCATCGACGAAGTTGACGGTGACTCCGGAACGCCCTGCGGCTTCCTCCCGTGTGTATTCGGCCACGCCCGGGAAGCTACCGCCCCATGACGGTCGCCGATCACGCCGCCACTGCACGGTAGGTTGATCGGGCTATCCGTTCCTGGAGGTCGTGATGGGTGATGTGATCGTCGGTCTCTTGGCCATCGTCGTCGGGGCGGCGTTCTGTCTCCGCGGCTATCTGGCGATGCGGTTGATCATCCCCATCTGGGGCGCCTTCACCGGGTTCATGCTCGGCGCCAGCCTCGTCGACCTCTGGGAGGACAGCGGGTTCCTGGCCACCGCCCTCGGCTGGATCGTCGGTCTCGTCCTCGCCCTGGTGTTCGGTCTCCTCGCCTACCTGTATTACGAGGTCTGCGTGGTCATAGCCATGGCGGCGATCGGATTCGCCCTCGGCACCGGATTCATGGTCGCGATCGGGGTCTCCTGGTCGTGGCTGATCATCCTGATCGGAGTGGCCGTCGCCGTCGTGCTCGGCTTTGTGGCCATCGTTGCCGACCTGCCGATGGCGATCCTCTCCCTCCTCACAGCGGCCGGTGGTGCAGTCGTGGTGATCGCCGGTCTCATGCTGGTGTTCGGCGTGATCGACCTCGACGCCTTCGATTCCGTTGCCACCACCGAGCGGATCCAGGACAGCTGGTGGTGGTACGCCCTCTTCCTGGCCCTCACCATCACCGGGATGGTGGCGCAGATGCGGACCACGATGGAGCTGCGGACGTCGCTGCGCGAGTCGTGGGAGACGTCCGGGGGCCGACAGCTGCGCACGGGATGAACCGGCGCGGTCGCGTTCCACTCGTCTTCGCGGTGACTCTGACGCTGCTCGCCGGATGCAGTCCCGACGAGGCAGAAACCACCACGACGTCCGCCTCGGTGACCACCTCCACCGAGCCGAGCCCCGCAACCACGGAGCCCGGTCCGTCGACCACGTCGACAGTCGCCGTCTCGACCACCAGCGCGGCGCCGCAAGGAGACACGGTGACCGTCCTGCTCTACCCATTCGGGCCCATGGGCCCGGAGTGGACCGAGCTCGTGTTCCCGTACGGGACCCTGGAGGAGGAGCTGGGAACAGCCCCAGGCGGAGAGGGCCTCACCCTCGGGCCCGAGTACGGAACCCAGCTCGGTGACGGAACCTGGTGGTTCCTGGACGCGGCCAAGAAGCGGCTCGCCCACTTCGATTCCGCTGCGACCTTCATGGACGCGGTCGCGGTCCCGCCCGAGATCCTGGTCGACGGGCAGTATTTCCAGTTCCAGAACCCGATCGGTCTCGACGACGGGACGGTGATCGCATCGGGGTTCCGCGGCGAGGCAAGCACGGCTCTGCTGATCCTGTCGGACCAGACGACGATCTCTGAGACCATCATCGATGCCTCGGTCCCCTGGGTCACCACCGACGGGTCACTCCTCTACGGCTTCTCGTTCGCCGACGACGCCCCCACCAGTCTCGACCCCGCCACGTTCGAGGTCGCTCCCACTGAGTGGTTCCTGGCCCGGGACGGGAGCCGATACATGGTCACCGTGACCGATACCGAGGTGATCGTCGAACTGCCCGACGCCGGGGTCACCAAGACACTCCAGCTCAGGTTCTCCGAGGATCCCGAAGTCGCCGCCGGGGCCGGCATCGAGGTCGAGACCGGTGCCGACGGGTCTCTCTTCATCCTGTTCTACGGGGCTCCGATCTCGGATGAGATCTTCGGGATCGGGAGCCTGGTGCGGATAAGACCCGATGGGTTCGTCGAAGAAGCCATGCCAATCGTCGACCCGTTCTCGCCCGCCGACCCGGGCAGCCCGTCCCATCTCGGGGTCACCCCGGGAACCAGCTCCCCTTGGCTGATGGTCGTGGCGGAGGACGGGGTCCATGTGTACCTGGGGGAAGGGCTGGGTGCCTCGGGGCAATAGGGTGAGCGGCCATGAGTGTCTCCTGGCCTGAAGTTCCCGACGAGGTGGCGGCCGCCGACCTGGTGGACGCAATGGGACGGATCCACCGTCATCGCTGCCATCTCCTCGATCTGGTCACTCCCACTCCCGGTCGCAGACTCTTCGGGCCCTGTGTGACCATCTCCTACTTCCCAACGTGCGAAGCCGTGCTCGACCCGCGCCGGTACGGCTTCGGACGTCTCCTCACCGAAGCTGCCGGCGACCAGCCCGAGGGCAAGGTCGTGGTCCTCGCCTCCAACGGGCACACCGACATCTCCCTGGGGGGCGGGACCAAGCTGGCACTGGCGGAGCAGATGGGGCTTGGCGGGGTCCTCGCCGACGGCCGTCTCCGCGACTTCGACGAGTTGGCGGACTATTCGATGACGGTCTACTGCCGGGGTGAGACCACCCGCTGGGGCGGCGACGTGGTGACCCCGTTCCAGGCCAATGTCCCTGTTGTGGTCGGCGGAGTCGGCATCCATCCCGGGGACTTCATCTACGCCGACTCCTCCGGCGCTCTGACCATCCCGGCGCGGGACATCGAGGCGGTGATCGAAGGGGCGCTGGCAGTGGTCGTCGAGGATGCCGGCTATCTGGAGGCTCTCGAGAGGCGGGCGGACCACCAGGGCGGGCCCGTAGAGTCGGGACATGACCCTCGATAGGACCGACCTGCGCACCAAGATCAACGAGCAGTACCGGCGCGAGCACGAAGAGCTGGGGGATGCCGGTACCTACGCCATGCTCGACGACGCCCGACGCTGGGACGTCTCGGAGACCCTGGCGGGTGGCGGTGTGGTCACCTTCGCCCATGTCAACGTGGCCGACTGCGGTATCCACGTCGCCGCCGCGGTCAACGGAGCCCTTGACAGCGGCGCCGACACGGTCCTCGCCATCAGCGTCCTCCATGCGTTCACCGAGGAGATGGAGTTGGCCCGACGCAACGTCTCGTCCGAGGGCGGCGCCCCGTCGAGCCATGCGTTGTGGGGGATCCAGGGACCCGGTCTCGACTTCCGGGACGAGTGGACGGGCGATCACGCCATGCGCAGTCTGCGCCATTTCTGGGAGGCAGAGACCCGTCGCCGAGGGATCACCGACAGACGGTTGGTGGAGCGTTATCCGTTCTTGGCCGGCGGCAACCCGGGTGACCTGCCCAACATCGCGGAGACGGCGGCACTGGCCGAGAAAGCGGTGATCGTGGCCACCGGCGACCAGGTCCACCACGGCATCGCCTACGGGACGCCGGAAGACGAGGCCCTCGACCCCGAGCCGGCCGGTCTGGAGGCCGCCCGCGAGTCGATGGAGCGGGGGATCGACCTGATCGAGGCCGGTGACTACTGGGGCTACGACCAGCACTGTGTCCAGGCCAAGAGCGACGATCGGGACGCCGCCCAGCTCTACCGCTTCCTGCGCGGCCCTTTGAAAGGAACGCTGCTCGACATCGGGTGGTCCGACGCCACCGACCTCTACGACCAACCCGCCCCATCGTGGGCCGCCGGCGGTTTCATCGCCTTCGACCGGGTCTGAGCCCGGGTCCTGAAACCTTTCCGGTTCCAATCTGTGGATAACTGGATAGCCTCGGGGGTGCCATGAACCGGCAGCTGTTCCCCCAGAACGTGATCGCCATGATCTGGGACTTCGACAAGACCCTGATCCCGGGCAACATGCAGAGCCCGCTGTTCCGGCATTTCGACATCGACGAAACCGAGTTCTGGGCGGAGGTGGACGGTCTGGAGGAGTTCTACCGGTCACACGGATCGAAGCTGATCCAGAAGGACCACCTCTACCTGAACCACATCCTCAGCTACGTTCGGGCGGGCCGGATGCCAGGTCTGGGCAACCAGCTGCTGCGCGAGCTGGGCGCCGAGATCGAATTCTACACCGGGATGCCCGACTTCCTGGAGATGGCGAAGAAGTCGATCGAGTCCCGCCCCCGTTTCGCCGAGCATCAGATCCGGGTCGAGCACTACATCGTCTCCACCGGTCTCCGTCAGATGATCCTGGGATCGGCGATCGCGCCGCAGATCGACTTCGTGTGGGCCTGTGAGTTCACCGAGTTGGTGGCGCCGCCGGGATACGCCTCGCAACAGGACCAGTTGTTCTCCCCCGAGGGTGAGATCCGACAGCTCATCTACACGATCGACAACACCTCCAAGACCCGGGCGGTGTTTGAGATCAACAAGGGGACCAACAAGAACCCGTCTATCGACGTCAACGCCAAGATCGCCCCCGAGGACCGCCGGGTCCCGTTCCAGAACATGATCTACGTGGCCGACGGCCCCTCGGACGTCCCGGTCTTCTCGATCGTCGAGGCCAACGGGGGGCGCACCTACGCCGTGTACCGCCCCGGCTCGCAGCGTGAGTTCCAGCAGGCGGCTCGTCTGTTGGAGCAGGGTCGTGTGGATGCCTTCGGCGAGGCCAACTACTCCGAAGGGTCGCACACCGCCATGTGGCTCATGCACGCCGCCGAGGAGATCGCACAGCGGATCGTCAACGACCGGGAGGACGCTCTCAACGCCCGGATGGGTCTGCCCCCACAGCACGTCGACCCGGACTGAGTCGGTGACGACGGAGCGCTCCCCTTCTTGGGAGGGGGCGGCTCCGGAGAGCCACCCCCTCAGCTCCGGGTAGGGAGCACCTGGAGAACTTGGACGAGGTGGCCGTGGAGGACGCGTGAGCAGGAGACGGACGATTCACCCGTGGCTGCAACGAAGACCAGCGCGTGCTCCATTGCCAACTCCCTTTCCTAGCGCCTCCAGCGCACCCTCGCAGAGAGAGACTATCCCGCGCGCAGAGTGGTTCTGTATGGGTACAGCGACCCAGTTCGTCTAGATGGAAGCCAGGGCCTGATCCAGGTCGGCGATGAGATCGAAGGGGTCTTCGACGCCGACGGAGAGCCTGATGAGCCCGGGTGTGACCCCGATCGCCCTCTTCTCCACCTCGGGGACCGAAGGCGGGCTCATCGTCCAGGGATGGGAGGCCAGCGACTCGGTCCCGCCCAGCGAGGTGGCGAGCCGGATCACCTCCATGGCGTCGAGGAAGCGGAACGACTCTTCCTCGCCCCCGTCGATCTCGAAAGAGATCATCGCCCCGGGCCCCTCGCACTGCCGTTTGTAGATCTCGAAACGCGGATCCCCGGGTTCGAGCAGGCTGAGATGGTGGACGCTGCGCACCTTGTCGTGCCCGGCCAGATGGGCCGCGATCTGGGTGGCGTTGGAGGTCTGCCGTTCCACCCGCATTCGAAGCGTCTCCAGGCTCCTCCCCAAGAGCCAGGCCGTGGAGGGGCTCGGTGTGGTCCCGATCTCGTACCTGGTGTGCTTGAGACGGGCGATGAGATCGGAGCGGCCGCACACGGCACCGGCGGTCAGGTCGCTATGCCCACCGAGGAACTTGGTGGCGGAGTGCAGCGTGAGATCGGCTCCGTGGGCGATCGGCTTCTGCCAGACCGGTGACAAGAAGGTGTTGTCCACCACCAGCAGGGCGTCATGACGAGCGGCCAGATCGGCCGCCATCTGAAGGTCGATCAACTCGTTGGTGGGATTGGCCGGTGTCTCCACGTAGACCATGGTGAGACGATCCCCACCCACCAGGCTTTCCAGGTCGTCCGAAGTGGCATCGGCCCTGAAGGCCCTGGTCACCACACCGAACTCGGGGAGCAAGCCAGTGAGAAGAGTCACGGTCCCTCCGTAGGCGGGGAGGGAGTAGACGACCAGGTCACCGGGGCGGAGAAGAGTGAGGAAGAGAGTGCTGATGGCACCCATCCCGCTGCCGAACATGACGGCGTCTTCGGCGTCCTCCCAGGCGGCCAGCCGGGCTTCGACCGGGGCCAGATTCGGGAAGTCGAGCCGGCTGTAGATGTAGCCGGCCTCGCCCTCCCCCGCTGCGTCGCCGTACGCCTTCTCGAAGAAGGCCTTGCCCTCGGCGGCGCTGGAGAACACGAATGTGGAGGTCTCGTAGATCGGTGGCTTGAGCGATCCCAGGTGACGGAGGGCGTCGTACCCGAGGGTCACCGACTCCGTGTCGTGATGAGCTCGCTTCCGTTGACCCACACGCGCAGGGTAGTGACTCGAATGCAGACGTTCGGCCCGCTACATTGAACCGTCGGTCAAATTCATAAAAGAGGGCCCCAAGAAACGAAGCCCTTGCCCTCGCATCGAAGTTGCACGTCCGTTGAGAGGAGAATCAAAGGCTCACCTTGAGGCCCTCTTTTGCGAGTTGAGAGAGCTTCGCTCGCCGGAGGGCGGCTCAGCCCTCCCAACCCCAAGCCCTATAACCCTAACGCCTCCGTCCCGACTTGCCACATACTTCGCCGACAGGCGGTAAACAGTGGGGGATGTCGACCGATGTGGAGCGGGCCGGGTCGGTCCTGAAGGAAGCCGAGCAGATCCTCGTTTTCAGCGGCGCCGGTCTCAGCACGGAGTCGGGGATCCCCGATTTCAGGGGGCCGGACGGTCTGTGGAGCAAGGTCGACCCCGACGACTTCACTATCGAGCGCTACGTGACCCGGCGCGAACTGAGGGTCCGGGGCTGGAGGATGCATCTCAACGGGGAGCTGTGGGGAGCCCGGTCGAGCGTCCAGCCCAACCGGGGCCACATGGCCATCGTCCGTCTCCACGAGGCGAAGAGACTCGCCGGAGTGGTCACCCAGAACGTCGACGGTCTCCACTACCGATCCGGTCTCTCCGACGACATGGTCGCCGAACTGCATGGCAACGTGCGCAACAGTCGCTGCATGACGTGTGGCGAACGCTGGTCCACCGAGACCGTCCTGACCTGGGTCGAAGCCGGCGAAGAGGATCCGACCTGCCCCCGCTGCGGAGGCATCGTGAAGACCGAGACGGTGCTGTTCGGCGAGATGCTGCCCGAAGAGGAGGTCCGTCAGGCGACGATGTTCCTCGCCCTGGCCGACGCGGTCCTGGTGGTCGGCTCCACCGTTTCGGTCTGGCCGGCAGCCGACATAGTCATGAGGGCGGCCGTGCAGTCGAAGCCGATCGTGGTCATCAACCGCGGCGACACCGAGGTGGATCATCTCGCCGCGGTCAAGCTCGACGCCGCAATCGGAGACGTCCTACCCGACCTGGTCGAGCGCATCCTCGCCTGAGGGTACGAAGCGCCGACAACTACGATTCGGCGTGATGTCCGAGTACGTGCCACCCCTCGAGGAGCACCGGTTCGTGCTCAACCACGTGGCCGGTCTCGAGGAGGTCTCGAAGCTCAACGGCTACCAGCACGCCGACCCGGCAACGGTGGCCACCGTCCTCGAGGAGGCGGGTCGCTTCTTCTCCGAAGTGATGGAGCCTCTCAACCGGGTTGGCGACCAAGTGGGGTCCACTCTCGACGAGGAGGGCAACGTCCACACCCCACCCGGGTTCGCCGACGCCTACCGGAAGATGGTCGAGGCCGGTTGGCCCGCCGCCCATTTGCCGGCCGAGTGGGGTGGCGGCGGCCTCCCCTATGTGGTCGGCGTCGCCATCTCAGAGATGTTCAAGACCTCCAACATGGCCTTCTCGCTGGCCACGATGCTCACTCAGGGAGCGGTGGAGGCGGTTCGGCTCCACGGCTCGGACGATCTCAAGGAGACCTACCTCGAGAAGCTGGTGAGCGGGGAGTGGTCCGGGACGATGAACCTGACCGAGCCCGAGGCAGGCTCCGACCTGGGCGCCCTCCGTACCAAAGCGGTACGTCAGGACGACGGCACCTACCGGCTCTTCGGGACCAAGATCTTCATCACTTGGGGTGACCAGGACATCACCGAGAACATCATCCACATGGTGCTGGCCCGCACCGAGGGCGCCCCCGCCGGGACCAGGGGCATTTCGATGTTCCTCGTGCCCAAGTTCCTTCCCGACCGCGAGGGCAAGCCTGGTGAGCGCAACGACTACCGGATCCTGTCCATCGAGCACAAGCTGGGGGTCCACGCCTCCCCCACGTGCGTCATCTCCTTCGGCGACTCCGGCGAAGGAGCCGTCGGCTACCTGGTCGGTGAGGAGATGCAGGGCATGCGGAACATGTTCACGATGATGAACGCGGCCCGCATCGGGGTGGGCATGGAAGGTCTCGCCCTCTCGGAACGGGCTTACCAGCACGCCCTGGCCCATGCCAGGGAGCGGGTGCAAGGGCGTCCGGTGGGCAAGCCGTCCGAGCACAGCGTCCCCATCGTGGAGCACCCCGACGTCCGTCGCATGCTGCTCACAATGAAGGCCAACACCGAGGCAATGCGATGCCTCCTCTACTTCGCCGCCCGCTGCGCCGATCTGGGGCTGCATGCCGAGTCGCCCGATGTGCGGGAGATGGAATCGAAGCGTCTCGCTCTGCTCACTCCGATCGTCAAAGCCTGGATGACTGATCTCGGCGTCGAGATGACGTCTATCGGTATCCAGGTCCACGGTGGCATGGGCTACGTCGAGGAGACCGGAGCCGCCCAGTACTTCCGGGATTCACGGATCGCCCCGATCTACGAGGGGACCAACGGGATCCAGGCGATCGACCTGGTGCTGCGCAAGCTCCCCATCGACGACGGCAAAGTGGTCGAAGGGATGATCGAGGAGATGACCCACGTCCTCACACCCATGAACGACCACGAGGAACTGTCCGCCTTCCGCGACGAGCTGACCACCGCCATCCAGGCGCTGGCCCGGACGTCCACCTGGATGGGCAGTCGTCTGGTCGAGGGGGCGGTGGACGATGCCCTGGCCGGGGCCACGCCTTACCTCAATCAGTTCGGCACCGTGCTCGGCGGCTGGCTCATGGCCGTCTCGGCGGTGGCGGCATTGGAGGGTGCGCCGGATCACGACGAGGAGTTCCTGGCCCAGAAGGTGGTCACGGCCCGCTTCTACGGCGAACACCTCCTCCCCAAATCCAACTCCTTCGTCCCCACCATCGAGGCGGGGAGCACCCTCCTCGCCCAAGCATCTCTTTCCTAATGTTGTAGATCCGAAATACCGGATCTATGCCGCGGAGAAAGCCGTTTTCGCCCCGGATAGTCTGCGCAGGTGGATCTGGACGGGAAAGTCATCGTCGTAACCGGCGGCGGCAGCGGGATCGGGGCGGCGATGGCGCGACGGTTTGCCGCCGAGGAGCCGGCTGGCCTGGTCATCGCCGACATAGACCTCGAAGCGGCCGAGCGGGTGGCGGATGAGACGGCAGGCGTCGCCGTGGCCTGCGACGTCTCCGACCCCGGGGCGAACCTCGAGCTGATCATCGGGACCGAGGACCGGTTCGGCCCGATCGACCTGTTCTGCGCCAATGCCGGGATCGGGGTCGTCGGAGACGAGCAGTCCGATCCAGCCGTGTGGGAGCGGATGTGGCAGATCAACGTGATGTCGCACGTCCACGCCGCCCGCCATCTCATCCCCGGATGGCTGGCCCGCGGTGAGGGCTACCTGCTGGCCACGGTGTCAGCGGCAGGTCTGCTCACCAATCTGAAGGCAGCGCAATACTCGGTCACCAAGCACGCCGCCCTCGCCTTCGCCGAGTGGCTGGCAGTCACCTACGGGGATGCCGGGGTGAAGGTGAGCGCCCTATGCCCCCAGTTCGTCAACACCCCCCTCCTCGACGGGTCGGAGGCCTTCAAGGCCCTGGGCGCAAACCACACCCTGGAGCCGGACGAGGTGGCGGAAGCCGTAGTGTCAGGGTTGCGCGAAGAGAGATTCCTCATCCTCCCCCACCCCGAGGTGGAGAAGTACTTCCAGAACAAGGCCAATGACTATGACCGGTGGATCGGGGGAATGCGCAAGTTGCAGCGAACGGTTTTCCCAGGCACGTGAGTGAGGCAGAATCACTGTGATGAGCAAACGACGCGTGGTGGTGACAGGTGTCGGCGCCGTAGCCGCCCCCGGGATCGGGATGGACGACCTCTGGAAGGGACTTAGGGAACAGCCCGGACCGGCGCCGCGTCTCATAGAGGGTTGGGATCCGGAACCCTGGATCCCGAAGCGGGAGAGCCGGCGACTGGACAAGTTCACCGAGTTCGCCCTGGTGGCGGCGCAAGAGGCGCTCGGCCAGGCGGGAGAGCTCGACGTCGACCCCAACCGGGTGACCGTGTCGATGGCAACGGGGATCGGTGGCCTGGAGTCACTAGAGACGCTGGTCCACGAGTCCGACAACGAAGAGCCACGGGTCTCCCCGTTCCAGATCCCGATGATGATGGCCAACGCCGCCGCTGCCGCCATATCGATCAAGTACGGGTTCGGTGGGCAGGTGAGCACCCCCGTGGTGGCCTGCGCCGCCGGGAGCCAGTCGATCGTGGACGGTCTCCGCCTCATCCAGTGGGGTTACGCCGACGTGGCCGTCGTCGGTGGAACCGAAGCCGCGGCCCGCAAGGCGGCCCGTGAGGGCTTTGCTGCGGCACGTGCCCTCTCGACGAGCGGCTACGCCCGTCCCTTCGACGTCGACCGGGATGGCTTCATCATGGGCGAGGGAGCGGGGGTCTTGATCCTGGAAGCGGAGGAGGTCGCCGAGAGACGAGACGCCACTCCGCTCGCCGTCATGCTGGGCGGTGCCTCCACGGCGGACGCCCACCACGTGACCGCTCCTCATCCAGAGGGCGACGGGGCGGAGAGGGCCATCCGGCTCGCCATCGAGGATGCAGGGCTCGAGCCCGGCGACATCGCCTACATCAACGCCCACGGCACCGGCACCGACCTCAACGACAAGACCGAGGGCGCGGTCATCCAAAGGATCTTCGGCGAAGACCAGCCTGCCGTGTCCTCGATCAAGGGGTCGACCGGGCACGTGCTAGGCGCCTCGGGCTCGATCGAGGCAGCCGTGGTCGTCGAGGCCATCCGCCGTCGCGAGCTCCCGGCCAACATCGGTCTCACCAACCAGGACCCGGAGATCCCGCTGACCGACATCGTGCGCGAGGTCCGCCCCTGGGAACCGGGCCCCACCCTGTCCAACTCCTTCGGGTTCGGCGGCCACAACACGGTGGTCGTCATCGGACCGCCTTCCTAATGCAGGAGATCCGAATAGTCGTATCTGCGCCGCGCGGAATCCGAACCCACCACCGCTCCTAGACTTGGCCAGGTACGGGAGCTCGGTGACACCGGGCTGAGAGGGAGTCTGGAAGACTCCGACCGCTTGAACCTGAGACGGGTAATTCCGACGCAGGGACTCGGACGCTCATCGCTCCCGACGAAAGAGAGGAGATGATGAGAAACCGACTGATCGCAATCACCGCCCTGACCGCGCTGGCCCTCACGGCCTGTGGGACCACGGGGTCGGAGACACCCCAGACCCTGAGCCTGATCGCACACGAGTCGTTCGCCGGGAGCACCGACGAGTCGACCTTCGCCGCCTTCACCGAGGAGACCGGGATCGAGGTCGAGGTGCTGTCCTCGGAGGACGCCGGGACTCTGGTCAACGAGGCTGCGCTGACCAAGGGCAATCCCCTCGCCGACGTCCTCTTCGGAGTGGACGACACCTTCCTGTCCAGGGCCCTGGACGAGGAGATCTTCGAGCCCTTCGAGCCCGCCAACATCGACGTCGTCTACCCCGACCTCCGAGTCGAAGGTGATCCGGTGGTTCCGATCGACTACGGAGATGTCTGCTTCAACTACGACAAGGCCTGGTTCGAGGAGAGCGCCCTCGGGATCCCCGACGAACTCGAGGACATGACCGACCCCGAGATCGCCCGGTTGGTGACGGTGGAGCACCCCGCCACCTCGTCACCGGGTCTCGCCTTCATGCTGGCCACCGTGGACACCTTCGGTGAGCCCGGATGGCTGGACTGGTGGTCAGCCATGAGGGACGGTGGCATCGACATAGCTCCCGACTGGGACTCCGCCTACTACGGGAAGTTCACCCGATATGGCGGGGACCGGCCCATCGTCCTGTCCTACGCCTCCTCCCCGCCCGCCGAGGTCATCTTTGCCGATGAGCCGCTCGACGAGGCCCCGACGGGAGTCATCGAAGCCGGCTGCTACCGCCAGGTGGAGTATGCGGGGGTTCTCGCCGGCACCGAATACCCGGAGGCGGCCGGGCAACTGATCGAGTTCATGCTGGCCCCCGAGTTCCAGGAGACCATCCCACTCACCTGGTTCGTGTTCCCCGCCAACCAGGAGGTCCAGCTCCCCCAGGAGTTCGTCGAGCACACCACCATCCCCGAGTCGCCGACCAGACTCGGCTATGACGTCATCGCGGAGAACCGGGATCGGTGGATCGACGAGTGGATCGAAGTCATGGAGGGTTGATGAGGAGAATCCGGTGGGGGTGGGTCCTCGTTGCCGCCCTCCCCACCCTCTTCATCGGCTACTTCTTCGTATACCCCCTGTTCCGGATCCTGGTCCTGGGTCTGTCCGAGCTCAGGTTCGACACGGGCGGGATCGAAGCCCGGCTGTTCCGGGTGGGCTGGTTCACACTGTGGCAGGCGGCCCTGTCCACGATCCTCACCTTCCTCGCCGCCGCCCCGCTCACCTGGGCCGTGTCCACCTACGAGTTCAGAGGGAGACGGGCGGCCATGGCCCTTGCCACGGTGCCGTTCGTCCTCCCCACCGTGGTCGTGGGGACCGCCTTCGTCGCCCTGGGGTGGACCGACTCGATCGGGGCGATCCTGGCCGCCCACGTCTTCTTCAACGTGGCCGTCGTGGTGCGGACCGTCTCGACACTGTGGTCACGCATCGACCCCGGTCTCCACGACGCGGCGCGAGTGCTGGGAGCCTCCGAGTGGACGGTGTTCCGAAAGATCACCCTGCCGTTGCTGCGTCCCGCCTTGGCGGCAGCCGCCTCGATCGTGTTCCTGTTCACGTTCACGTCCTTCGGGGTGGTCCTCATCCTGGGCGGTTTCCGCTACGCCACTCTCGAAGTGGAGATCTACCGCCAGGCGGTCGACTTGTTCGACCTCCCGCTGGCGGCGGCGCTGGCCATCGTGCAGTTGATCGGGGTCAGTGGCGCCCTCTACTGGTACTCCCGCTACCAGGAGCGGACCGCGGCCTCCTGGACCCTGGAGCGTGCCGCCAATCTGCGACGGCCGCGAGGACGGGCCCGGCTCTTCGTGGCTGTGGCCACGGTGGGGACGCTGGCCGCCCTGGCCGTCCCGCTGGCGGTCCTGGTCGCTCGCTCCCTGAAGGGCCCCTATTACCAGGCACTGTTACAGGACGACCGGGTTGTCGGGTTCCCTCTGGCGGCGATACGGAACAGCCTCCTGTTCGCGGTCGTGGCCATGGTCCTCGCCACCGTGATCGGCCTGCTCGCGGCCACCGTGATCAGCTGGCGAAGAGGCAGACTCGCCCGTTGGTTCGATCTCACCCTGATGCTGCCCTTGGGCACCTCGGCGGTGACGATCGGCTTCGGGTTCATCGTCGCCCTGGACGCGCCCGTCGACCTGAGGGCCTCGATCTGGCTGGTGCCGATCGCACACGCCCTGGTAGCCATCCCGTTCGTGGTGCGGTCGACGGTGCCAACGCTGCGCTCCATCCCGGCCCAGATCAGGGAGGCAGCCGCAGTGCTCGGCGCCTCCCCATGGAGGGTCTGGTGGTCGATTGACCTCCCCATCGTCACCAGGGCGGCATTGGTGGGCGCAGGGTTCGCCTTCGTGATCTCGCTCGGGGAGTTCGGCGCGACTTCGTTCGTGGCCCGACCGAACACGACCACGATCCCGGTGATGATCTTTCGGCTGTTGTCCCGTCCCGGTCAGACCTCCTTCGGGATGGCCATGGCGATGTCCGTCATCCTGGCCCTGCTCACGATGGGCGTCGTCATGGCCATCGACCGCACGCGCTTCGGCGAGCTCGGATCGTTCTGATGCTCCAGGTCGAGAACGTGGGGGTCACGATCGACTCCAAGCAGATCCTCGAGAAGGTACGGCTCGAGGTTGCCGATAGCGAGATCGTCGGCATCCTGGGGCCATCGGGATCGGGGAAGTCGACCCTGCTCCGCGCCATCGCCGGTCTGGTCGAGCCGAGCAGCGGGCGCATCCTCTGGGACGGGGTCGATCTCGCCGGGATGCCCACCCACAAGCGGGGCTTCGGTCTGATGTTCCAGGGATACGCCCTGTTCCCCCACATGACCGTGGCCGAGAACGTCGCCTTCGGTCTCCGGATGACGGGACGCCGCGACGTGGACGGATCGGTGGAAGAGGCGTTGTCCTGGGTAGGCCTCGAGGGGTTCGGGGACCGCCAGGTGACCTCGCTCTCGGGAGGAGAGCAACAAAGGGTCGCCCTGGCCCGGACCCTGGCGCCGCGGCCCAAGCTGGTGATGCTGGACGAGCCGCTCGGCGCCCTCGATCGCAATCTTCGTCAGAGCCTGGTCGTCGAGACCCGGCGGATACTCGAGGAGCGTGAGGTCACGGCCATCGTGGTCACCCACGATCGGGACGAGGCGGTGGCCATGACCGACCGTCTCGCCCTCATGCGGTCGGGAACCATCGTGCAAACCGGGACCCTCGCTGAGATGCTGGCCTCCCCGGCGGACGACTGGGTCAGCGAGTTCCTCGGCTGATACGCGGAACGACCCCCGAGGATGCGACGGGGGTCGTTCCTCCTGGCTCTCCCGGTGAGGTTGTCGGAGGAGAGGGAGAGCACTAGGCCTGACCGTTTCCGAGTGTCCCGCCCAGTTGTTAGAGACCGGTGAAGAGGATGCAAAGGGGGTCAAAGGTCCCTTGGCGGACCGATCGAAAGCCCCTGTCGGCGCCGGGATAGACTCCGCATTGTCTGCTGGACGTGACCAGGAGAGCCCTTGACTGAAGACAGTTCAAAGACATTCGACCGCGCCCTTTTGATCATGGCCTTGTTCGCCGCCCTGACCGCGGTCCTGGCCGGCATTGCCGCCTTCCGCGGTGGGGGCGCTTCGGAGGAGGCCGCCGATGGCGAAGGCGGCCCGGTCACCGCATCTATCGAACTGGCCGAGTGGTCCATCACCGGGGACCTCGAGATCCCGGCTGGTGAGGTCACCGTCGACGTGACCAACGCGGGGACCATGACTCACAACCTGGTCTTCGAGAACGACGGCCCCCGTTCCCCCGATCTCAATCCCGGAGACACTGCCGCCGTCGAAGCCGGTTCGCTGGAGCCGGGCACCTACGTCATCTTCTGTGCCATCCCCGGCCACCGCACTTCGGGCATGGAGGCCCGGTTGGTCGTGACCGGCGAATCGACCGGTGGCCAGGAAGGCGAGGAGGGCGGCCACGAGCAGATGTCGCCGCAGCAGATGGATCAGATCATGATCGACTCCATGCTGGCGTTCCCCGCCGAGACCGAGGGCAAGGGGAACCAGGTATTGGAGCCGACCGAGATCAAGGCGGACGGCACCAAGGTGTTCGATCTCACTGCCTCGGTGATCGACTGGGAGGTGGCGCCTGGAAAGACGGTGCAGGCCTGGGCCTACAACGGGATGGTCCCCGGGCCCTGGATCCGGCTCGACGTCGGTGACCACGTCGAGATCAACGTGACCAACGAGACCGAGCTGTCCACCGACGTCCACTGGCACGGCATCTCGATTCCCAACGATCAGGACGGTGTCTCTCCCTACACCCAGGACCCGATCGCACCGGGTGAGACCTTCACCTACGAGTTCGACGCCGAAGCACCCGCCATCGCCATGTACCACGCCCACTTGCATGGCCAGATCTCGGTGCCCAACGGTCTGTTCGCCCCGATGACCATTGGCGACACTCCGATTCCCTACGGCGAGACGGTCTCCGGCGTGGAGATCCCCGAGGATCTCGAGGTGGCCATGGAGATCCCCATGGTGCTCAACGACGCCGGTGTGATCGGTCTCAGCCTCAACGGCAAGTCGTTCCCGGCCACCGAGCCGTACGTCGTGAACGAGGGGGACTGGCTGGTCTACCACTACTACAACGAGGGTCTGCAAACCCACCCGATGCACCAGCACCAGTTCTTCCAGCTGGTTTTCGCCAAGGACGGGGTGCCGCTGGACAACCCCTACTGGGCCGACACGGTCAACATCGCACCGGGTGAGCGGTACTCGGTGCTGGTCCACGCCAACCGTCCCGGCACCTGGGTCTGGCACTGCCACATCCTCAACCACGTCGAGAGCGACCAGGGGATGTTCGGGATGGTGACCGCGGTCATCGTCGAGCCGGCCAGCTGACGCCCTTGGGTCAGCGGCGGAGTCGAGCGAGACCTTCGGCGAACTCGGGTGGCAGACGTCGGGGTCGGCCCTCCAGGTCGGTGAACGCCGCCGTCACCAGGAGGCGGGCCACCTCCTCCTCGCCGCGCAGCATGACCTGACGCCAACTCGATTTGACCCGTCCGGCGTCCTCGACCCAGGTGTGGATCGTGAGCTCCTGTCCGTACCGGGCCGCGGCGAGGAAACGTGCCGTGATCTCGACCACCACCAACTGCCAGCCACGCTCTTTCATCACGTCGAGTCCCCACCCGGCTTCGTTGAGGTACTCGATGCGGGCGGTCTCGAAGTAGGCGAAGTAGTTGGTGTGGTTGACGTGGTCGTAGGGATCCAGCTCGTAGAACCGCACCTTGAGCGAGGTGGTGTGAACCTCTCGATCCTGGGGCAGTTCGACCGCCAAACGTGACTCCTCTGGCCGGGGAAGCCCAACGCTACCCTCGCCTCCATGAAGGCCTGGCAGCTCGTGGACACCAAGGGGATCGACTCGTACGTGCTCAACGACATACCCGAGCCGGAGCCAGGACCGGGTCAGGTGCGGGTCGCCATCAGGTACTCGGGGATCAACCACCTGGACATCTGGACCTCGATGGGGCTCCCCGCCCCGAAGTCTTTCCCCCACACCACCGGCGCCGATGCCGCCGGAGTGGTCGACGCCGTGGGCGAGGGTGTGGCCGGATTCGAGGTCGGGGACGAGGTGATCATCGATCCGTCCATGTCCTGCGGCACCTGCGACTACTGCCTCAACGACGACATCGTCTACTGCTCCCAGTTCGCCATCCTCGGCGAGCACCTTCCGGGGACCTTCACCGAGAAGATCGTGGTCCCGACGATCAACATCCTGCCCAAGCCGCCGGAGATCCCGTGGGAGGTAGCCGGCTCGTTCGGTCTCGCCGCCACCACCGCCATCCGGATGCTGGAGAAGGCGAATGTCAAGCGTGGCGAGACCGTCCTGGTGGTCGGGGTCGGCGGTGGCGTGTCCTCGGTCGCCATGTCCCTGGCACAGGCCTTCGGCGCCCAGGTCTACGTCACCTCGCGCTCCGCCGACAAGATCGAGCGGGCCAAGGAGCATGGTGCCCTGGGGGGATTCGACTCCTCATCGGAGTTCGGGGTCGAGATGGCCCAGCTGGGCGGCGCCGACCTGGTGATCGAGAACGTGGGCCCGGCCACCCTGAAACAGTCGATGCGGGCCGCCAAACCCGGCGGCCGCATCGCCATATGCGGGGCCACCAGCGGCCCCAAGTTCGAGCTGAACCTCCCGGTGCTCTGGTTCAAGCAACTGGAGTTCGTGGGCTCGTCGATGGGCACCCACAGCCAGTTCGCCCGTGCGCTCAACTGGCTCCGGTTGGGCAAGGCCTCCTCGCCGGTCGCACGTGTGTTTCCGTTCTCGCAATTGCCCGAGGCGATGCGCTTCCTCGAATCGGGCGAGCAGATGGGCAAGGTCGCCATCGACCACAGCGCCTGAAACGCGTATCAGACCAGCACCTCTCCCCTCCTTCTGACACAACGGTGCACACGGCACCGGGGGAACACAGGGGGAAGAAATGACTCAGGTCACCGCCACAACGGGAGCCCTCCCGAGACAGGGTTCTCGAAAACTCGGCTCGATCATCGGGGCTGTCGTCCTCGTGGTCGGTGCCGGAGCAGCCATCGCCACCGGCATCGCCGTCACCAGCGACGATGTCGCCCAGCCGTCAGGGAACACGTTCGCGCAGGCACGTGAAGCCCAGGTCCAGGCCCTGCCGAGGCCCCAGGGTGGGATCGACAGCGCCGACCGCGCTCATCTGAACCGGATCGCCATGGGGGCCGCGGCCGCCGCCGGAGGGTGGGCGTACCCGACCACCATGGACGGGCTCGTGAACAGCGGTCTGGTTCCTGGGGGCAACACCAACACGATCAACCCGGCCGACAGGGCTCACTTCCACCGGATTCCGGACGTGGTCCTTCCCGGCGAGTGGGCGTACCCGACCACGGTGCAGGACCTGATCGAGAGCGGTTTCGTCCCATCGGGCACCAAGACCAACACGATCGATGCGGCTGACCGGGCTGTGTTCAACCACATCAACGGAGTGGTCACGGAGACCACCGGGAACACGAGCAACAAGGTCGACAGCGCCGACCGCGGGCACCTCAATCGGGCCAAGGACGCCTGGCTGAAGTCGCTCGACCCGGCCGACATGGCTCACCTCAACCGGACACCGGGTCCACGCTGACCCGACAAGACCTCCTCGGAGGGAGGGGACGAATCGGCGGCACCTGGGACAATGGCCAGGGAGCCGTCGATTCGCGTTTCTGCGCGGCGGAGAGCCGGTATATCGGATCCCAATCCTTAGGAAAGCGGTAATACCCTGCCGTCCCCATGATCGATGTCGAGCGGGCGCGAGCAGTCACGCCAGGTGCCGCCGACCGGATACACCTCAACAACGCCGGCGCCGCCCTGATGACCCAAGGTGTGCTCGACGCCACCATCGGTCATCTGCGGCTCGAGGCTGAGATCGGCGGGTATGAGGCGGCCGACGCCGCCGCCGACCGGTTCGACGCCGTCTACACCTCCGTCGCCCGCCTGATCGGGGCTTCCCGGTCCGAGATCGCCATCGTGGACAACGCCACCGCCGCCTGGGATCTGGCGTTCGGGTCGATCCAGTTCGACAAGGGCGACACCATCCTCACCTCCGAGGCCGAGTACGCCACCAACTACATCATGTACCTGAAGACGATGCGGGACCGGGGCGTCCGGGTCGAGGTGATCCCGAGCGACCACACCGGACAACTCGACGTCCGGGCCCTGGAGCGGATGATCAACGGGTCGACCCGTCTCATCTCGGTGACACATGTGCCCACCAACGGCGGTTTGGTCAACCCGGCCGCCGAGATCGGGGCGGTGGCCCGCGCCGCCGGTGTCCCCTACCTCCTCGACGCCTGCCAGTCGGTGGGCCAACTCCAGGTCGACGTCGGCGAGATCGGGTGTGACTTCCTGAGCGCCACCGGGCGCAAGTTCCTCAGAGCGCCACGTGGCACCGGGTTTCTCTTCGTCAGACAGGACCTTCTCGAGGATGCCGAGCCGCCATTCGTCGACATGCACGGCGCCACCTGGGTGGAGCGGGAGAGGTACCAGCTGCGGCCCGACGCCCGGCGCTACGAGACCTGGGAGTTCAACTATGCCGCCGTCCTCGGCATGGGAGTCGCCATCGACGAGGCGCTCGAGTGGGGCATGGCGGACATCGAGGAACGGGTCACCCACCTCGGCGCGGCACTCCGCGGCAAGCTGGAAGACGCCGGGTTCGAAGTCTTCGACATCGGGGCGAGGAAGTGCGCGATCGTGACCACGGCGGTCCCCGGCAGGGGGGCCGAGGAGGCGCGCCGGCTCCTGTTCGACAAGGGGGTCAACGTGTCGGTCACCGGAGCGTCCTCGACCCGCATCGACGCCGAGAAGCGCGGTCTCCCCGAGATGCTCCGTCTGTCGCCTCACTACTACAACACCGATGAGGAGCTGGATCAGGCGGTGGCCACCCTCGTGTCGATCAGACCATGACCGAGGTGATGGGTGGCGACGGCGCCATCCTGGCGGTGGAGTGGGAGCGGGCGGAAGAGGCTGGGCGAAACGGGACCGGGGTGATCCTGGTGGAGGGGGTGAGCGATCAGCGCGCCATCGAGACGCTGGCGCCGCGGGTCGGGCGTGACCTGGCAGACGAAGACGTGGCGGTGATCCCCGCCGCCGGCGCCACCAACTTCTGGCGGTTCCTGGAGCTGCTCGGGCCGAATGGGTACGACGTCTCCCTGGTCGGGATGTGCGACCAAGGCGAGGAGGCCGAGTTGGCCCGCGCCCTGACCCGGGCCGGGCTGGGTGAGGTCGACTCCCGGGAGGATCTGGAGGATCTCGGCTTCTACGTGTGTACTGCCGACCTCGAAGACGAGATGATCAGAGCCCTCGGCCACGAGGTCATGCTCTCGCTGATCGAATCCCAGGGCCACACGCGGCGGCTGCGCAGCTTCCAGAACCAGGTCCACCATCGTGACCAGCCGCTCGAGACCCAGATCTGGCAGTGGCTGGGCAACCACAAGATCCGGTACGCCCCCCTCCTGGCCGGGGCGCTCCCATTGGACGCCATCCCACGGCCCTTGCTCGGTGTGTTGGGCAGGGTCTGATCAGTCGAGGGCGAGCCGCATCCGGACGTCGGTCAATTCGGGACGCGATGGGAGTGGCTGGGTCTCGCCGGTGGGCACGAAGCCGGCGCTCTCGTAGAGGCGGACCGCCGGGGTATTCGACTCGACCACCCACAGCCTGACCTCGTTGCCTCCGACCTCACGGGTCCACCGCACGACAGCGTCGATCAACTCCCGGCCGATGCCCGAGCCCCGAACTTCGGGAGCGACCCACATGCCGTAGAGATGTCTGGTAGCGGGTTCTTCAGGACGGGTGAATGCACCCACCATGGCGACGAATCCCTCCCCCCCGTCCAGTACGAAGAGCACCTCCTGGTCGCCGGAGGCCCCGGCGGCGGCCATCTCCTCCCAGACGTGGTCGTCACTCGACGAAGACTGGGAATGCGTGGCGGCGAATGCCTGCGGGTCGGTCTGAAGCGCCCGCAGTCTCACTGCGCGGAGGGCCTGTCCCTCTCCAATTCGAATCCGCCTCACCGACGACATCGGCGAAATCCTGCCAGGTTCGACCTACGGAAGCACGGATGACCGTCCCAGAGGGACGCATATCCTGTGTGGATGGACGCCGCGATCCGGGACTGGCTGCTCGACTCCGATCCGGCGATCCGCTGGCAGGTCCTCTCCGACCTCGACGATGCTCCGCCGGATCAGGTGGCGTCAGAACGGGCCCGGGTCGCCACCGAGGGATGGGGTGCCCGGATCCTGACCCTCCAAGGCGAGGATGGGAACTGGGGCGGCGGCAGCTACACGCCGAAGTGGACCTCGACGACGTACACCATGCTCCTGTTGCGCCATTTCGGCATCGATCCCAAGGACCCGGCGGTCCGTTCGGCGATCGATCGGGTGCGCGACCAGGTCAAGATGGGCAGCCGCGATTACCCGTTCTTCGAGTACTCCTTCGAGCAGTGCATCACCGGGATGGCGCTGGCCTTGGGCAGCTACTTCCTCGACGACCCCCGCGGCCTGCCCCAGCCGGAGCTGTTCCTGGAAAGGCAACGTGCGGATGGCGGCTGGAACTGCAAAGTGAAGTCGGACCGGTCGTCGTTCAACACCACCATCACCGGTCTAGAGGCCCTGATCGAATACGAGCGGGCGGTGGGCGGGGACTCCGACCTCGCCGAGGCCAGGGCACGGGCCCACGAGTACCTGCTGCAGCGCCGGCTGATGTACTCGCTGACGACGGGCGAGTTGATCAACGCCAAGTGGCTGATGATGTCGTTCCCGCCCCGTTGGTTCTACGACGTGCTTCGGGCTCTCGACTACATGGCCGACGCCGGGCTCGATCCCGACCCGCGTCTCCAGGAGCCGATCGAGGTGATCATGTCGAAACGATTCGACGACGGCACCTGGCCGGTGCAGAACTGGCACTCGGGCAAGGAGCACTTCCGAATGGAGCCGATCGGCAAGCCGAGCCGCTGGAACACCCTGCGGGTGCTCCGGGTCCTCCGCTGGTACCAGCGGGACTGAGCGGTCTCAGATGATCCGGCCGGCGTGCTCGTAGAGGGGCTCGCCGGCGATGATCCGCTCCGGGCCCAGACGCCGCAGGTCGAGGCTGGTCTCACGACCCAGCACGAGCTCGGCGAGATGCCTCCCCACGGCGTGGCACTGCTGAAAACCATGACCGCTGAATCCGGTGGCCAGGAACAGACCCGGCCGTTCCGGCCATTCCCCGACGATGGCGTTGGCATCGAGACGGTTCTGGGCGTACAGCCCGGCCCAGGAGCGGATCACCTCCAGGCGGTCGAAGGCGGGCAGGGTGGTCGCTAGCTCGGGCCAGATGCTGTCGTAGAAGCGTGACCTGGGCGCCGGGGTGAAGTCGAAACCAACCGGGTCCTCGTCGGTGGACCAGGCCATGAAGAAGGTGTTGTCGTGCTCGGGGAGCACGTAGACCCCGGAGGGGAGGAAGAAACTGGGCAGCGAGTCCCCCCCGTCCACCTGCGCAGTCACCACGTAGACGGTGCGCATCACCGGATCGACCGGGATCTCGACACCCGCCGTCGACACCAGACCGGCGGTCCAGGCACCTGCGGCGACAACGACGACATCGGCTGAGATCACGCGGTCGTCGGCCGTGCGCACCCCGGTGACCCGGTCGCCGGACACCACCAGGGACACGGCCTCCCCCTGCTCGGCCACTGCCCCGGCCGAGATGGCGTTTCTCCTGTAGCCCTCGACCACGGCGTGGGGATCGACAGACCCGTCACTCGGCCCGAACGTCCCTCCCACCAGGTCGTCGCTGTGGAGAGCTGGATGACGTCTGGTGATCTCGGCCATGTCCAGCCATACCGAGTCGCATCCGAGCGCCTGCTGTGTGGCCAGGCCGGCCCGGGCCGCCGCCTCCCCGGCCTCGTCGACCAGGAAGAGATTGCCCTGCTTGCGCATCAGGGGATCCGGTCTGAAATCCCCGATCGCCATCGTGTCGGCGAAGGTCTCGAGGATCTCCATGGCGTACTGCGAGATGCGGATGTTCTCCTCGAGGTTGAACTGGATCCGGACGTTGCCGTCGGAGAGCATCGTGGAGGAGTAACGCAGGGTGGGGTCACGCTCGAGAACCGTGACACCCAGGGAAGGGTCGATCCGGAGCAGGTGATGGGCCGTGGCCCACCCATTGGCGGCCCCACCGACGACGAGGACATCTGGCACAGCAGCCGGAGGGTAACGACGGTTCGGACCGACCGGCTCCTGCCCTCTCTGTAGGCTGACACCGATCATCTAGGGCTATTTGGAGGACGCCGATGTTCCCGCTCGAGCAAGGTCGAAACATGGAGCTTCCGGGGACTTCGGATCCCTCCGGAGGGGCCGACAGCGGTGTGTTCTTCGGAGCCTCCGTCCTGATCGTCGTCGGCGTGTTCCAGGCTCTCCAGGGTCTTGCCGCCGTCATCAACGGCGCTCACTTCGAGGAGGCACCTGACTACGCCTTCAGGATGGACCCGTCCACTTGGGGCTGGACCCACCTGGTGCTCGGTGTCTTGTTGGTGCTGGTCGGGGTCAACCTGTTCCGCGGGAGCCGACTGGCGGGCATCGCCGCCCTGGTCCTGGCCGGGCTGGCCGCCATCGCCAATTTCCTGTTCATCCCCCACTACCCCTTCTGGGGGATCATCATCGTGCTGATCGACATCTGGGTCATCTGGGCCATCTGCGCCTCCGGCGTCCTCTCGTCCGACTGACGTCCCACCCGAGCGCGGGGATGTCACCCAAATAGGGGCTCACCTCCGTCTCAACGCCGACATGAGACGAGAGGGAAGTCCGATGAGGCGCACATTGACCGTGCTGGCGACGATGGCTCTGGTGGCCTGCGGGACCACCACGGCCAATCCGGAAGATCCAGCGGGGGCACCGACCACCACCCAGGCCCCGATCCAGACCACGACCACGACGGCCGCCGTCACGACGACCGCGCCTGTGGCCACGACCACCACGACCGTCCAGCCGACAACCACGGTGGCGCCGAGCCCGACCACGACGGCGCCGGCATCTCCCTCCACCACCCAGGCCACCGGCTCGGTCGTGGTCGCCCCCTACTTCTTCATCGACGAGCCGGGTCGTCCCACACGGACCGGCCCCTTCCTGTTCCCGATCGCCCGAGAGGTGGGATCGACCGTGGCAGTGGCCCGGGCAGCTATGGAGCAACTCCTCCGCGGCCCGAGCGCAGCGGAGCGGTCCAGCGTCCCCGCAATCTCGACCGCGATCCCGGAGGGGGTGAAGCTGCTCGGTCTCACCATCAGGGAGGACATCGCCACGGTCGATCTCTCCTCGGAGTTCGGTGCCACCGATGACTCGGCTGCGGTAGCGCAGCGTGTGGCCCAGGTGGTGTTCACGCTCGCCCGCTTCGACAGCGTGGCCGAGGTGGTGTTCCACCAGGATGGCCGCCCGGTGGCGGTCCAGACCGGCACCGGCGAGCTCGTGAGCCGTCCGGTCGGCATCCACGACTACCTGGACATGGCTGCCGGCATATTCGTAGAGACCCCTGTCTACGGCGGCAAGGCCGGCGACCCTTTGCGGGTGACCGGTTTCGGCTCAGTCTTCGAGGCCACATTCCGGTTCGCCCTCACCGATGGCGACGGGCGGATCATCGAGGAGGGGATCGCCATGACCAGCAACGGCACCGGCTGGGGCGGGTTCGACTTCACCATCGACTACGACGTGGACCGGGCCCAGCTCGGGGCGCTGATCGTCTGGGCTGCCTCAGCCCAGGACGGTTCCCGAATCGATGTCCGGGAGTACCCGGTGATGCTGACGCCCTGAGCGGTCAGGCCTCTTGTTTGGCGCGCGGTGACCGCAGGTAGAAGAAGACGCCGATGGCGTTGACCACGGCCAGCGCGATCATGAAGGGGATGACCTCCACCGACGCCCAGGAGGACGCCGGGTCGGCCTGGTGGCCGAACCACTGATCCACGGCGATCCCGATCGACTCCATGATCCCGAAGGCGAGCCAGGAGCCGGTGAGCAGGATCCCGGTTGGTCGGCGGTTCCACACCCACCAGGCAGCGAGCGCCATCATCGGCAGCCAGAACGCGAGGTCTTGGACGTAGACCGCGTTGGTGGCCACCCCGATACCCTCGACCATCGACAACGGGTCGCCGGAGAGGAGGGCGGGGATGACTGCCGACAGCCAGGCGAAGGCGTTCAGGGCCACGATCACCCAAACGAACACAGCCATCCCCCGGTACGGCAATGGCCGCATCTGGGCTACGAGCCAGTCACGGTCGATCGCCGCGTACAGCATGAAGATCGAGAACACGGCCAGCGCCTGCGTCGCCAGATAGAGCAGGAACAGGCTGTTGACCGGGGTCAGGAACAGCAGCAGGAAGGCGTTGTAGGCCAGATAGAACATCGAGCCGAACCAGAAGTAGACGGCGCGCCACGATCCCCGGCTGGCCAGATGACCCGACGCAAGCAGCACCGGCACGCCCGCGGCCAGCATGACCAGGGCGGTGCCACGGGCGTTGCCGTTGGTGACCGCCGGGCCGAGGAGCACGTCGGGGAGGAAGAAGGTGAGAGCCGCCGTGGACCCGGCGACGATGGCCAGCGCCAGGGTGAGTACGAATACATGCCGGGGCGGACCGGAGCGGTCCGACTCCTCGACGGTCGGAACGCGGTCGATGGTGAGATTTATTTCGAACCCCCTTTGTCTCTCATATCCTCGGCTCTGGCAGGCCGGGCTCGACAGGGGAGAACGTCCCATGGTTAGAGGGCCGAAAGCTCGGGTTGAGCAGCATCCCCCGACCGATATACTTCACCGGTCGCCCGCACTCGCGGGAAACCCCAGGGCGCGTAGAACAGCCTGGAGTGTTCGCCGGCCTGTCAAGCCGGAGGTCGCGGGTTCAAATCCCGTCGTGCCCGCCAACCGATTCGACCAGAATTGGTTGCATGGTCAGGTAGCTCAGTTGGTAGAGCGCCGGTCTGAAAAACCGGAGGTCGACGGATCGACGCCGTCCCTGACCACCATCCAACCAGCTGCGTGATCGCCCGAAACGTCTTGTGCCGGCTGGGTTTCTGGGTGCCTGCTCAACCTCACGTTGTTTCGCGATATTTCGCGACCTTTCACGTCGTTATGCGGACTCTCGCGGACTATCCGTCGGTTCGAAGGGCTCAGGCCCTGAGTACACGATGCCGATCGGGCTGGTGCAGACGACTGGTGAAACGGTCTCCTCGCCGGTTGTCGCACTCTGACTGAATGACTGTGAGCAACCCCATGGTGCGACCAGCACATATGCAATGAGGAATCCCAGGAACAGGGCAAACCCGGGGAGAAAGATCTGCGGCCGGGAGCGGAAGGGGCTCAACAAGGCCAGGGCGGCCGCGA